>JBIOHU010000030.1:0-19604 GCA_044449225.1 Gemmatimonadales bacterium | reverse complement strand
CGGTCGTCGGAGGAGAAGCAGCCCTGGTGTACGCATGTCGTCGCGATCGGGGCCGAGCTGGTGGGCGCCGTCTCGTGCGAGACCGATCGCGCGCGCTTCATCGGCCGCGGGCGCACGGTGCACGATCCGGCGGCGCTCGATCGCGGCGCGACGCTGTCCGGTTCCGCCGGAGCCGTGCTCGACCCGATCGCGTCGCTTCGTATACGGGTCCGCCTCGAGCCGGGCCGGTCTGGCACGGTCGCCTTCAGCACCGTCGTCGCTGACTCCCGCGATGCGGCGATCCAATCGGCGGACCGCTACAACGACATCACCGCCGCCAGCCGCGCCCTCGCCCTCTCCGGCACCGAAGCGCAGGTGGAGATGCGCGACCTCGACATCTCGCCGGACGACGCCGGCCTGTACCAGGATCTCGCCGGGGCACTGATCTATCCTCGCGAGGCGCTGCGCGCGTCCCGAGCGGAACGGCAGGCCAACACGAGCGGGCAGAGCGCCCTCTGGGCGCAGGGCATCTCCGGCGACTGGCCGATCGTCCTCGGCACCATCCGCGACGACATCGGTCTCCCGAGCGTGCGCCAGCTCCTGCAGGCACACAAGTACTGGCGCATGAAGGGCGTGCGCTGCGACCTCGTGATCCTCAACGCCAAGGGTCCGTCATACATCCAGGATCTGCAGGACCACCTCAACACGATGGTGCTGTCGTCGAGCGAGGGGAGCACGCTCGACCAGCCGGCGGGCGTCTTCATCCGCCGCGCCGACCTGCTCAAGGACGAGGACGTGGCGCTCCTTCGCGCGACGGCGGCGATGCACATCGTCTGCGATGGCGTCGGCCTCGGCGAGGTGGTAGCCGCGATCGTCGAGCCGGCGGCGCGCGCCGCTCCCGTCAACCCGCCCGAGGTGCTCGAGGCGCCGACCCCGGTAAAGAGCGCCCCGAAGCCCGAAGGAGGCAACGGCTACGGCGCCCTCGTCGCCGGCGACGACTACGCCATCGACGTGCGCGGGTCGCGAGTTCCGCCGGCCCCGTGGGCGAACATCGTCGCCAATCCCAACGCCGGCTTCTGCGTCACCGAGCGAGGCGGCGGCTTCGCGTGGGTCGAGAACAGCTTCTTCTACCGGCTCACTCCCTGGTACAACGATCCGGTCAGCGATCCGGCCGGCGAGGTGCTGTATCTGCGCGACGAGGACTCCAGCGTCTGCTGGACTCCGACGCCGTCGCCGCAGCCGGCGAGCGACGTCGTCGCACGCAGCAGCTATAGAGCCGTTCATTCAGCCGGCCGGACGACGTTCACCCACGCTCGCCACGGCATCACCTCCGAGCTGACGATGGCCGTGCCCGTCGCGGACCCGGTGAAGATCACCCGGCTCCGGCTGACCAACGACGGCGATCGCCCGCGGCGGATCGCCGTCACCAGCTACGTCGAGCTCGTCCTCGGTACCGACCGCGAGCGGACGCGTCATCAGTTGCACACCCGGCGCGACGAGGCAACTGGTGCCCTCTTCGCCCAGAACCACTTCATCGCGGAGTTCGCCGACTCCATCGCCTTCTCGTGGATCAGCGAGCCGGCGACGAGCTTCACGGCGTCGCGCGTGGCCTTTGTCGGACGGAACGGCGATCTCTCCAGTCCCGCCGGACAGTCCGCCGCAGCGCTCGGCGGCGAGACCGGCGCCGGTGACGATCCCTGCGCTGCGCTCCGCTGCACTCTCGTCATCGAGCCGGGCCAGACGAGAGAGCTGGTCGTACTGCTCGGCGCGGCGCGCGGCGAGGAAGCGGTGCGCGCCATCATCCAGCGGTGTGGCGTGCCGGCGAAAGCCGAGGCGGCCGTCAACGACGCCGTCGGTCGATGGACGCAGCGCCTCTCGACGATTCGCATCGACACGCCGTCGTCCGAGCTGAACGCGCTGGTCAACCGCTGGTCCCTGTACCAGGCGCTGTCGTGCCGCATGTGGGCGCGGTCGGCGCTCTACCAGTCGAGTGGCGCGTTCGGCTTCCGCGATCAGCTCCAGGACGGGATGGCGTTCGTGTACGCCGACCCCGACGTCACGCGGGAGCACTTGCTGCGTTCGGCGAGTCGCCAGTTTCTCGAGGGCGACGTCCAGCATTGGTGGCACGAGCCGAGCGGTCGCGGCGTGCGCACGCGATTCTCCGACGACCTCGTCTGGCTGCCGTTCACCGCCGACCACTACGTACGGGTCACCGGCGACACGGGTATCTGGGACGAGGTCGTTCACTATCTCGAGATGCGTCCGCTGGCACCCGACGAGCACGAGGTGTACGACCTGCCGAAGCGCAGCGACACCGCCGATTCGCTCTACGCGCACTGCGTGCGTGCCCTCGATCACGCCTGCACGACGGGGCAGCACGGTCTGCCCCTCATGGGAGGCGGTGACTGGAACGACGGCATGAATCGCGTGGGCATCGGCGGCAAGGGGGAGAGCGTCTGGCTCGCCTGGTTCCTCGTCGCCACGCTGCGCCGCTTCGCCGAACACGCCGAGCGGCGGGGCGACCACCCGGTCGTCGAGCGCTGCCGCAAGCGGGCCGACGACTATGCCGCGGCGGTGGAGCGCGAAGCATGGGACGGCGAGTGGTATCGCCGCGCGTACTTCGACGACGGCACGCCGCTCGGCACGGCGTCGAGCGCCGAATGCCAGATCGACTCGATCGCCCAGAGCTGGGCGGTGCTGTCTGGCGCCGGCGATCCGACGCGGGTGCGGCGCGCCATGCAGTCAGTCGGCGAGCGCCTCGTGAAGGAGGACGCGCGCATCATCCTCCTCCTCACGCCGCCCTTCGACAAGACGGAGCGCGATCCCGGCTATATCAAGGGATATCTGCCGGGCGTGCGCGAGAACGGCGCGCAGTACACTCACGCTGCGCTCTGGACCGTGCTCGCCACCGTCGGCATGAAGGACGGCGACCGCGCCTTCCACCTGCTCGACATGCTGAATCCGTTCTCGCATGCGCGCACGGCGGCGGACGCCGACCGCTACAAGGTCGAACCCTACGTCATCTGTGCCGACGTCTACAATGCCGTCGGCCACGTCGGACGCGGCGGGTGGACCTGGTACACCGGATCGGCGAGCTGGAGCTACCGCGTCGCCCTGGAGGGGCTGCTCGGCTTCACCAAGCTCGGCGACACGGTCGCCATCTCGCCCTGCATTCCGACGTCGTGGAAGGAGTTCACCCTCGACTATCGGCACGGGTCGAGCAGCTATGCCGTCGCGGTGAAGAATCCCGATGGCGTCTCGGGCGGCGTGCGACGCGTCGAGGTGGACGGGGTCGTCTGCCCTGACGGCGTCATTCGCCTCCGGGACGACGGCGCGCGGCACGTCGTCGTCGTGACCCTCGGCGCCGCGTGAGCGGCGGCGAGACAGCTCCCGTCAGCGCGTGTGCCGGAGGGTGGGGAACCAGACCAGTGCTTCCTCGCGATGGCTGAAGCCATATGTGCCGATGCGGCGGCCCTCGATGGACGCGGGCTCTGCAGGAGCGCCCTCGTCGCGCAGGTGCAGCCGTCCCCCCTCCTGCACGACGGCGAGTCGAACCTCCGTATCGTGAACCCGCGCACTCCCGCCGGCGAGTGGTCCGCCGCGTAGCTCGAGATCGAATCCGTCGCGGCTCATCGGTCCCCCGTCGGCTTCATAAACATCTGGCACAGAAGCCGCATTACGACAGCCTTGCACGCGTCAGATCTCCGGACGCCATTCGGGCGCAGGGAGCAGGTCGAGGGGTAGCAGGAGAGAGGTCCGCCGCACATGAAGCAGCTGCACTCGTTGGTGTTGGTGATCTTCGCGATCGGCGCGATCGGCGGTTCATCGAAGGCTCAGCGGCCGGCGCGTGCCCGGAGCGAGATCTCGATTCCGGTGAAGAAGACTGCAAGAGTCGTGGAAGCGCCACCCCCCGCGCGTCGGCCGCAGGCGGAGAGGCTGCTGCCGGGCACGAAGCGGGAGGTCGCCGGCACGCCAGTCGTCATTCATCTGATTCGAAGCGAGGCGGGGACGCCGATCATGCTGACCGAGCGGGCTCCGACCGCTCCCGGAGGGGTCGCCGTGCCGTGGATTCCGCTCTTCGGGTTGCTGGGCGGGGCGATCCTGCTCCACGGACTGGACCACGACCATGGCACGCCGGCGTCGGCCGGTCCTCCGGTCACCCCACCGCCGGTCATCCCGCCAGTGATCCCCCCGCCGACGACGGTGCCCGAGCCGGCGACCCTTCTTCTCCTCGCCACCGGCCTCGCCGGCGTTGCGATCGCCCGTCGTCGCCGCAGATAGCCGTTCGTCGGACATCGGATGTGACCTGGCGCCGGCTGTTGCGTCCGGTACAGGCGAGGTCGATCACGAAACCCGACGACGGGAGCCGGTGGATGAAGGACGTATTCGAGGCTGCAGCAGAGGCTGGCGCGATAGTCGGCGCGATGACCGACTCCTCGCGCATACCGGATCGGGTGCGCGCGCTCGCCCTCGACATCCTCCACCGCATACGCCCGGTGTGCGCGCACATGCCGGACGAAGAACTGCTCGCCCTCGCGACGCAGATGGCATCGGTCGAGCTACGCCACTTCGAGCGCACCGCTGGCGTGTCGCCGGTGCGCCGCGTGGCCAACGGGGGATAACGAGACAACCGATGGCGGAGGATTGGGATCAATTCGAGGATGCGGTGCAATCGACCCAGCGTCGGCGGCGCGACCTCATCGCGCGGTTGCGCGAGCGGTTGCGGGCAGCGGGACACAAGCTGTCGGACGAGCAGGTCTCGGCCGTCGTGGAGCGGATGGCGGACCTGGCGCTGGGAGCGGGGAATCTGCGGAACTGGTGAGCCGGCGCGCGCTGCGCGCGCGCTGTAGGTGAGTAGGTGGGTAGGTGGGTAGGTGGGGACTACAATGACGAAGGGCACACCGGGTTGTTCCGGTGTGCCCGTTCGAATTCGTGGTCACCTCTCACCTCTCACGATTCACCTCTGACTCGTAGTTCGGCGCACCTACGGCTTACTCGGTAAGGATGCTCTGCCCGTAGCCGGATCGTACCGGCTTCCCGCGGGCAGAACGTGCATCGTGACTCCCGTCGCGCCGAGTGTCGTTCCGTCGGGCGTGATCGTGGCGTGGCGCGCGTCGTAGACGATCGCCACGCTCTCGCCGGCGACCCGCCAGCGGCCGCTCGGCTCCACGATCAGCGCCGTGGACTCGTCGATGCCGACGCCGAGGTGGACCGGCTGCTCGAGGACGACGCTGACCAGACGGTTGTGGCGCTTCCGCCGCACGAAGTGCTGGTCGACGACGGCGTTCGTCAGCAGACCGAATCCCGGGGCCATCTCGAGGTTGTCGCGGGCGATCGTCATGAAGGACTCGGTGCTGTCCTTGACCGCTCGCACGCCTCCCGGATGCCGCTCGTCACCGGTGATCATCGCCGCGGACATGACGGCAGCGCCGGCGGAGGTGCCACCGACCACGGCGCCGGCCGCGTAGCGGCCGTGGATCGCCCGCTCGGTCTTCGTGCCGCCGAGCGCCTTCATGAGCAGAACCTGATCGCCGCCCCCGAACCAGATCCCGGTCACGCCGTCGAGCAGCTTCGCCACCGAGTCGGTGTTCGCTTCGTCATGGGTGACGAATACGTTCGTCGCCGCCGCGCCGAGTTTGCGGAGGTCGTCCGCCTTCTCCTCGCCGCTCGCCTTGCCGTCCGAGCTCGCCATCGCGAAGACGACGATCTTCGCGTGACCGGCGCCGCCGGCGAGATCGACGAACTCCTTGACGAGCGCCGGCGGCTGTGGTCCACCGCCGACGATGAAGAGCGTGCCGCGCGGGGTGGAGCGCATCGGAGCCGCTGACTGGGCGCCGGCGGGGATCGTGCACGCGACCGCGCCGAGCGCAAGGGCGGCGGCGACCGGAGCGGCGTGACGGCGAAGAAGCAGGGAGGGTGAAGGGTGCATGCTCGCTCGTGGTGGATTGGCCCTTGACCGCGACGACGCCGTGGCCGATGATTGCCGCCCATATGAAACAGCGTTCCACGAATGGGCGCAATGGTGTGTCCGCCGGTACCCGCGCCGTCGAGCGCGCGCTGCTGGTGCTCGGGGCCGTCGGCGATGCCGACGAGGAGCCCGGGCTCTCCGAGCTGGCGGAGTCGATCGGCCTGCACAAGACGACCGCCTTTCGGCTGCTCGGCGCGCTGGAGCGGGCGGAGTTCGTCGTCCGCGATCTGGACCGGCAACGGTATCGCCTCGGACCGGCGCTGCTGCGTCTCGCCACTCAGGCGCGCCGCTCCACCGGACTGCACGAGGCGACGCGCCCCGAGCTCGAGGCGCTCTCCGACGCCACCGGTGAGACCGCGACGATCGAGGTCCTGATCGGCGAGGAGGTGCTGATCCTCGACGAGGCGCACGGTCGCTTCATCGTCGGCGGAACGCCCGAAGTCGGTACCCGATGGCCGGCGCATGCGACGTCGACCGGCAAGGTGCTGCTGGCCGCGGCACGATTCGAGGGCGAGGGAAAACCGGCGTCGCGGCAGCGGGCGGCCCGGCTGGTGAAGCTCGGACCGCGCACCATCACCTCGCGTGCCGCGCTGGAGCGCGAGTTGGCGAAGGTCTGGCGCGCTGGCTACGCGGTCGGCCGGGAGGAGCTGGAACCTGGCTTCATCGCCATCAGCGCGCCGGTTCGCAACGCGCAGGGACGCACCGTCGCGGCGATGAGCATCGGCGGCCCGAAGACCCGGCTCACCGAAGGGCGCGTGGCGCAGGTCGTCGCGCGCGTGCGGCAGGCGGCCCGACGCGTCTCGCAGCGCCTCGGCGATCCGACCGCATTTCAGGATGCATGAGTCGTTGTCAGGACAGCAGGGATCTCGAGCACCGTTCGACACTCTCCAGGAGGAAAGCTCATGAAGTTCCCCCGTCGTAGGCGGCTCGGCAGGCTGGCGGCGATGCTCGTGGCGCTCGGCGCGCCGCTGGGCCTCGCCGTCGCACAGTCGACCGGCACGATACGCGGCACCGTCACCGACTCCACGAACCGGCACGGCGTGCCGGGGGTGCAGGTGACGATCATTGGCACCACCCGTGGTACCGTCACCAACGACGAAGGTGGCTACACCCTCGCCGCCATCCCCGCCGGCGACGTCTCCGTGCGCGCGCAGCGGCTGGGCTATGCGTCGCACACCCAGGCCATCGCCGTGCCCGCCGGCGGCGTCGTGACGGCCGACTTCTCGCTCCACCCGACCGCGACGATTCTGTCGGCCGTCGTCTCGGTGGGCTACGGCACGGCCAACCGGCAGGACGTCTCGAGCGCGATCGCGTCGGTGGATTCCACGGCATTCGCCAACACCCCCGTCGCCGGCGTGGACAACGCGCTGCAGGGAAGAATGCCCGGCGTTCAAGTGATGCAGAACTCCGGCGAGCCGGGAAGCGGTATCTCGATCCGCGTCCGCGGCCCCGCGTCGCTCAACGCCGGCAACCAGCCGCTGTACGTCGTGGACGGCGTGCCGATCATCCAGGGCTCGCTCAGCCAGATCGCACTGAGCGGCCAGGACGTCACGGCGATCACGGGGCTCAACCCGGACGAAATCGCGACGATCGACGTGCTGAAGGACGCCGCTGCGGCGGCGATCTACGGATCGCGCGGATCGAATGGCGTCGTGATCGTGACGACGAAGCGTGGACAGGCGGGGAAGACGAGGTTCTCGCTCAACTCGTACGTCGGCACGCAGAAAGTGGAGCGGACGATCGGGCTCCTGAACGCCCAGCAGTACGTCGAGCTGTTCAACGAGAGTGCCAAGAACGATGGCTACGCACCCAGCGACTACGACTTCACTCCCGGGGTGGACGATGCCAGCACGTACAATTGGCAGGGTGCGGTGTTCCAGCGCGCGCCCGTGAGTGATGTGAATCTCTCGATGAGCGGCGGGAACGAGCGCCTGAAGTATTACCTCTCCGGCGCGAACTTCGATCAGCGCGGCATCGTCATCGGTTCCGGCTACCAGCGCCAGGCGGCCCGCGTCAACCTCGACCTCACGGCAACGGACAAATTGTTCCTCACGTCGTCGATCGGTCTGACGCGTGAGGACAACGACCGGATCCCCGGCGACCAGAGCCTGGATGGCATCGTGACGAACGCGATCGGGATGCAGCCGATGCGCCCGATCTACGGCACGAACTTCGGCTACGGTGGAAAAGCGGAGGGCCTTCGCTACTCGAACCCGGTCGCCATCGCGGCGTTCAACTTCGACACCTACAAGACTCAACGGGCGATCGGCAGCCTCGATGGACGCTATCTGTTCACCGACCGCGTCTGGCTCTCCGGTCGCGTCGGAGCCGACGTCTATGGCATCGATGAGCTCACCTGGGGGTCGCCGAAGATTGACAGGACCTACGCGGCCAGTTCGGGTGGAGTCGGCCGGACCGCCCACTCCACCAACACGAAGTACGTCGCCGAAAGCTTCCTCACGGTAGAACCGATCAACTCGGCGGCGAACAAGTTGAGCGTGATCGGCGGGACGAGCGTCGAATACAACCATCGCGACCTCAGCTTCGCGCGCGGCGAGGGTTTCCCCGCCGGCTTCTCGACCTACGTCGCCAACGCCGCGACCATCACGTCGTGGGACGGCAGCGCCACCGACAACAACCTCGCTTCCTTCTTCACGCGTGCCAACTGGACGCTCCGCGATCGATACCTCCTGTCAGCGAGTCTGCGCGCCGACGGCTCGTCCCGCTTCGGCAGCGCCAATCGCTACGGCATCTTCCCGGCGATCTCCGCCGGCTGGATCGTCACCGACGAGAACTTCGCCCAGGCGCTCTCCCGCTTCGCCACGCTCAAGTTGCGGGGCAGCTATGGCGTCACCGGCAACCAGGGCATCGGCGACTTCGCCAGCCTCGGTCTCGCCAGCGGCACGCCCTACAGCGGGGCCGCCGGCGTATCGTCGACCCAACTCGCCAATCCCGATCTCAAGTGGGAGACGACGAAGGAGACCGACCTCGGCGCGGACCTCTCGGTGCTCGGTGGACGAGCCGACGTGATCGTGGATTGGTACAACCGAAACACGAGCGACCTGCTGGTCCAGCGACCGATCCCCTCGACCAGCGGATACACCAGCATCTGGTCGAACATCGGAAGCATCCGCAACCGCGGCATCGATCTCGGCCTGCACACGGTGAATCTCGACTCGCCGTCCGGCCGCGGCCTGGGGTGGACCTCGGACCTGAACGTGACCTGGAACCACAACGAGGTCACGGACCTGTACGGCGGTCAGAACGCCACCTTCACCGTCAGCAGCCGCGTCACCTCGGTCGTGGCCGTCGGTCAGCCGATCGGTGAGTTCTACATGTACCGGTTCCTGCGCGTCGATCCCCAGACGGGCAACGCAGTCTTCCAGGCCGCCGACGGCAGCGAGACGCTCTCGCCGACGTCGGCCGATCTGATGTTCGCCGGTAGCCCGCAGCCGAAGTACTACGGTGGCTTCACCAACACCTTCACCTTCCGAAACTTCGACCTGCGGGGCTTCCTGCAGTTCAGCCAGGGCAACAAGGTGTTCAACATGATGCGCATCTTCACCGACGACGGCGCATGCACCTACGACAACAAGTCGACGCTGGCGCTCACGCGCTGGCAGAAGCCGGGTGACATCACCAACGAACCGCGCATGAGCTACGACTGTGTGTCCGGTGCGGACCTCATGAGTAGCCGTATGGTGGAGGATGGCTCGTTCGTCCGCCTTGGCGAAGTCACCCTGTCGTACCGCCTGCCCGACCGGCTCACCGCGATGACCCGTATGGACAACGCCAAGATCTTCGTCTCCGGACGCAACCTGCACACCTGGACCAACTATTCGGGCTACAATCCCGACGTGAACAGCGCCGGCATCAGCTCGAACGTCGTGATGGGTGTCGATTACTACGCCTACCCGCTGGCTCGCAGCTTCACCATCGGCGTCAACGCCGGATGGTGAGCGGAGCATCCGCGCGCCAGCCACTCCAATGAGGCATCATCGAATCATGCGATTCAACAATTTCGTGCCGGTCGCGCTGCTGCTGATGGCCGCCGTGGGGTGCGATCGCGTCCTCACGACGACGCCCGCCGACCGCGTCCCGGCAGCGGACATCATCGTCGACGCACCGTCGGCCCGGGGCGCGCTCAATGGCGCGTACGACGGACTGCAGAGCCTGAGCTATTACGGCCTCGACGCCGAACTGCTCGGTGACCTGCCCGCCGACAACAGCACCTGGGTCGGCACCTATCAATTCCTTGGCGACATCGAGAACAATCAGATCGCCGCCGACAACCCGGAGGTCACCGACATGTGGACGGCGATCTACCGGCAGATCGATCGGGACAACGTCATCCTGACTCGCGTTCCCGAGGTGGCCGCGATCGACGACGCGACGAAAAACGAGGTGATGGGCGAAGCGTACTTCCTCCGTGCGCTCAGCTATTCCAACCTCGTGAAATTCTGGGGCGACGTCCCGATGCCCCTCGCCCCCGTTCAGTCGGCCGACGACGCCAGCGGGTACACTCGCACCCCGCAGCTCCAGGTCTACACCCAGATCCTCGGCGACCTGGACAAGGCGGCGACGATGATCTCCAACACGAGCGACACGCGGCGCGCCACGCCGATGGCCGTCGAGGCGATCCGCGCCCGCGTCCTGTTCTATCGGGCGAGTCTGCCCGGCGCGAACTCGGCGTCCGACTATCAGGCCGCGCTCGATGCCGCCAACACGGTGCTCGCCGGCCGCGACGCCCTCACGGTGCCGTTCGGCGATCTGTTCACGGCGACGGGAACGAACACGGCCGAGGACATCTTCCGCGTCAGCTTCACCGCGGCCGAATACAACGAGCTGGGCTACTACTGGCTGTACGCCGGTCGCACGGAAGTGCGTCCGACGAAGGAGCTCGCGTCGACGTTTGCCGCGAATGATCTCCGCAAACCATTCACCTTCGGTCCGCGCACGTCGGGAAGCAGCTCGCTCCAGGCGACGAAGTGGCCGACCACGATCGGCGCCGAGCATCCGCACGTCATTCGTCTCGCCGAGGTCGTGCTGATCAAGGCGGAGGCCCTGGCACGGTTGAATCAGCTCGCTGCCGCCGTCGCCGAGTACAACAAGGTGCGCGCCCGCGCCGGTCTCGCTCCGCACGTCCTCGGCGTCGACGTCACGACCCAGTCCGACGTCCTGGCGGCGATCCTGCTCGAGCGCCGGCACGAGTTCGCCTTCGAAGGCGATCGCTGGCCCGACCTCGTGCGCCTCGGGCTCGCCGGCACCGTCAAGGATCTCGCCAAGCCCGGTTATGCGCTCTTTCCCATTCCATTGCGCGACATGACCACTACGCCGGGCATGACCCAGAACCCCGGCTACTGACCGGTCTGCAATGCGACGATGCCCCGCCGACGGATCGGCGGGGCATCGTCGCGTTCGGCCCCCCCGGTCCCGATCCTGCGAGTGAGAACGGCATGACCCTCGATCCCCGCGCCGGCAAGCCGGCCACCCAGGCCATGCTCGCCAACATCCCGTTGCTGGTCTCCGAGTACTACACCCGCTCGCCCGAC
The DNA here is from genome assembly GCA_044449225.1 of Gemmatimonadales bacterium. Classification (GTDB taxonomy): domain Bacteria; phylum Gemmatimonadota; class Gemmatimonadetes; order Gemmatimonadales; family Gemmatimonadaceae; genus AG11. The sequence continues at coordinate 8,105 of JBIOHU010000030.1, read as the reverse complement.
CCTGCCGTGCCCGCCGAGCGCGTCGCCTTCGGCACCTCGGGCCACCGCGGCTCCTCCTTCGACGGCGCATTCAACGAGCACCACATCGTCGCCATCACCCAGGCGATCGTCGAACATCGTCGCCGCCACCGGATCGATGGCCCGGTCTTCCTCGGCATCGACACTCACGCCCTCTCCGAGTCAGCCCTCGGCAGCGCCCTCGAGGTGCTGGCGGCGAACGACGTGCCGGTGCTCGTCGACTCGCGCCGGGGCTACACCCCGACTCCCGCCGTCTCGCACGCCATCATCGCCTACAACCTCGGGCGCTCCACCGGGCTCGCCGACGGCATCGTCATCACCCCGTCGCACAATCCGCCGGAGGATGGAGGCTTCAAGTACAATCCACCCAACGGCGGCCCAGCCGATACGAGCATCACCGGATGGATCCAGGATCGCGCCAACGCGCTGCTGGAGTCCGGCCTGGACGCGGTGAAGCGCATCCCGCTCGCCCGCGCGCGCGCGGCGGCCACCACCCGCGCGCACGACTACCTGAGCGCCTACGTCGCCGACCTCCCGGGCGTGATCGACCTCGACGCGATCCGCGCCTCGCGGCTCACCCTCGGTGTCGACCCGCTCGGCGGTGCCGGTGTCGCTTACTGGGGGGTGATCGCCGAGCGCTATCATCTCCCGCTCACCGTCGTCAGCGATGTGGTCGATCCGTCGTTCCGCTTCATGACGGTCGACTGGGACGGCCGAATCCGGATGGACTGCTCGTCGCCGTACGCGATGCAGCGGCTCATCGGGATGAAGGATCGCTTCGACGTCGCGTGGGCCTGCGACACCGATCATGACCGCCACGGCATCGTCGCGCGCGGGGCAGGGCTCCTCGATCCGAACCACTACCTCGCGGTCGCCATCCAGTACCTGCTCGCTCACCGGCCGGAATGGAAGTCCGCCGTCGGCGTCGGCAAGACGATCGTCAGCAGCAGCATCATCGACCGCGTCGTCGCGAAGCTCGGACGCCGGCTCTACGAAGTGCCGGTCGGCTTCAAGTGGTTCGTCGACGGCCTGACCGATGGATCGCTCGGATTCGTCGGCGAAGAGAGCGCTGGCGCCTCCTTCCTCCGCCGCAACGGCAGGCTCTGGACCACCGACAAGGACGGGATCATCTGCGGGCTGCTCGCCGCGGAGATGACCGCCGTCACGGGGCGGGACCCTGGCGAGCTGTATGCGGCGCTCACGAAGGAGCTCGGCGCGTCCGTCTACGAGCGGATCGACGCGCCGGCGACACCGGCCCAGAAGGCCATCCTCGCGAAGCTCTCGGCGAAGGACGTCACCGACACCGACCTGGCGGGCGAGCCGATCACGCGCACCCTCACGACCGCGCCGGGCGACGACGCGCCGATCGGGGGATTGAAGGTGGAAACGGCCAACGGCTGGTTTGCCGCGCGGCCGTCGGGGACGGAGGAGGTGTACAAGCTGTATGCCGAGAGCTTCATCGGCGTCGAGCATCTTCACCGCATCCAGCAGGAGGCGCAGGAGCTCGTCCGCCGCGCATTTGCCGCCGGCGGCGGCAGCGCCGAGCCGGCCTCCTCTGGTGAAACGGCGGCCACCGTGAGAACGTAGGGCGATCAGGCGCGGCCGAGCGCCGCCACTTCGTGACCCGCACCCACGACGGCACCCGCATGCAGCAGCCGATTCCTCCTTCGCCACCCAGTCCCGTCATCGCCGGCGGCTCTCAGGTTCGGGTCGCCAATCTTCCCCAGAGCCCGACCGCGGTCTACCAGGGTTTCGTCGCCCAGCGCAGCGAGCTGCGCGACCAGCTCGACGGGGCGCGGAGCGAGCGCCGCGACCTCACCCGGCAGCTCAGGGAGTCGTCTTCCGGCGCCGATCACAACGGTATCGAGCAGCACATCACCGAGGTCGATGCACGCATCACGGCCCTCGACAAGCAGATCGCGACGGCCGACGCGCAGGTCGCGCAGGCGGCGGCGGTGCCGGGCGCCGTCGTGCGCGAGCCGCCCTACCGTCGGCCAGGCCCCCCCGACGAGGTCTACTTTCTCAGCGGCATGTTCATCGTCATCGTCATGCTCCCGCTCAGCCTCGCCTACGCGCGGCGGATCTGGCGGCGCGGCAGCGCCACGATGGCGTCGTTGCCGCGCGAGCTGATGGAGCGGCTGACCCGACTGGATCAGTCGGTGGACTCGATCGCCGTCGAAGTGGAGCGCATCGGCGAGGGCCAGCGGTTCGTCACCCGCGTCCTCGGTGAGCGCGCCGCGCAGCCGCTGCTCGACGAGCGCGGCTCGCGGTAGCCCGCATGGCCTACGGCGTCGCGCTCGGCAGCGCAGTGGCCGGCGCGGCACGCACCGGCGCCGGTCCCTTGAGGCCCGGCGCGTCGTGGATGATCGCCCCGCCCAGCCACGACGCGTAGCCGATCGTCACCGCCGCCGCCAGCGACGTGATCACCACCGCGGCGCGCAGCCCGCCGGGGAGAGTGACCTCGCGCGGGTAGCGTACCAGCCGCCGCCAGGCGAAAAGGGCGACGAGCCCGGCGAGGCCGGTCAGCAGCGCCGCGATCAGCGCTGCATCCTCGTGCGTGTGGATGCTCGTGCGCGCGACGTACCATGGACGGTGCAGCGCCCGCTCCGCCGGAGCGCCGCTGAAGTACGTCGGAAGCGTCGCCAGTGCTGCCAGCGTCAGTGTGGCCGTGGAATACAGCCACACTCCGCGTCGGCCACGCACCACGCCGAGGAGCGCGGCGAGCGTCCCCATGATCACGAGGATCACGGGGACGTGGTTGATCATGATGTGGACGTGCGGCCAGTCTATTACGTACTGTTGCATGACCAAAGATGTGCTGAAGGCGGGTCTGGCCGCGAGTGCGAATTTCAGGCCGCACCGGCGCGTGCTCCCCGACGGCGCAGCCAGCGTGCCTCCTGTCGGATGGCGCGGATGACGGCGCGAGTGACGAGCGTCACAGGCGACTCCTGCGCGAACGACGCGGCGATGGCCCAGAGTGCGCGCGGCGGAAAGCGCGGGGCATCGGCGATGGCGACGATCTCCTCCCACTCGTCCGGCGCGAACTTCGCCTTGAACCGGTCGAGTCCCTCGAAGTTGTAGAAGCGCCGGCCATGAGCGCGCACCCAACGCAGCGCGAGCCGGAGCCAGCGCGGCATCCGGTGGAGGTCGAAGCGCGAATGCCGTGACAGCGGCGACAGGCCGAGAGTGAGATAGTGCGCGCCGTCCGCCGCGACGGCGCGCATCGCCGCGTCCAGCAGCAGCTCGGCGGTGCCATTCGGCGCGGTGTGCCCCCGAATGATCTGCTCCACCAGCCATCCGTGCCGCGCGGGAATCGGCGACGCCAGGAGGAATCCCAGCACCGCGCCGCGCCGCGAGGCGACGAAGAGCCGCCGATCCTCCAACCGCCCGAGCGTCTCCGGCTCGACGAGGAAATGGAGTGGCGGAAGCCGGCGGTCGGCGAGCCACTCGGCGAGACAGCGCCGCAGATCGGGATTCGCCGCGCCGCGAGCGGCGTCCCACTCCGCGACGTCGACCTGCTTGTTGCGCGCGCGATTGAGTTGTGCCCTCAGTGACGAGCGTGCCGCGACGATGCGCGGCCAGCCCGCCGGATCCCAGCTCGGCTGCGCGCCGAGGCTCGCCGCGCTCCAGCGTCCGGTGGGAACGAGCAGCTCCTCCAGCCGCGAGCCGGCTCCAAAGTAGCAGACGTGCAGGCGGCCGCTCGCCGCGCTGGCGGCGAATTCGGCGACCACCGCCGGCAGCCGCTCAGCCGCGCAGACCGGCGCGCCGGCGACGACGCGCGTGCGTGCATGGGTGACGAAGCCGATCACCGCGTCGCCGTCGCGCGTGAACCAGTGCTCGATCCCCGGATTGAGAATCTGGTACGCGGTGGCGTTCCAGCCGTGGGCGAGGATCAGCGCGCGCGCCCGCGGCACGTCGCGGCGCTCGCTCACCGGCTTGGCTCCCTCGCCGCCGACGCGTAGGTTGGAGTCATGACCAGACCTTTCGTCGCATCCCCTCGCCGCGCGCTCCGATGAGCGGCGCCGGCTTCGACTCGCTGGAGACACCGGCGGCGATAGTCGATCTGGACCGCATGGAGCTGAATCTCCAGCGTGCCGCCGCATACGCGCTGAAGCACGATCTCGAGCTCCGGCCTCACGTGAAGACCCACAAGTCTCCCGTCGTCGCCAGGGAGCAGCTCCGGCTCGGTGCGAGCGGCCTCACCTGCGCCACTCCGCGCGAGGCCGAGATCATGGCGGAGGTGTGCGACGACCTGCTGGTCGCCTATCCACCCGTCGCCGCGCCCCGAGCGCGCCGGATCGCCGCCCTTCCGGCGAGCGTCGACGTCGTCGTCGCCCTCGACTCGCTGCGCGCCGCGGAGGAGATCGCGCGCGCGGCGCGCGAGGCGAAGCGCACCGTCGGCGTGTACGCCGAGTTGGACCTCGGCATGCACCGCGTCGGGGTCGGCTCGGCGGCCGACCTCGTGGCCCTCGCGCGCCGCATCGCCGGCGAGCCGTCGCTGGACTTCCGCGGCATCGCCTTCTATCCCGGACACGTTCGCGAGTCGGTGGAGGAGCAGGATGCCAAGCTGCGCGAGCTGGGCGACGCGATAGGCCGTGCGCTCGACGAGCTCTCTCGCGCCGGCCATCCGGCCGCCGTGGTGAGCGGCGGTTCCACCCCGACCCTCTGGCGATCCCACGAGATTCCGGGCGTGACGGAGATCCGGCCGGGCACCTACGTCTACAACGACCGCACCACCGCCTCGATCGGCGCCTGCGCGATCGGCGACTGCGCCCTCACCGTGCTCGCCACGGTGGTTTCGACCGCCGTCCCGGGTCAGGCGGTGATCGACGCCGGCACAAAGGCGCTCGGCCGCGAGCCGGTCCGCGGCGTTCCCGACGAGGGCTTCGGCGAGCTGCTCGGCCGCCCCGAAGTGATCGTCGCCCGGATGTCCGAGGAGCATGGAATGCTCGATCTCACCCGCACCGATTGGCGCCCGGAGGTCGGCGACCGGGTCCGGGTCGTGCCCAATCACGTGTGCATCGTCGTGCACCTGAACGATCTCGTATATGGCGCGCGGGGAGAAACGGTGGACACGAGCTGGCCGGTCGCCGCGCGAGGACGGGGACAACCGGCTGTCTGAACGAGTAAGCTCGGCGATTGCGACGGACAACGTCAACTGGCTCACGACGGAAGCGCTCACGGCCATGGACCATCTCGCGGTGGCGAGCCCTTTGAGTTGCGCGCGTGCGCGGGCATCTTTCCGAAGGCCGCGCGAGTGTCCGCGCGGTCGCTGCCTCCCAGCCCTAACGATGCCCAACGTCCGCCGTAGCGCCACCACAGCCAATCCCGACGAAGCACCGCCGGCGCCGATGGTACTGGTCCGTTCCCGTGCCGACGCCCTGTATCGTGCCGCGATCGAATGCTGCCGCCAGCACGACCGCGCGGCGAAGTTGCACCAGAACGGTGAGCCGGAGCTCGAGCATCGGCACGCCGACGCGTTGTGCGCGATGTGCGACGGCTCGCTGACCGAGATAGCCGACGCGTACACCCTCGCCGCGGGCGGCGTGCATCCGGATGTCGACGAGGCCTGGTGGCATCGCGCCAACTCGCTCTGGCACGCCAGCCGCGAATTCGCACGTCGCCACGCCGCGTGTGATGCGATGGGCCGGAAGGTCTCCGGCAACCACAAGCCGGAGCAGCTCGCCGGGATGCAGATGGAGTACGAGCTCGAGGCATCCGCGCTGCTCGCCATGCGTCAGGCCGCGGAGGCCTACCGGAAGACGCGGCCGGAGCTGGCCTAGCGGGAGTCCGCACGTGCGCTCCTTCACCGACGACGCGGGCAGGCCCTGGGAGGTGACTCTCGGCAAGGAGTCGTGGGGAACCCTCGTCGCGCTCTTCGCGCCGGCCGGTGGCGGTGACGCTCGGACGAGCGTTCTGACCGCTGACACGATGTTCGACGCGAGCGCCGAGCTGGAGTCGCTCAGCGACGATGCCCTCCGGGAGCGGCTGCGAGCCAGCCGCCCCTGGTCCTAGACTTCAGCCACCACCCGATGCCGACGAAGAAGAGCAGTCGCACGAGCCGGACGAGCAGCACCACGAGAGCGAAGTCCGCGACCCGTCGCCACACGGCGAAGCGCGGAATCCTCGCTCGCTACCCGTGGAAGGAGGAGCCGAATCCGTACTTCGAGGTTCGCGACTCCAGGATCCAGGGAAAGGGAGCATTCGCGATCCGCAACGTCACGAAAGGCACGCGGCTGATCGAGTATCTCGGCCAGCGCATTTCCTGGCGGACCGCCGACAAGCGCTACGACGACGAGAAGATGGGGCGCCACCACACCTTCCTCTTCACCGTCGACGACCGGACCTGCATCGATGCCGCCGTGAACGGCAACGACGCGCGCGTCCTCAATCATTCCTGCGACGGCAACTGCGAGGCGATCACCGACCGCGGGCGCATCTTCATCGAGGCGCGAAAGAACATCCGGATCGGCGACGAGTTGCTGTACGATTATCAGTACGAGCGGACCGACGAGCACACCGAGGAGGACGAGAAGTTCTACGCCTGCCGCTGTGGATCGCCGAACTGCCGCGGCAGCATTCTGGCGCCGAAGAAGTCGGCGGACTGACCGATGACGGCACCGGCCGCGACGACCCGTGTGCTGCTCGAGCGGCTGGTGGATTACGCCGGGCTTTTTCCGCCGGCGAGTCTGTCGATGGCCGAAGCGGTCGCCGACTACGCGTCGTATCGCGCGTCGCCCGACGCCTGGATGCTCGGCCGATTGGTCGTCCCCGTCGCCCGACTCGACGAGCTCGCAGCATGCGCGGCGTCGCTGGTGGACGCGCGCGACGGACCCTGGACGCTGAGCGGGATCGCCGGCGCAGAACCGGCATCCGACTTTGCGTGTGTGCGGGCCTTCAACGGCGCGCAGCGGGGACGCCTCGTCGTCGATTCGGTGGAGCTCCGCGCGGCCAGCGCGAGCGCGATCGAGTCGGCGCTCGCCGCAAGTGACCGCGAGCTGATCGTATTCGTGGAGATACCCCTCGGCGACGATCCGCGGCCGCTGCTCGAGGTCGTCAAGCGGCACGGCGCGCGCGCCAAGGCGCGCACCGGCGGCACCACGGCCAGCTCCTTTCCGACAGCCGCGGCGCTGGCTCGCTTTATCGTGGCGTGCGCGGCGATCGATCTGCCCTTCAAGGTGACCGCGGGTCTCCACCACGCCCTGCGTGCCGAACAGCGTCTCACCTACGACATCGACGCGCCGCTCGCGACGATGTTCGGATTTCTCAATGTCTTTCTCGCTGCCGCGTTCGCGCGCGCCGGCATGGACGAACCGACGCTGTCGCTCCTTCTCGAGGAGCGGGAGTCCGCCGCGTTCACCTTCGGCGACGACGCCATCGCCTGGCGCGACTGGCGTCTCGGGCGCGAACAGATCGCCGACATGCGGCACTCCCTCGCTCTCGGCTTCGGCTCCTGTTCCTTCCGCGAGCCGGTCGACGAGCTCCACGAGCTGGCGCTCCTGTGATCAAGCGCATCGACGACCCCAACCGAGCCGAGCTCGCGAGCTGGGTCGAGTCGGCGCAGATCGACGGGTCCGACTTCCCGGTCCAGAACCTCCCCTTCGGGCTCTTCCGGACTCCAGGGCTGCCGCCGCGACCCGGAGTGGCGATCGGCGATCAGGTGCTCGATCTCGCCGCGGCGCGCGAGGCGGAGCTGCTCGAAGGGGGGAACTCGTCGATCGTCGACGCCTGCGTCCACGCCGGCGCGCTCAATCCGCTGCTCGGGGCCGGCCGCGACGCGATGGCGCGTCTCCGGCGCGCTCTCAGCGCGCTGCTGCGCGCCGACACCCCCGAGTCGGCTCGCGCCCGCTCGCTTGGCGACCTCGAGCAGCGGCCGCGGATCGTCGCCGAGGGGTATCTCCACGAATACGATCAGCTCGCGGTCACTTGCGGCGAGCGCCGACTCGATCGCGCTCGCGCTGGCCGCGCGCAGCTCCACCGAATCGACCACGAGGCGTCCCCGCTGCGCGCCGTTGAAGGCCCGCACACACGCAAAGTCGGATGCCGGTTCTGCGCCGGCGATCCCGCTCAGCGTCCAGGGTCCGTCG
>JBIOHU010000029.1:0-20134 GCA_044449225.1 Gemmatimonadales bacterium | reverse complement strand
GCATTGCGGGACGCGTTGGAGCCGGAGTTGCGGCTCCTCGCCGGCGAGGTCGCCGACTACACGCTGGAAATGCTACACGGCCCTGCGGCGGCGGCGCGGATGGCATCTGAGGGTGAGACGCGGATCGAACTCCTCGACGCCGTGCGCTTTCACACCGTGGGCTCGCTGCACTGGGGACGGCTCGGCCGCGCGCTGTACATGGCCGATTATCTGGAGCCGGGCCGGAAATTCTCGCGCGCCGACCGCGCCTATCTCGCCGCGCAGGTGCCGGCGGACTTCGACGGAACGTTTCGTCAGGTGCTTCGCGCCCGACTCGAATGGTCGTTGCGAGAAGGGATGCGGCTCTTCCCTGGTGCCGTCGAGCTGTGGAACGCGGTGCGATGAAGGGGATGGTCGGCATCGCGGCGCTGGCGGTCGCGCTCCTCGTCGCCGGCGCTGCCTGGGTGGTTCACGCGCGACGGTCGATGGGGAACCCCATCACGACCGGCATCGGCCGCGCGAGCGTGCAGCGCGCGCCGCGGGGAGTGCGCATCCGCGTCCAGGTGCTCAACACCACCGGGTCGCACGGGCTCGCGCGCCGAGCCACGCGTCTGCTGCGCGACCGGGGCTTCGACGTCGTCGACATGGGCAATGCCAGCCCGACGCTCGATACGACGCTCGTTCTGGATCGGTCTGGCCACCCGGCGTGGGCGGCATCGGTGTCGAGGGTGTTGACTCCGTCGCGCACCGAGACCCGCCCCGATTCCTCACGCTACCTGGACGTCACTGTGCTGCTCGGTCGCACGTGGCGCCCGGCGACCCAACCGTTCGACCCGTAGCTGTCCGCACGCGGCGGAGATGTCCATGCCGCGGCTCTTTCGCACGGCCACTTCCACGTCGCGGTCGCGCAGCAGCCGTGCGAATCGCGAGATCTCGTTCGCCGGCGTCGGCACGAATCCCTGCGAGCCGCCCGGATGGAGGGGAATCAGATTGACGAACGCGCCGCACTCGCGCGCGAGCTGGCCGAGGGCACGGGCCTGCTCGATCCCGTCGTTCACCCCGCCAAGCATCACGTACTCGAAGGTGACGCGTCGGTCGAAGACCTTGGCGGCGGCGATGACCTCGGCGAGTGGATACTTGGTGTTGATCGGCATGAGCTGCTTCCGCAGCTCGTCGGTCGGCGCGTGGATGGAGAGGGCGAGGCGGAACTGCTCCGGCCGCTCGCCGAGCGCGACTATGCCCGGCAGGACGCCGACGGTGGAGATCGTGATGTGCCGGGCGCCGATGCCAAGCGCCCGCCGATCGTTGAGGAGGGTCAGCGTTGGGTCGACCGCCTTCCAGTTCATGAGCGGCTCGCCCATGCCCATGAAGACGATGTTGGTGACCTGCATCGGCGGATCGAGCAGGCGCATCTCACGCACCTGGCCCGCGATCTCGAATGGCTCGAGATTGCGCGCGAAGCCCATCGCGCCCGTGGCGCAGAAGGCGCAGCGCAGCGCACAGCCGGCCTGCGACGAGATGCAGAGGGTCACGCGTTTGCCGTCGGGAATTGAGACGGTCTCGATCGCCTCGCCGTCGCGCAACCGGAAGAGGAACTTCTGGGTCCCGTCGGCAGACTGCTGGCGCACCGCGAGCTCCAGGCGCGGCAACTCGAATCGACGGTCGAGCTCGGCCCGCAGCGGAGCGGGAAGCTCCGTCATCGCGTCGAAGGAGGCAGCGGGAATCGTCCAGAGGCGACGAAGGACCTGTCCGGCCCGGTACCCCGGCTGTCCGAGCTCGGACATCGCAGCGGCCAGCCGCGCCTCGGCGGCCGCGGGGGCCAGGTTCAGGAGATTTTCGCGATCGATCATCGGGACGGCCTCGGCGGCGGACTCGGCGCAGACGTGGCCGCTCGGGCGGCGAACGTCATGCGCCGCATGGGGTTGAGCTTAGTCGAGCCGGCACGGAAAGACAAGCACGGCGCTACCGACGATGTCGTGCGGGCGCTAGCTTTCCGGCCCGGACGTCGCCCACGCGCCGCGAGCGCTTGCCGCGTGGCCCGCGCCTCTCCATCCCCCCTCGATTCGGCATGCCTGACACGGCGCTCGCCACTTCCTATCGGTCCCATCTCTGCGGCGCGCTGCGAGCCGAACATGTCGGCACCGTCGTCCGACTCGGCGGTTGGGTGCATCGTGCGCGCGACCTCGGCGGTCTGGTGTTCGTCGACCTGCGCGACCGCGCCGGCATCGTCCAGGTATCCTTCGACCCCTCGGTGACGGGTGTCGAGCTCGCGAGTCGTGCGGCGTCGCTTGGCGCCGAGACCGTGGTCCTGATCGAGGGTGACGTCGTGACGCGGCCGCCAGCGATGCGGAACGCGGAGATGGGGACGGGAGACGTCGAGGTGCGGGCAACCTCCCTGCGGGTCGTTGGACCGGCGGAGACGCCGTCGATCCCCGTCGCCCGCGGCAAGGGGGAGCAACTGCCCGCCGAGGACCTTCGGTTGCGTAATCGCGTGCTCGACCTTCGTCGGGAGGAGCTTCAACGAAACCTCATCCTCCGCCACCGGCTCCAGCAACGCACACGGCGCTACCTGAGCGACGCGGGCTTTCTCGAGATCGAGACGCCCATTCTCACCAAGCCGACGCCGGAAGGGGCGCGGGACTATCTGGTGCCGAGCCGCATTCACGCCGGAGAGTTCTACGCGCTGCCCCAGTCGCCGCAGATCTACAAGCAGCTCCTCATGGTGGCCGGATTCGATCGCTATTTCCAGATTGCCCGCTGCTTCCGCGACGAGGATCTCCGCGCCGATCGGCAGCCGGAGTTCACCCAGATCGACATCGAAGCGTCGTTCGTCACCCAGGACGACGTGATCGCTCTTGCCGAGGGACTCGTCCGCGCGCTGTGGAAGGAGGGTGGCCGCGAAGTGCCAGCCGTCATTCCGCGCATGCCGTACGCCGATGCCTTGGAGCGGTACGGAATCGACCGCCCGGACGTCCGGTACGGTCTGCTCATCGAGGATGTGAGCGAGGCCTTCCGCGACGCGCCGTTCGGCATCACTCGATCGGCGCTCGAGGCGGGTGGGCGCATCCGCGGCATCCGCATCGCCGGCGGCGTGGCGCTGTCGCGCAAGCAGGTGGACGAAATCGAGGGGGTGGCGAAGAGCGCCGGTGCGCTCGGTCTCCTCCGACTCAAGCGGGTGGACGGATCGCTCGAGGGACCGGCGGCGAAGTATCTCGACGAAGGAGCCGCGGGCCGGCTCAGTCTGGCCGAGGGCGAGCTTGGCCTGTATGTCGCCGGCGCGGACGCGGTAACGAGCCCGGCGCTCGACCGGGTTCGGCAGGACGTGGCGCAGCGAATGCAGCTCGTCCCTGCCGGCGTGAACGCCTTCCTGTGGGTGACCGACTTCCCCATGTTCGAGCGCGACCCATCCACGGGCGCGCTGGGCGCGGTGCACCACCCCTTCACGGCGCCGCATCCTGAGGACGTGCCCTTGCTGGACGCGAATCCGTGGATGGCGCGGGCTCTGGCGTACGATCTGGTATTGAACGGCACCGAGCTCGGTGGGGGAAGCATCCGCATCAACGACCCGGCGGTGCAGGGGAGGATCTTCAGCCTTCTCGGCATCGACGACGCCACGGCGCTTGCCCGATTCGGCTTCCTGCTCGAGGGCCTTCGCGCCGGCGCACCGCCGCACGGAGGGATCGCGTTCGGCATGGACCGGATCACCATGCTCCTCGCCGGCACGTCGAACATTCGCGACGTGATCGCATTTCCGAAGACGACGGCCGCGCGGGCGCTGTTCGAGGGAGCACCGGCGCCGGTCCCGTCACGAGACCTCGACGATCTGCACATCAGCCTGGAGTCCCAGCCCGCGTGAGCGACAGTTCAGTCACCCAGAAGCTGTCCACCGAAGGCGCGGACATGCTGACGCTCGCCGGCGTCAACGACGGCAACCTCGTCGAGCTGTCCCGCTTGTGCGGCGTGAAGGTCGCGCTGCGCGGCGACAGCATGTCCATCTCCGGCCCGCAGCCGCTCGTCGAGAAGGCGTCCGACATCGGGCGCAGGATGGTGGAGCGCGCCAGGCAGCGGATGGAGCTCACACCGGACGACGTGCTCCGCCTGAGCGAAGACGACGGCTCGCCCAACGGCGACGGCCTCCCGGGGGGCGACGGCCGGATCGCCCTGCCCTGCCCGGCGTGCGCAAGCTGATCCAGGCGAAGACGAGCGGCCAGGCCGAGTATCTCGCCCGGATCGCCGAGAACGATATCGTCGTCGGCATCGGGCCGGCGGGCACCGGAAAGACGTATCTCGCCGTCGCCGCGGCAGTGGATGCGCTCACCCGCAAGAAGGTGCGGCGCATCATCCTCGCTCGGCCGGCGGTCGAGGCGGGAGAGAGTCTCGGCTTCCTTCCGGGCGACATGCAGGCCAAGGTGGACCCGTACCTGCGCCCCCTCTACGACGCGCTCGACGAAATGATGCCGGCGGAACGGATCCAGAAGGCGCTGGAGACGCGGGTGATCGAGATCGCGCCGCTCGCCTTCATGCGCGGCCGTACCCTCGGCGACGCCTTCGTCATCCTCGACGAGGCACAGAACGCGACGGCGCTGCAGATGAAGATGTTCCTCACCCGGCTCGGCGTGAACTCGCAGATCGTCATCACCGGGGACAAGACCCAGATCGACCTGCCGAAGCGGGAGGAATCGGGACTGATGCAGGTGGAGCGGATTCTCCCGGGCATCGATGGCATCGCGTTCCACTATTTCACCGAGGCGGACGTCGTTCGACACCGGCTGGTGCGCGACATCATCAAGGCGTATGCGGAGGATGGAGACTAGGCCGTGAACCTGCGGGAGCAGCTCGAGGTCGCCTCGGGAAGCGTCCGGACGGTACGACGACAGGCGGTCACGACGACGGCGCTGTCGGTGCTCGGCGCGCTGTTGCTCGCCCTCGTCGTGACCTTCAGCCTCGGACCGTCGTTCGCCTCGCGCTCGACGGAGGCCTGGTTCGGCGCCTTTGCGACCAATCTCCTTCTGCTCGGCGGGATCGTGGTCGCTCTGCGTATCGGTCGGCCGCCGGTCTTCGCGAGCGGCGCGGCGTTCGGGCTCCTGGCGTCGATGACCCTCGTCGTCGTGGTCGCCGCGGCGGTGGCCGCCCGCGTGCGGGCCGCCTCTCCCGAGCTCGTCCCGATCGCGTTCATCGGAATCGTCGTCAGCGCCCTGTTCGATCGCCGGATGGGCGTGGCGACCATCGCGCTCGTCGCCGCGGTCATCGCCTCGCAGCCGGCGTATCTGTTCAGCAGGTCGCTGCCTGTATTGCTCGTCGCCGGCGGGGCAGCGGTGCTCGTCGTTCGGCCGACCGCGCGGCGCGACCAGTCGTACATCTGGATGCTCGTCATCGCCGCGGCGACGGGCGTCATGATCGCCGCGACCGAGTTGGCGGCCGGTCACGACACGGCGGCGATGCTCTTCGCCGTCGCCCGCGGCGCCGGCGTCTCGGTGGCGAGCGTGATCGGCGCGATGCTCCTGATGCCATTCGCCGAATCGGTCACCGGGCGAGAGACCCATCTCACCCTGCTCGAGTGGGGAGACCTCAATCGTCCGCTTCTCCAGCGTCTCAGTCTCGAGGCGCCGGGGACCTATGCTCACACCATCGCGATCGCGAATCTCGCCGAGGCCGCCTGCCGCGCCATCGGCGCAAACGCGTTGCTGGCCCGAGTCGGCGCGTACTATCACGACATCGGGAAACTGGCAAAGCCGCAGTACTTCGTCGAGAACCAGCCCCGCGGCCGGAACCTTCACGACAAGCTGAAGCCGAACACGAGCGCGACGATCATTCGCAACCACGTGCGCGAGGGAGTCGAGCTCGCCGAGTCCGAGCACGTACCGCGGTCCATTCGGGCCTTCATCACGGAGCATCACGGTACGGGCACGATCGCCTACTTCCTCGAGAAGGCGCGCGAGCGAGGTGGCACGGTGGCGAATCCGTCGGAATTCGTCTATCCCGGCCCCGTTCCGCAAAGCGCGGAAACGGCGGTCGTCATGCTGGCGGACGGCGCGGAGGCGGCGACGCGCGCGTTGAGCGATCCGACGCCGGACCGGATCCGCGAGGTCATCGAGCTCGTCGTGCGACAGCGGCTGGAGCAGGGTCAGCTCCGCGACACGCCGCTCACCCTCCGCCAGCTCACGATCGTCAAGCGCGAGTTCGCCCGGGTGCTCGGAGGAATGTACCACGGCCGCGTGGACTATCCGACCCCGACGCCTCCCGTCGAGGCGGTGCCACGGTGACGAGGGTCGTCGATGTCGCGACGGATGCCGTGCGCATTCCGGTCGCCCGGTCCCGCGTGGAGCGTATCGCCGACGAGGTCCTGCGGGCCGAGGGCGTGCGCGATGCGCTCCTCTCGATTGCCTTCGTGACCGACCGGCGGATCGCGGCGCTGAACCGCGAGCATCTTGGCCATCGCGGCCCGACCGACGTGATCTCGTTCGCCTTCCGTCCCACGACGCGCGCCGCCGCGGTGGTCGGCGACGTGTACATCGCGCCGGGTGTGGCGCGCCGAAATGCGATCGCCGCCGGCCAGGGAGTCCGCGAGGAGCTGCTGCGGCTGGTGGTGCACGGCGTGCTCCACGTACTCGGTCACGACCATCCCGACGGCGAGTCCCGCTTCACCTCCGCCATGTGGCGGCGCCAGGAGCACCTTCTCCACGCGACGATGGATCACGCGTGAGCATCGTCCCGATCGTCGTCGCCGCCGGTGCCGTCGCGATCGCCGCGCTCGCCGCGGCAGCCGATGGCGCGCTTCTGGGCGGCGATCCCGCCCCCGAGCCGGCGCCACCCGTCGTCGGCGTGCTGCGCCGGCGGGAGCGGGCCCATCGCGCACTGGCGCTGGCGCGCGTGCTCGCGCACCTCGTCGCGGGCGGAGCCGTGGCGCACGGGCTCGGGCTCGATCCGACCGATGGCCCATCCGGCGCCGCGGCCGGGTTCGTGGCCGCGCTGGTGATCGTCATCATCGTCGAAGGGCTCAGCCGTTCCGTCGGCTTCGCGACTGCTCCGCGCCTGGCGTTCGTCCTGCGTCCCCTCATCCGCATGCTCGAGCTGCTGCTCTCCCCGATCCTCCGAATCGGCGCGGCACTCGATTCACTGTTCGAGCGGCTGATGCCCGCGCCGTCGAGCGAGCAGCGTGCCGAGCAGCGCGAGGAGGCGACGGAGCAGTTCCGCCAGGTCGTCGCCGCGGAGGCCGACGTCTCGCGAGACGAAGAGGCGCTGCTGCACGGCGTATTCTCGCTCGGCGACACCGCGGTGCGTGAGGTGATGGTGCCGCGGGTGGACATCGTCGGCATCGACCTGACGACGCACTGGAACGAGGTCGTCGATCGCGTCCGCAGCTCCGAGCACGCCCGCTTTCCCGTGTACGAGGAGACGCTCGACAACGTCGTCGGCATCCTGTACGCGAAGGATCTTCTGCCATTCGTGATCGACGACGACGAGCCGATGCTCGGCTGGCGGTCGCTCGTCCGGCCGGCGAGCTTCATCCCGACGTCGAAGCCGATCGACCTCCAGCTGCGCGACTTCAAGGCGAGCCGCAGCCACATCGCGATCGTCAGCGACGAATTCGGCGGCACCGCAGGTCTCGTCACGATCGAGGATGTCCTCGAGGAGATCGTCGGCGAGATCCACGACGAGTACGACGACGAGGAGCCGGAGGTCGAGCAGGAGGAGAACAAGCGCTTCTGGGTCAACGGCCGCGTCTCGCTGGGCGAGCTGTCCGACCTGCTGGGACAGGACTTCCTGCACGAGGACCTCGATACGGTGGGCGGACTGGTCTACGAGGTGTTCGGCCGAGTGCCGGCCGCTGGGGAGAGCGTGCAGATCGGGAGCTACAAGCTGGTCGTCGAGCGCGTGCGCCGCCGGCGCGTCGAGCGCGTCTACTTCGAGCGACTGCGGCCGCAGGCGAGGACGGTGAGCTCGTGATCTCCGAGGTCCTGCTGCTCGTCGTCTCTCTGCTGTTCGTCGCCGCGTTGACGGCGGGCGGGATGGCGATGCGGTCGGTGAGCCGCATCTGGCTGCGTCACTGGGTCGAGCAGCGGCTGCGCGGCTCCGGAGTGGCGATGGCGTACCTCGAGCGCCCGCAGCGGCTGATCATCGCCTCGAGCGCGACGGTCGCGCTGCTCCTCGTGCTGAGTGGCGAGCTGATCGCCGTCGACCATGCCGACGACATGGGCGCGCTCGCGCTCGCACTGGCCGGCTTCGCCGCGGCGATCATCGTCCTCGGCCAGCTCCTGCCGCGCGCCCTGGCGCGACGATTCGCGCCGGCGGTGGCGTCGGTGCTCTCGCCTCTCCTCGAGGGAGCGGCGATCGTCGCGTCACCGATCGTCGCGGCGGGACGGCTCGCGAGCAAACCGTTCGCTCGACCGTCGATCGGCGTCCCCGATGTCGAGCGCGACACGATCCAGGACCTCCTGCGCGAGGGCGAGCTGGAGGGAGTCGGCGAGCCCGCCGAGATGGAGATCATCACCGGCGTGATGGCGTTCGGGGACAAGACGGTTCGCGAGGTGATGATTCCGCGGGAGGAGATCTTCGCGATCAGCCGGTCGACGAGGCCGCGCGCGATCGCCGAGGAGTTCGCGACCTCGGAGTTCAGCCGCGTTCCGGTATACGACGGGAACCTCGACCACGTCGTCGGAATGATGCACGCGTTCGACGTCCTCAAGGTGCGCGGCGAGCACGCGCCGGCGTTGCGCCCTGTCGCCACGGCGCGTGACGTCACGCCCTGCAGCGACCTGCTCTTCCGCATGCTGCGGGCGAGCCGTCATCTCGCCATCGTCCAGGATGCCGACGAGCGCACCGTCGGCCTCGTGACGCTCGAGGATCTGCTCGAGGAGCTCGTCGGCGACATCCGCGACGAGCACGACGACCCCGGGCCCCGATCCGCAC
This sequence comes from Gemmatimonadales bacterium, assembly GCA_044449225.1. GTDB lineage: Bacteria > Gemmatimonadota > Gemmatimonadetes > Gemmatimonadales > Gemmatimonadaceae > AG11. The sequence continues at coordinate 11,245 of JBIOHU010000029.1, read as the reverse complement.
CGTGACGGCCGACCGTGAGGACAGGCTGCTCGCCGATTTTTCCGCCGGCCGACAGGCCGCTCTGGCGCGCGCGATCAGCATCGTCGAAAACCACCGGCCCGGCTTCGACCGCCTCCTCGCCGCCTGGAGCGCCAAGCTCGGGCGCGCGCGACGGATCGGCATCACCGGCCCGCCCGGCGCGGGGAAGAGCACGCTGACCACCTCCATGACCCGGTCGTACCGCGCCGCTGGCCTCACGGTCGGCATCGTCGCGGTGGATCCGACGTCGCCCTTCACGGGCGGAGCGCTGCTCGGCGATCGCATCCGCATGGAGGACGTCGCGCTCGATCCCGGCGTCTACATCCGGTCGCTGGCGACCCGCGGTTCGCTCGGCGGGCTCTCCGCATCGACGCGCGAGACCTGCGACGTGCTCGATGCATTCGGCATCGACCGCATCCTCATCGAGACCGTCGGGGTCGGCCAGACGGAGCTGGACGTGGCGCGCACGGCCGACAGCTGTCTCGTCGTGCTCGTGCCGGAGAGCGGCGACTCCATCCAGACGCTCAAGGCAGGCGTGATGGAGATCGCCGACGTCTTCACGGTGAACAAGGCAGATCGGCCCGGCGCCGATCGGCTGCGCAACGAAATCGAGATCATGCTCGGCATGCGCGCCGGCGCGACGATGCGCGACGTGCCTGCCCACCATGGCATCGATCTGTCGCGCAACAATCTGCTGCGCCAGGTGCGCGCAGCGGCGCAGACGGACGACGCCGAGCGATGGACGCCACCCGTCCTCCGGACCGTGGCGGCGACGGGCGAGGGAACGGACGACGTCCTTGCGGCGCTCGATCGCCACTTCCACTATCTTGAACGGAGCGGCACGCTGCGCGAGCGGCGCCGGGCGCGACTCCGGGAACGGGTCGTCGAAGTGGCGGAGGACAAGCTGCGGCGCCGGCTGTGGACCGATCGGGCGACGAAGGCCTGGCTGGAGGATCGGCTGGCCGCGCTCGAATCGGGCGAGGCGACGCCATTCGGGGTCGCCGACGCGCTGCTCGCCCGCAGCGCCGACCTTCTGACGCGGACGACGACATGACTTCGATGCGGGACAGCGCCGAACCGGCCGGCACCACGTCGGCGGAGGATCCGTCCGCAGAGCTCGAGCGACTGCGCGCCGAGGTGTCCGCCTGGCGCCGCCTCTACGAGCGCGGCGTGAAGCGTGAGATCGGCTTCACCAACTCGTCGCGCGAGGTCGATCCGTTCTACACCGCGCTCGACGTCGCTCCCACCAGCGCCGAAGACCTCGGCGTGCCCGGCATCTATCCGTACACCCGGGGCATCCATCCCACCGGCTATCGTGGGAAGCTGTGGACGATGCGCCAGTTCGCCGGCTTCGGGAGCGCCCGCGACACCAACGAGCGGTTCAAGTTCCTCCTCGCACATGGACAGACAGGGCTCTCGACCGCCTTCGACTTCCCGACGCTGATGGGCTACGACTCCGACCATCCGCGGTCGGAGGGCGAGGTCGGGAAAACGGGCGTCGCCATTTCCAGCCTCGCCGACATGGAGGTGCTGTTCGACGGCATCCCGCTCGACGAGGTCTCGACGTCGATGACGATCAACGGGCCGGCGCCGATCCTCTGGGCGTTCTACATCGCCGCCGCCGAGAAGCAGGGGGTGAGCAGCGACGCGCTGCAGGGAACGATCCAGAACGACATCCTCAAGGAGTACATGGCGCAGCACGCCTGGTGCTTCCCGATCGAGCCGGCGCTGCGCCTGATCGTCGACTGCTTCGAGTGGGGGGCGACGCACGCGCCGAAGTGGAACACCGTGTCCATCTCCGGCTACCACATTCGCGAGGCCGGTGCGACGGCGGCGCAGGAGCTGGCATTCACCCTGGCCGACGGATTCACCTACGTCGAACGCGGCGTCGCGCGCGGGCTCGACGTCGACGACTTCGCGCCGCGGCTCTCGTTCTTCTGGGACATCCACAACGACTTCTTCGAGGAGATCGCCAAGCTGCGGGCGGCGCGCCGGATCTGGGCGCGGCACATGAAGGAGCGCTACGGCGCCACGAGCCCGAAGTCGCTGCTGATGCGCTTCCATTCGCAGACGGCGGGCGTGACGCTCACCGCCCAGCAGCCGATGAACAACATCGTCCGCGTCGCCTATCAGGCGATGGCCGCCGTGCTCGGCGGCACGCAGTCGCTCCACACGAACTCGATGGACGAAACGCTGGCCCTTCCGACCGAGCACGCCGTGCAGGTCGCGCTGCGCACCCAGCAGGTGCTCGCCTACGAGACCGGTGTGCCCAACGTCATGGATCCGCTCGGCGGCTCCTACTACCTCGAAGCGCTCACCGATCAGCTCGAGCGGGAGGCGGAGTCGCTGTTCGCCGAGATCGAGTCCATCGGCGGGGTGGTAGCCGGCCTCGAGCAGGGTTGGTTCCAGCGGAAGATCCACGAGTCGGCGGCGCGACAGCAGTGGGAGATCGAACAGCATCGCCGCGTCATCGTCGGCGTGAACGAGTTCGTCAGCGAGGGAGATGCGCTGGACATTCCCCTGCTGCGAATCGGCGCTGACGTCGACCGCGATCAGCGCGCACGGCTCGCAAAGGTGCGTGCCGAACGTGACGGGACGCAGTGCGAGGCGCTGCTGGCGCGGCTCACCGAGGCGGCGCGCGGCACGGAGAACGTCTTCCCGCACATTCTCGAGTGCGCGCGCGCGTACTGCACCCTCTTCGAGATCCGCCACGCGCTCGAAGAGGTGTTCGGCGCCTATCGCGAGCCGGTCTTCTTCTGAGTCCCGCCGCGAAGCGCAGCGACTGGTGGGCGACCTACTTCGACGCCCAGTATCTGCTCGAGTACCAACCGATCTTCGATCTCGCGAGCGACCGCCACCAGGTCGCCCGGCTGATCGAGCTGCTCGCCCTGCCGACCGGCTCGCGCCTGCTCGACGTTCCATGCGGCCAGGGGCGACACGCGCATCTCCTCGCCGAGACGGGATTCGTCGTGGACGGACTCGACTTCTCGTCGTACCTGCTCGGCCTCGCGAAGCAGCGCGGCACAGGCCCGACGCTGAAGTACACCCGCGGTGACATGCGCCTGCTGCCGGCGCGATGGACCGGGCGGTTCGACGCCGTGCTCAATCTCTTCACCAGCTTCGGTTTCTTCACCGATCCCGCCGACGATGCGCGCGTCGTCGCCCAGTTCGCCCGCGTCCTCAAGCCCGGCGGGATGCTCGTCTGGCACGGCGGCAGCCGCGACGGCGTGATGGCGCGCTTTCTCGCGCGGGACTGGTGGACGAGCGATGACGGCACGGTGATCGGTCACGAGCGCTCGTTCGATCCTCTGTCCGGCATCCTCACCATCCGGACCACCTGGGAAGGGCCGTCGGGGCGCGGCAACCGCCAACATCGGATCCGGCTTTACACCGCGACCAGGCTGGCGGAGTTGTGCCTCGACGCGGGACTCATCGTGCACGAAGCCTACGACGGATTTCGTGACCGGCCGCTGTCGCGCCGCTCCGGCGAGATGCTGCTCGTCGCGCGCAAGCGCGAGTTGCCGCGCCGACGACGCGCTCGCTAGCTTTGGTGCCTATGCGTCCCATTCGCGTGCTGGTTGCCAAGCCCGGTCTCGATGGCCACGACCGCGGGGCGAAGGTCGTCGCCGCCGCGCTGCGCGACGCGGGGATGGAGGTCATCTATACGGGGCTGCACCAGACGCCGGAGATGATCGCCACGGCGGCCATCCAGGAGGACGTCGACGTCGTCGGGCTATCGATCCTCAGCGGCGCCCACATGACGCTCTTCCCGCGCGTGCTGGAGCTGCTGCGTGCCGAAGGACGCGATGACATCCTCATCACGGGCGGGGGCATCATTCCGAAGGAAGACATGGAGGCGCTTCACGCGATGGGAACCGGCAAGCTGTTCGGTCCCGGCACGCCGACCTCCGATCTGGTCGAGTACATCCGCGCCTGGTTCGCCGAGCAGTCGCCACAGGAAGCCTGACGTCGCCGTGAGCTCCCGGCTTCGCGAGCTGAGCGCCGAGATCCGGGCGCTCGAGGACCGCCTTCGCGAGGGCGGCGGCGCGGACAAGACGCGCAAGCTCCATCGCCAGGGCAAGCTCACGGCGCGGGAGCGCGTGGCGCGGCTCTGCGACGAGGGTGCGCGGTTCATCGAGCTCGGACTGCTCGTCGCGCACGACCAGTACGACGGCCAGGCCCCCGCCGCCGGCGTCGTCACCGGCCTGGGTCTGGCGCACGGGCGGCCGGTCGTCGTCGTCGCCAACGATCCCACCGTGAAAGCCGGTTCCTGGTGGCCCGAGACGATTCGCAAAATCCTGCGCGCCCAGGAAGTGGCGATGCGCTGCCGCGTGCCGATCGTGTATCTCGTCGACTCGGCCGGCGTGAACCTCCCGTACCAGGGCGGCGTCTTCCCCGGACAGTATGGCGCGAGCCGCATCTTCTACTACAACTCCATCATGCGCCGCTACCTGCGCGTCCCGCAGCTCGCGGCGGTGATGGGGCAGTGCATCGCCGGCGGCGCCTACCTGCCCGCACTCTCCGACCTCATCGTCATGGTCAAGGGCTCGTCGTTCATGGGGCTCGGCGGCCCGAATCTCGTGAAAGGCGCCACCGGCCAGACGATCGACTCCGAGAGCCTCGGCGGAGCGGTCACCCACACGGAGGTGAGCGGGGTGGCCCACTACGCCGCCGAGAACGACGAGGACTGTCTGAGCACGCTGCGCCGGCTTCTCGCCCAGCTTCCGGTGACGACGCCGCTTCCCGAGCTCGTCGAGGCGACCACCGTCGGCTCGGCCGACTCACTGTACGACCTGCTGCCGTCGGACCATCGCATGTCGTACGACATGCACGACATCCTGCGGGCCCTCCTCGACGACGGCCTTCTCGTCGAGTTCCAGGAGCATCTCGCCCGCGAGATGATCTGCGGCGATGCGCGCATCGCCGGCATGCCCGTCGGCATCATCGCCAACGGACGCGGCCTCATCAAGGGACGCGCCGGCGAGAAGCCGCGCTTCGGCGGCATCGTCTACGCGGAGAGCGCCGAGAAGGTCGCCTTCTTCATCGACCGCTGCGACCGCCAGCGCATCCCCCTTCTGTTCGTGCAGGACGTGTCCGGGTTCATGGTCGGCCCGGAGTCGGAGCACGAGGGAGTGATTCGTTCCGGCGCGCGATTCGTCGAGGCGATGGCCACGGCGAAGGTGCCGAAGATCGTCCTCACCGTGAATCACGCCTCCGGCGCCGGCTATTACGCGATGGCGGGGCAGGGTTTCGATCCGGACTTCATCTTCTCCTGGCCGACCGGCCGGATGGCGGTGATGGAGGGAGAGAGCGCCGTCCAGGCGGTCCACGGGCCGGCACTGGCGAAGGCGCAATCGTCAAAGGGGTCTCTCGACGCCGAGACGCAGCAGTCGGTGGACGAGATGCGCGCCGAGTACGAGCACCAGCTCGACGCCCGCTACGCCGCGGCGCGCGGCTACGTCGACGCGATCATCTATCCCGAGGACACCCGCGAGACGCTCGCCCTCGCGTTCCGCGCCGCACTCGCCAATCCGGGACCTCACCTCGGCCCCTTCGTCCTGCCGGAGGGATGCGCATGAACCGGCGACCGAAGGCGGAGGTGGTTCGCGTCGCCTCCGGACAGGGCTTCTGGGGAGATTGGCTCGACGCGCCGCGCCGGCAGGTCGAGGGCGGGCCGGTGGACTACCTGATGCTCGACTACCTCGCCGAGGTCACGATGTCCATTCTGCAGAAGCAGAAGGAACGCGACCCGGCGATGGGGTACGCGCGCGATTTCATCGGCGCCATGGAAAGCGTGCTTCCCGCGGTCGTCGACCGCGGCGTGAAGGTGATCGCCAACGCTGGCGGCGTGAATCCCGTCGCCTGCGCGCGGGCGGTGCTCGCCGTCGCGGCGTCGGCCGGTGCGGCGGGCAAGCTGCGCATCGGCGTCGTCACGGGCGACGATCTCCTGCCGCGGCTCGATGAACTGATCGCCGGCGGTCACCCGCTGCTCAACATGGAGACGGGCCAGCCTCTCGACACGGTGCGGGACCGGGTGCTGTCGGCGAACGCGTACATCGGCTCCGTGCCGATCGTCGAAGCGCTCGAGCGCGGGGCGAACGTCGTCGTCACTGGCCGTTCAACCGACACCGCGCTCACGATGGCACCGTTGCGCTTCGAGTTCGGCTGGGGCGCCACGGACTGGGACCGACTCGCGGCGGGAATCATCGCCGGCCACATCATCGAGTGCGGCGCGCAGTGCTCGGGGGGCAACTGCCTGTACGACTGGCGCAACATCCCCGACCTGGCGAATGTCGGCTATCCGATCGTGGAGGCGCGTGCCGACGGCACCTTCGTCGTCACCAAGCATCCGCATACGGGCGGTCGGATCAACGTCCCGTCCATCACCGAGCAGCTCGTGTACGAGATGGGCGATCCGCGCTCATACATTACCCCCGACGTCGTGGCGGACTTCACGTCCATCCAGCTGGCCGACGACGGGCCGGATCGGGTGCGTGTCTTCGGCATTCGGGGGCGCGAGGCGACCGACAAGCTCAAGGTCTCGATCGCCTATCGCGCCGGCTTCAAGGCGGTGGGCACTCTCGTCTACGCGTGGCCCGACGCCCTCGACAAGGCAAAGCTCGCAGACCGGGTGCTGCGCGAGCGACTGGACAACATGGGCCTGAAGTTCGACGAGATGCTCACCGAGTTCGTCGGCGTCTCGGCGACGCATGGTCCGCTCGCCGTGCAGCATGGCGAGGCGCCCGAGGTCCAGCTCCGCGTCGGCGTGCGCTCCCCGGACCGGAAGTCGGTGGAGCGGTTCACGCGAGAGCTGGCGCCGCTGGTGCTCAACGGCCCACCGAGCGTGACCGGCTTCGCCGGCGGACGCCCGAAGGTCGAGGAGATCGTCGCTTATTGGCCCGCTCTCGTGGATAGAGCCGTCGTGCGGACGAACGTCGAGGTGCTGTCATGACGTTGTACACCAAACCGAAGCTGCGCCGCGTCCGTCTGGTCGACATCGCGCATGCCCGTTCGGGGGACAAGGGCGACACGGCCAACGTCGGCGTGATCGCGCTACGGCCCGAGTGGTATCCGTTCATCCGCGACTCGCTCACCCTCGACCGGGTGCGCCGCCATTTCGCCGGCGTCATCACCGGGGACGTGGAGCGCTACGAGCTGCCCAATCTCCGCGCACTCAACTTCCTCCTCCACGGCGCGCTCGGTGGCGGGGGCACCGTGTCGCTGAAGACCGACGCGCAGGGGAAGGTCTTCTCGACCGCCATGCTGCGAATGGTGCTCGACGTCCCGGCCGACGTGGCGGCTACGCTCGGGCTCCCGGCGGCGCCGGCGGCATGAGCAGGATTCGCCTGCTGCGCGACGGAGCCGTCGGCCGCATCATTCTCGCCCGACCGGAAAAGCTGAACGCGCTCGACGGCGTGACCGCCGAGGAGCTGTTCGCCGCCTTGGCCCAATTCGAGGCGGATCCGCACTGCCGGGTCGTCCATCTCGGCGCCGAGGGAGAGGATTTCTGCATCGGCGCCGATCTCACGGCGCTCGAGCAGATGCTCGACGCAGGCGCCGAGGTGCACCGTGAGGATGCCGAATCACTCGGCCGCGTCCTGCTCGCGATGCGCGCGCTCATGAAGCCAGTCGTGTGCACCGTGCGCGGACGTGCGCTCGGCGCCGGCGTCGCTCTCGTCCTCGCCTGCGACGTCGTCCTGGCACACGAGGGCGCGGAGCTCGGGTTTCCGGAGGTCCGGCTGGGCTTCGTGCCGGCGATGGGGATGACGATGCTCCGCCGCAGCGTCGGCGAGAAGCACGCGGCAGACCTTCTGCTCTCCGGTCGGATCATCAGTGCCGAGGAGGCCGAACGCATCGGTCTCGTCAGCCGTGTCGTGCCCGCCGCGTCGTTCGACGAGGACGTCGATGCCACCCTCCAGCAGATCAGCCTCGCCCCCGCCACCGCGATCGCCCTCACCAAGTGGTTGTTCCACAAGCTCGACTCGCTCTCGTTCGAGGACGGCATCGCCGCGGGCGTGGTGACGAACGTCGAGTCGCGTGCGACGGAAGACTTCAAGGCAGCCGTCCGGCGCTTTACCCAGCGGGGGCCTGGGCCACCATGAAGCGGTTGATGCTAGCGCGCATCCTGCTCGGGGCGATCGGCGTCGCGGTGTGGGGATATGGATACCGAATCGACGACTCGAACGTGCGATACGCGGGGATCGCGATCCTTGCGGTCGCCCTGGTGCTTCGTTTTGTTCCGCCGCGATGGTTCCGCGAGAACGACCGTGAGACGTGACTACCGAGTGCGCGGCGCGGCGACTCACACGGCGGAATCTGGCTCGGGCAACCCCGTTCCCGGTCTCGAGTCGGGAGTCGCGCAGTCATGGGTTCAGGCGCGGCCGCAACTGGACCGATGACCGGGGCGCTGATGACTGGCGACTGAAAACGGGGTTGCCCGACGCCGAACGAGCGGACGGTTTCGACGCCGCGATCGAGCGATGCCGTTCCGACGCCAGAGTCTGCCGCGGAGCACGGAGCCGAGCCTGCATCGGGCTCACTAAAGCGTTATGTTTCAACGCTTATGACGCGCCTTGCCATTCCCGAGCTCCTCGCCCCGGCCGGCTCACTTGACGCCGTGCGTGCCGCGCTCGCCAACGGTGCGGACGCGGTGTACCTGGGTGCCGAGCGGTTCAACGCCCGTGACGAAGGGGCGCAGCTCACCCTTGCCGAGGTCGGAGAGGCCTGCCGGCTCGCCCACGAGCGCGGACGGCGGATCTACCTCACCCTCAACATCCTCGTCAAGCCCGCCGAGCTGGCCGACGCGCTCACCTTTCTCGGCGAGGCGATCGACCTCGGAGTGGATGCGGCGATCGTGCAGGACATTGGACTCGTGCGGCTCATTCAGCGGGTCTATCCAGGCTTCGAGATCCACGGCTCGACCCAGATGACCGTGCACGACGAGAGCGGGGCGCGCGTGATGCGCGAGCTCGGCATCGAGCGGGTCGTGCTGGCACGAGAAAACACCCTCGACGACATCCGCGCGATCCGCGCCGCCGTTCCGGATCTCGGCCTCGAGACATTCATCCACGGCGCGCTGTGCATCTCCTACAGCGGCCAGTGCTACATGTCGGGGATGATCTCGGAGCGAAGCGCCAACCGCGGCTCCTGCGCGCAGTCGTGCCGGAAGGACTACGTCCTCGACGACGTCGCGACCGGCGCCGAGCTCGATCGCGGCTTCCTGATCTCGACGAAGGATCTCGCGGCGACCGACCACCTGGCGGAGATCGCCGACGCCGGGGTGCGTTGTCTCAAGGTCGAAGGTCGCAAGAAGCGCCCCGAGTACGTCGCGACCGTCACCCACGCCTATCGTACCTTCCTCGATCGGATCGCCGAGGGCGACCGCGCGGCGCCGCCGCCGGAGGAGATCGAGCCGCTCGTTCAGATCTACAGCCGCGGATTCACCGGCGGCATGTACGGTGGCCGCGCGGGGCGCGACTACGTGACCCGCACGCATCCGGACAATCGGGGACGGGAGCTCGGAACCGTAACAGGCCATCACGGCCGCGAACTGCTGGTGCGCGTGATATCGCCACTCGTGGCGGGCGACGGCGTCGGGTTCGAGGCGCCCGGCTCGCGCGGTGGCGCGACAGTCGGTTTCACCGTCGGCGAGGTCCGCACCGTCGGCCGCGACGGCGAGGGCATCCTCCAGGCGATTCTGCTGCCCGCACGCATCGCCGTCGGCGACGGCTGGCGGGTCGTGCGATCGTCCGAGGCCGCGCTGATGGAGCGGGCGCGGACGAGCTACGCCGCGCTCGACGCCGGCATCCGCCAGCGAAAGACGCGGCTGGACGTCAAGCTGTTCGGCGGGGCCGGCGGCCCCCTGAAGGCGGTCTTCCTCGCCGATGGCGAGACGGTCACCGTGCGCAGCGGGATCAACCTCGTTCCGGCGACCCGCCGTGCTCTCGACCCCGACTCACTGCGCGAGCAGATCGGACGGCTCGGCGAGACGCCCTTCGTGCTGGGCGCCGTCGAGGCCGACGCGCTCGGCATGGGGCTTTTCCTGCCGATCAGCGAGCTCAATCACCTCCGCCAGGAGGCGGTCGACGAGCTGCTACAGCGCCGCGACTGGGCCCGTCAGGCCGTCGTCGCCGAGCGCCGCGCCCGGACCGACGCCGCGCTCGTGGTGCTGCACAGCGAAGGAGTGCCTGGCGAGATCGTTGCCCCGAGTCCATACGATCTCGTCGCCTCCGTATTCACCCTGGACGACGCGCGCACGGCCGCCGTGGCAGGTGCGACGACCATCGTGCTCGATCCGTTTATTCGCCACCCGATGCCGCCCGTGACGCGCGTCGTCGCGCTCGCCACCGAGCTGGCGGAGCAGGGAGTCGCGCTGCGCTTGCGGACTCCGTCCATCGTCCGGCCGACCGAACGGCGCTCGATCGCGAAGTGGCTCGACCTCGGACTACCGACAGTGAGCGGGCACGTCGGATTGGTCGCCGAGCTGGCGCGGTCCGGCCGCGACGTCGTCGCCGACTACGCCGTGAACTGCTTCAACCAGCACACCGCCGCCGAGCTGTTCCGGCTCGGTGCGAGCCGCATCGTGCTGTCGCTCGAGCTCACCACCGACGAGATGCTCGCTGTGAGCGCGCCGTGGGAGGGTACCGGGTTCGACGTCTTTCTCTATGGCCGGCCGGAAGGAATGACGATCGAGCACTGCGTGCTGTCGGCGGCGTTCGATCGAAGGCCGACGACCTGTCGCGACCTGTGCGTCCAGAAGCACCCCAACGTGCAGCTCACCGACCCCGCAGGGTATTCCTTCGCCGTCGCGACTGACTCTGCCTGTCGGAACCGTCTGCTCCATTCGCGGCCGGTGGAAGGAGGCGAGTACCTCCCACGGCTCTGGCGTGGTGGGCTGCGCAACTATCACCTCGTCTTCAACGTCGCCGGTGATCCGGTGAGCCAGGTGGTGTCCGGCTATCGGGCGATGCTCGACGAGCTTGCCGCGGGCAGCCACCTCACGGCCAATCCGGTGCGGTCCGGGCTCGGGAGCGCCTTCACCCGTGGGCACTTCGCGCGTGCGGTCTGACGATGAGGGATGCCGCCGCGCGATGACGCCGAAGCGGGACTCGCGTCGCAGGCTGGGACGATGAGCGCGACGTCCGTCGAGATTCGCCCGACCCTCGATGCCGCGCGCGCCGTGTTGCGGGCGCGCTTCGGCTTCACCGACTTTCGTCCCGGACAGGAG
>JBIOHU010000028.1:0-21188 GCA_044449225.1 Gemmatimonadales bacterium | reverse complement strand
GTTCGGGCACCGATCGCAACACGCGATGGCCCGACGATCTCGCCCGTCGGCGATCGAGTTCCCCAGCACCACGAGCGCCGCACTCCCCATCGGCGCGAGGACGTCGATGCGGCTCGCGAAGTACCAGTGCTGCGTCGTCGTCGCTCCCTGGAGCGACGTCGCCGACGCATGGTCGCCCGTCGCGACGAAGGAAGTGGTTCTGGAGCCGGGATGACCGGTCAGATTGGACGGGCACGTGAGGATGTAGGTCGACAGCGCGAGATCGGTCAGAGGGCGGCTCGGCAAGTCGATCGGGTCCGAGAGAACCGCATCGCCGGCGTGCACGAGCACGGCGCCGTCACCGGCGAAGGTCACGACCTGGTCCGTCGAGCCGATGGTCGAGTCTCGCGCGCCCGATACCGCGATGTGCACCGCGCCGATTCGCAGATCGCCGTTCCCGAACTCGTTCGAGAATCTGATGCGCAGCCGCGCTCCCCCGATGGAGAGATGCACGACCTGACGGAGCGTGCGTCCGGCGAGCCCGGGCGCAGGAGGGAGGTTGGCCGGCTCGACGAGCTGCGGCGCCGCCGTCCAGCTTCCGACCCACGCGGTCGACGCGAGGCCGCCGCGAGTCCCGGTCGCGCACGACGCCACTGCGAGCGCCAGCACGATGCCGATGACTACGCGCCCGTGCAGCGAGCTCGGGCCAATCGGGGCGCTCATCGAATCACCGGTAGGAGATCAGGTCGCGCCGCGACGTACGCATCGCGAAAGCGCGAGTACGGCGCCGCGTACTCCGCGTGCGCCTCCGGATCCGGATGCTCCAGCGCCGTACGGGTCAGCGTCGAGCGCGCCGCCGCACCGATGTCGGGAAAGGCCTGCACCCCGACGGCGGCGAGGAGCGCCGCACCGTACGCCGGACCTTCCTCCCGGTTGACCGTCGTGACCGGAAGACCGAAGACCTCCGCCTGCAGCTTCCGAAGGAAGCCGCTTCGGGCTCCGCCTCCCGTGAGCAGCAGATGGCTGGGTGAGAGCCCGAGCTCCCGAAGGATCGTCAGCGAGTCGCGAAGCGCGAAGCAGATTCCCTCCAGCACCGCTCGCGTCGCGTGGGCGCGGCTGTGCGCGAGACTGAGACCGAGAAAGGCACCGCGCGCCGCGGCGTCGCGGTGCGGAGTCCGCTCCCCCTGCAGGTAGGGGAGAAATGTCACCCCGCCCGCACCGGCGGGAATGGTGGAAGCTTCCGCGTCCAGCAGCTGCGGCCACCGTCCGTCGGAGAGTTCGCGCGCGAACTGGTCGTGATACCAGTTCAGGGCGCCGCCCGCGGAAAGGACGACGCCCATCATGTACCAGACCCCGGGCACGACGTGACAGAACGTGTGCGCGCGCAACTGCGGATCGACCATCGGTTCGGCGAGTGGCGCCAACACGGTGCCGGAGGTCCCCCAGCTCGTCACCACCTCGCCCGGCGTGACCGCGCCGACTCCCGCGGCGCCGCAGGCATTGTCGGCGCCTCCTCCGACGACCGGCGTGCCGGCCGCTAGCGTCGACAGCGCGGCCGCCTCGCCCGTCACCTCACCGAGCACGTCGGCCGATCCACCGACGTCGGGCAGCATGGACCGGGGGACGTTCACGGCGTGAAGGATCTCGTCGCTCCAGCGCAGCCGCGCAGTGTCGTACATGAGCGTCGCCGACGCGTCGGAGGGATCGGTCGCCAGCACGCCGGTCAGGCGATAGCGGATATAGTCCTTCGGCAGGAGCACCGTCGCCAGGCGCGCGTACGCCTCCGGCTCGTGCCGGCGGAGCCAGAGAACTTTCGGCAGCGTGAATCCCTCGAGCGCGGGATTGCTGGCGAGGTCGCGCAGTCGCTCCTCGCCACCGACCCGCTCGGTGATCTCGGCGCACTCCGCGGTCGTGCGTCCATCGCACCAGAGCAGCGCGGGACGGATGACGCGGCCGGCGTGATCGAGAAAAACGGAGGAGTGCATCTGTCCCGAGATGCCGACGGCGGCGACGGCGTCTTTCGGCCGCGCGCGCCTCACGGCGTGGATCGAGGCGAGTGTCGCCTTCCACCAGGCCTCGGGGTCCTGCTCCGCCCATCCCGGGCACGGAGTCGACATCGAGAGGGGCGTCGTCGCCGTCGCGGTCACGTCGCCCGTTGCGGCGACGAGAATCGCCTTCACGCCACTCGTGCCGACGTCGATGCCGAGGAAGAGGCGTTCGGCCACCTCAGTGCACTCCGAGCAGGATCTCCATCGTGACCTGGTCGAGGCGCTCGTACGCATAGCCCTTCGCGCGCAGGGCATCGAGGTCGAACTTCTCGTCGCGGATCGACGCCGCATCCGTCGCGTAGCGGATCCGCCTGCCCGGCGCCGCGCCGCGGGCGTCGAGGTCGGCGAGGAGCTGCTTCACCTCCGCGTCGGCGTGGAACGCCGCCACCTTCTCCTTGAGGATCAGGTAGGTGCGCATGCTGCCGGCGGCGAAATCCCATACCCCCGCTTCGTCCTCGGTGCGATAGGCGTGGCTGTCGAAGTGGCGCATGCCGGGCCACTTCGCGTCCTCGAGCAGCTTGACGAGGAAAAAGGCCTGCTTGACGTCCTCGCTGCCGAAGCGGTGGTCCTGGTCGTAGCGACCGGGCTTCTGCGAATTGAGGTCGATGTGGAAGAGCTTCCCCGCCTCGAGTGCCTGCGCGACGCCGTGCGAGAAGTCGAGGCCGGCCATCGTGTCGTGCGCGACCTCGGGGTTCACCCCGACCATCCCGGGATGGTCGAGCGTCGTCAGAAAGGCGAGGGCGTGGCCGACCGTGGGGAGAAAGATGTCGCCGCGCGGCTCGTTCGGCTTCGGCTCGATGGCGAAGCGGTATGGGTAGCCCTGGGCGATTGAGTACTCGCAGAGGAAGTTCAGCGCGTCGCGGAACCACTTCAGCGCCTCCATCGGATCTTTCGACGCGTTCGTCTCCGTTCCCTCGCGGCCGCCCCAGAACACGTAGGTGTCGGCGCCGAGCTCGATGCCGAGGTCCATGGCGCGCATCGTCTTCTGGATGGCGTAGCGGCGCACCGCCGCGTCGTTGCTCGTGAACGCGCCGTCGCGGAAGACCGGATCGCCGAACAGGTTCGTCGTCGCCATCGGTACCTTCACGCCGGCCGCGTCGAGCGCCCGCTTGAACTCCCGGACGATCGTGTCGCGATGCACCGCCGTCGCGTCGCGGGGCACGAGATCGTTGTCGTGGAGGTTCACCCCGTAGGCTCCCATCGCGCCGAGCTTCTCGACGATGCGCGCCGGCGACAGAACGGGGCGCACGGCCTCGCCGAACGGATCGCGGCCGACGTTCCCGACCGTCCACAGCCCGAAGGTGAAGTGGTGTTCGGGGCGTGGCGTGTAGGCGTCACCGGACTGACGACGACTGCTGGTGGGACTCATGTGGCGTTCCGGTCAGGGAATGGCATCGCAGCGCGGCTTGCGCGGATCCGCCGGGCAGCGTAGCTGCATGTAGTAGGCGAGCGCATGCGCGGGTCGATCGTAGCCGGCGGGAATCGGTCGGTGCGAAAAGGTCTGCCAGTAGGAGAGCGACGCGTCGCGCCACCACCGTGCCTCCTTCTCCTGGATGGCGAGGAACGAGTCGACCTCGCTGTATCGCTGCGGATCGATGGCACCGCGCACGGAGGTCCAGGACTTCTGCATGGAGTGCACGGAGTCCACGCCGGCGTTGTAGTGGCGCACGAGCTCCTCCCAGAGCGTGCGCCCCGACGAGAGGGTGTCGCCCCACGGGACGTGATGGAACCAGAGCAGCAGCGAATCGGGGACGGTTGCGCGACTGGCGTAGCGATCGCGCACGGGGGGGGCGTACTGGCTCACCGCGTTGCTCCCCGTGCTGGTACGGTCGAACCCGATCCCGACGGAGTCGGCGCGATGATAGTAGACGGGGGACCAATCGAGCCGGCGCAGCCTGACCCAGGGCGCCGGTCCGTAGTGGTGTCCAGTGCCCATCAGGTGAGCGAGGCCCAGCGGCGTCATGTAGTTCACGACCGCCTCGCGCGAGATCATCAGCATGTGGTCGATCGTCGACGCGACCCTCGCGTCGTTCGAGAAGGTCATGCGCGTCCACTCGTCGGCGATCACCCGCGGCGCGAGCGTATGGTCCCACGCCAGACGGCCGAAGGCATACCAGTTCGCCTGGTTGAACTCCGATCCCGTCCAGTTCACGTCACTGCCGATGTTCGCGACGCCGGCGATGGCCGAATGCGCGTGCTGGTCCAGCGAGCCGTCGATGACGCGGCCGACGGTGGAACCCTTGCCCTCCGCGTACGTGTCGGCGCCCAGCACCTCGGAAAAGAGGGTACCGAGATAGGCGAGGTTGGTGTCCTCCCCGAGATATTCCTTCGTGATCTGCAGCTCGAGCACGAGCGGCGTCTTCGGCATCGCTCCGAACAGAGGGCTGAACGGCTCGCGCGGCTGGAAGTCGAGCGGGCCGTTCTTCACCTGGATCATCACGTTGTCGCGGAACTGCCCGTCGAGAGGCTTGAACTCGGCGTACGCCTGCATCACCCGATCGACCGGGACGTCGTTGCTGTAGACGAAGGCGCGCCAGATCACCACCCCACCGTGCGGCGCCAACGCGTCGGCGAACATGTTCGCTCCTTCGGCGTGGCTGCGCTTGTAGTCCTGCGGGCCAGGCTGGCCTTCGGAGTTCGCCTTGACGAGGAATCCGCCGAAGTCGGGAATGACGGCGTAGATCTCGTTCACCTTCGCCGCCCACCAGGCCCGCACGGCAGGGTCGAGAGGATCGGCCGTCTTCAGGCCGCCGAGCTCGATCGGCGCGCTGAATCGGGCGGTGAGGAAGACGCGGATCCCGTACGGCCGCAGCACGGAAGCGATCGCCGCCGCCTTGGCGAGATACTCCGGCGTCAGCACCTTCGCGTTGGCGTTCACGTTGGTGAGCGACGCCCCGTTGATGCCGATCGACGCGTTGGCTCGCGCGTAGTCGCGATAGCGCGGAGAGAGAGTGATCGGCAGCTCGTTCCACGCCCACAGCGACTGCCCCGCGTAGCCGCGTTCGACGGTGCGGTCGAGGTTGTCCCAGTGGTCGAGCATACGTAGCTCGATCGTCGGGACGCTGCGGACGTGAAGGTCGTCGATGTCGCGCCCGATCTGCATCTCGCGCAGCAATGCGAAAACGCCGTACAGCACGCCGATGTCTGTGTTGGCGGCGACGACGATCGCGCGCCGGCCATTCACCGTCGTGGCGCGGAGGAGAAAACCGTCGCGGCCGAGCGCCGGCAGCTCTCCGGCGAGCGGGAGGGCGGCGATGTACGACGAGCTGCGGGCCGTTCCCACCACGACCACGCCGCTGCCAGCGAACGTCCCGGCGACGGCCACCGGCTCACCGAGGATTCCGCGAAGGCCGCGAAGCAGCTCGTCGCGCGCCACCTCGAGGGTCGGCGAGTCGCCGCTCATCACGACCGCGCCGGCGCGGGAGCGGTATTCCGCGAGCCTCGCCACATCGGGCGTCTGCCGGTAACGCAGCCACAGTTCCGACCCGTCCTCGGCCGTGGCAGCGCGGCTTGCGGCGAGCAGGAGCGAGGAGAGGAGAAGACAGGTCCTGAGGATCATGATCGGCGTCGCACTTGCCTTTTGTTAGTCCCGCGAACTTAATAGGCGGCGAATGGAAGCGCGAGACTGACCACCGGTGCCACCAGCGGCGTGAACTTTCCAACTTCGATGTTCATGGCGACGCGATCCTCGACCTCCCTGCTCCTCCTCGTGGCGCTCGTCGCCATGCCGGCACACGCGCAGACGACGCGCACCGTCACTGCACCGTATCTCGACGAATCGCGATCGTTCGCGGAGCGAGTGGACGATCTCGTCGGCCGGATGACGCTGGCCGAGAAGGTGTCGCAGATGAAGGACGTCGCGCCGGCGATCGATCGGCTCGGCGTCCCCGCGTACAACTGGTGGAACGAAGCGCTGCACGGCGTGGCGCGTTCGGGGCTGGCAACGGTGTTTCCGCAGGCAATCGGCATGGCCGCCACCTGGGACGCCCCGCTCGTGTTTCGAGAGGCGACCGTGATCTCCGACGAGGCGCGCGCGAAGTATCAGGAGTATCTCCGCCACGACAGTCATCAACGATATCAGGGACTCACCTTCTGGTCGCCGAACATCAATCTGTTTCGCGATCCGCGCTGGGGGCGCGGCCAGGAGACTTATGGCGAGGATCCCTTTCTCTCCGGGCGCCTCGCCGTTCCCTTCGTGCGGGGCCTCCAGGGCAACGATCCGAAGTACTTCAAGACGGTGGCGACGGTCAAGCATTTCGCCGTGCACAGCGGTCCCGAGCCGGAGCGACACCACTTCGACGCCGTGGTGAGCGAACGGGACCTCCACGAGAGCTATCTGCCGCAGTTCGAGGCCGGGATCCGGGAAGGCGGCGCCTACTCGCTGATGTGCGCCTACAACCGGATCGATGGCAAGCCCGCCTGTGCCAACGACATGCTCCTCCAGGAGATCCTGCGCGGCGCCTGGCACTTCCCCGGCTATGTCGTCTCCGACTGCGGGGCCATCGACGACATCTACCTGCGGCACAAGGTCGTGGCGACGGCGGCCGAGGCGGCGGCGCTCGCCGTGAAGACCGGCACCGATCTCGACTGCGGTCGCGTCTACCCGAACCTCGTCGACGCGGTAAGCAAGGGACTGATCACCGAAGGGGAGATCGACCGCTCGGTGAAACGGCTCTTCCTCGCCCGCTTCCGGCTCGGGATGTTCGATGCACCAGCCCACGTACGGTGGGCGAGCATGCCGTTCGGCGTGCTCGACGATTCCGCACATCGCGCCCTCGCCCTGCAGGCCGCGCGCGAGTCGATCGTGCTGCTGAAGAACGACGGACATGCGTTGCCACTCTCGAGGTCTCTCGGCACGATCGCCGTGATCGGACCGAATGCCGATCAGCCCCGCGTGCTTCTCGGCAACTACAACGGTGAACCGTCGCACATCGTCACACCGCTTCGTGGCATTCGCGACGCCGTCTCCCGATCGACCCGGGTGCTCTATGCTCGCGGTTCGGACCTCGCCGACGGGTTTCCGGTCGCCGACCTCGTTCCGACGCGCGTGCTCTCCACCCCCGACGGCAAACCCGGACTCAGGGTCGATGTATTTTCCGGCCAGGCGATGAGCGGCGCGCCGCTGTTCAGCCGGACCGACAGCGCCCTCGCGGTCGACTGGCGCGACCGCTCACCTCGCGCCGACGTTCCGGTGGACGACTTCAGCGTGCGATGGACCGGCACGATCCGGCCGGCCCTCACCGGCAGCTATCGACTCGGCCTGCTCGGGACGATGAAGTTCCAGTTGACGCTGGACGACAGCCTCGTGTTTGGCTCGGTGTATCCGACGCACGACGGGGAGTTCCCCGATCCACGGCTCGTTCAGAGCGCGCCGATGCAGCTCGACGCCGGTCGCGCCTACCGGGTGAAGGTCGAGGCACAGGAGACCTACGGCGACGCGGACCTCCAACTGCTCTGGACGACGCCGTCCGACTCGCTCGAAGCCGACGCGGTGCACACGGCGAGACAGGCAGACGTCGTCGTGCTCGTGCTCGGACTGACGGCGCGGCTCGAGGGCGAAGAGATGCCGATCGCGATCGACGGATTCAGCGGGGGAGATCGAACGAGCATCGATCTGCCCGCACCGCAGGAGCACCTGCTCCGCACCATCGCGTCGCTCGGCAAGCCGACGGTGCTGGTCCTGCTGAACGGCAGCGCGCTCGCCGTGAACTGGGCGAACGACCACGTACCGGGGATCGTCGAGTCCTGGTATGGCGGGCAGTCGGGCGGCACCGCGCTCGCGGAGGTGTTGTTCGGACGGTACAACCCGGGGGGACGGCTGCCGGTGACCTTTTACCGAAGCGTCGCCGACCTGCCGCCGTTCGACGACTACGCCATGGCCGGGCGGACGTATCGCTTCTTCACGGAATCGCCGCTCTACCCCTTCGGCTATGGCCTGAGCTACACCACCTTCCGGTACTCGAGACTTCGCGCGAGCGCGTCGTCCATCGGCGCGTCGGATACGCTCACCGTGCGAGTGAACGTCAGCAACAGCGGCCGCCGCGCCGGCGACGAGGTCGTGCAGCTGTACGTGCGACATCCGTCGTCGAAGGTGGCCAGGCCGGTGAGGGACCTGCGCGGCTTCGCCCGGGTGCATCTCCTCCCGGGTCAGACGCGCACCGTGGCGATCCGTGTGCCCGCCTCCTCGCTCGCCTACTGGAACGCTTCGACTCATCACTGGACGCTCGAGTCGGAGCCGGTCGCGATCGAGGTCGGATCCTCCTCAGCCGACATTCGGCTGCGAGATCAGGTGATGATTCGAGGGGAGCCATGACATCCGCGTCATGCCGCCGCCGGACTCGAGCCTCATGGCTGGCGAGCTCGCGTTTCGCGATCACGAGAGTGGCCATGCCGACTTGCCGGACTGGCCGGTCTTTCTTCGATTCGCCCAGCGGTACTTCGACCCGCACTGATCAATCCTGAAGCCTTTTCGACGTCGAGATGAGAATCACGCCGCCGGCGTGGCCGACGCCCCACCGCGCCGTGGCGGCCGGTCCGTCGAAGTGCTCGATCCTCGCGATGACGCTCGGTTCGATCGTCCGCAGCGTCTCGATGCTGCCGAGCTTCACGTTGTCGAGGTAGACCAGCACGACGCTCGGCGAGTAGAAGCTGTCAGCGCCCCTCGTGTTCATCCAGTTGCTTCGCAGCGCTTCGACGATCTCGTACGCGCTGGGGTAATGCCGATCCTGAAAGTCCGCCGGCGTGAGCACCGAGTGGTCGAGCTTCGGCGTCGTTCCTGCCTTCGGGGCGGACGCACAGCCGATGGAGCCCAGCACGAGCATCATGGGAACGAGTAACTTCAGCGCGCGAGACATGGACCGGTGGGTTGAGGTCGATGTTCGGCGGCGCTCAGACGCGCGCCGTCTCGGGATAGAGAGGAAATCTCGCCGCCAGCGCCCTGACCTCGCCCCTGACCCGCTCGGCGACTTCGGCGCTGCCGGGCTCGACGAGGACTCGGTCGATGAGGCCGGCGATCTGCTCCATCTCCGCCTGTTTCATGCCGCGCGTCGTCACCGCGGGGGTGCCGATGCGAATGCCGCTCGTCACGAACGGAGACTGCGTCTCCCTGGGCACGGTATTCTTGTTCACCGTGATGCCGGCGGCGTCGAGCGACTTCTCGGCGACCTTGCCGGTGAGACTCTTGTTGCGCAGGTCGACGAGCATGAGGTGGTTGTCGGTACCACCCGATACGAGCTCGTATCCGCGGTCGACCAGCGCCTTCGCCAGCGCCCTGGCATTCGCGACGATCTGCGCCGAGTACGTCCTGAACGACGGCTCGAGCGCTTCCCTGAACGCCACCGCCTTGGCAGCGATCACGTGCTCGAGGGGACCGCCCTGGGTGCCGGGAAACATCGCCTTGTTGATCGTCGCGGCATGCTGGGTCTTGCACAGAATCATTCCTCCGCGCGGCCCGCGCAGAGTCTTGTGGGTCGTCGTCGTCACGACGTCGGCGTGCGGAACCGGTGAGGGATACAGCCCGGTTGCAGACAGTCCGGCGAAGTGAGCCATGTCCACCATGAAAACGGCGCCGATCTCCTTCGCGATCTCGGCGAAGGCCGCGAAGTCGATCACCCGCGGATAGGCGCTGTAGCCGGCGATGATCATCTTCGGCCTGTGCTCCCGCGCCTGGCGGCGCACGGCGCCCATGTCGATGTAGCCGGCGTCGTCGAGGCCGTACGACACCGCCTTGTACAGCAGGCCGGAGAAATTGACTGGAGACCCGTGAGTCAGGTGCCCGCCCTGAGACAGGTCCATGCCCAGGAAGGTGTCGCCCGGCTTGAGGAAGGCCAGAAAGACGGCGGCGTTCGCCTGCGCACCGGAGTGTGCCTGCACATTGGCGTGCTCGGCGCCGAACAGCTTCTTCGCCCGATCGATCGCCAGCTGCTCGATCCGGTCCACGACTTCGCAGCCGCCGTAGTAGCGCTTGCCCGGCAGACCCTCGGCGTACTTGTTGGTGAGCGGCGATCCCATCGCCTCCATGACCGCCGGCGACACGAAGTTCTCACTGGCGATGAGCTCGAGGCCCTCGTTCTGGCGCGCGATCTCTTCCTCGATGAGGGCGGCGATCTCGGGGTCCTGCGCGCGCAGCGCGTCACCGGGGGGACAGCGATCCCAATCAGTCCACGACGACATCAGCGCATCTCCCCGGTTGAGTTCAGCTCTCGTTCGATCTTCGCTACCCGACGCGCGTGGCGCCCGCCGGCGAACGGAGTATCGAGCCAGATCCGCAGGATCTCTTTCCCTTCCGCCTCTCCGACGAACCGGGCTGGCACGACGAGGACGTTGGCGTCGTTGTGCTCGCGCGCCAGTGCAGCGATCTCCGGCGTCCACGCCACCGCGGCGCGAACGTGGGGATAGCGGTTGGCCGTGTACGACATGCCGAGGCCGGTCCCGCAGAGCAGCACTCCACGCTCCGCCGTCCCCTCCGACACGCGCTTCGCCAGGGGATGCGCGAAATCGGCATAGTCGGTCGACGCATCCGTGCTGGGTCCGAGGTCGTCGACCTCGTACCCGAGCTCGCGCAGCTGCTCCTCGAGCAGTTCCTTGAGCTCGAAGCCGGCGTGGTCGGAGGCGATGAGGATAGTCGGCATGGAGCGGTCTACTTACCGAACTGCGGTCAACTTACCGAACTACGGTCAACTTACCGAACTACGGTCAACTTACCGAACTACGGTCAACCTACCGAACTACGGTCAACTTACCGAACTACGGTCAACTTACCGAACTACGGTCAACTTACCGAACTACGGTCAACTTACCGAACTACCGTCAACTCATTGAACTACGGTCGACTCACTGAACTGCGGTCAACTTACCGAACTACGGTCAACGTATGGAGCCACGGTCAACCCATGAACCGCGGTCAATTCAGAATATAGCGGTCAATCGACCGCACACCGATCAGCGGCCGTCGTTCAGTAAGTCGACCGCGGTTCAGTACGTCGACCGCCGTTCAGTACGTCGACCGTAGTTCAGTAAGTCGACCGCGGTTCAGTACGTCGACCGCCGTTCAGTACGTCGACCGTAGTTCGGTAAGTCGACTGCTGTTCAGTAAGTCGACCGCAGTTCAGTAAGTTGACCGCTCTTACTTGTTGGGCCATTGCGGCCAGGTCCGGACCAGGCCGCCGACGGCGGCAATGCGTTGCTCGGCCAGGCGGTCGGCGGCGACGTACGTCGGCACCTTGTCCGTCTTCGCGATCTTGAAGACCTTGAGCACCGTGTCGTAGATCTCGTCCGCCTTGCGGAAGGCGCGCGCCGAGCTCCAGCCGGCGAGCTCGGAGTAGACGTTGATCACCCCGCCCGCATTCGCCACGTAGTCCGGCGCGTACAGGATGTGCTTCTGCTCGAGCGCTTCGCCGTGCCGCTCCTCGAGCAGCACGTTGTTCGCCGCCCCGGAGACGATCTCACACTTCAGATGCGGAATCGTCTTGTCGTTGATGATGCCGCCGAGCGCACAGGGAGCGAAGATGTCGGACTGCACGGCGTAGATCTCGTCGGGGGCGACGGCACGCGCGCCGAACTCGACGACGACCTGCTTCACTCGTTCGGCGTCGATGTCGGTGACGATCAGCTTCGCGCCGGCCTCGTGGAGCTCCTTCGAGAGATAGTAGCCGACGTGTCCCGCGCCCTGCACCGACACCGTCTTCGTGCTCAGGTCGTCGGAGCCCCACCGCTCCTTCGCCGACGCCTGGATGGCGCGGAAGACGCCGTGCGCCGTCACCGGCGACGGATCTCCCGACCGGCCGGCGAGCCCAGTGACGTTCTTCGTCTCCATGTGCACGAAATCCATGTCCGCCGTGCTCGTGCCGACGTCCTCCGCCGTGATGTAGCGGCCGCCGAGCGACTCGACGAAGCGGCCGTGGGCGCGAAAAATCATCTCGCGATCGGCCGTCTTGTTGTTGCCGATGATCACCGACTTGCCGCCACCGAGATTGAGGCCGGCGACGGCGTTCTTGTACGTCATGCCGCGCGCCAGGCGCAGCGCGTCGACGATCGCCTCCTCGTCGCTGGCGTAGTTCCAGAAGCGCGTACCTCCCAGCGCCGGACCGAGCGTCGTGCTATGGATGGCGATGATGCCGCGGTAGCTGGCCGACGTATCGTTGCAGATCACGAGTTGCTCGTGGCCCATGTCGGCGATCGTATCGAAGAGCTTCATTGATGGCGCTCTGGCGTCAGATGGAGGAGTGAGTGGCGAACAATTCGCGCGCGATGACGATGCGCTGGATCTCCGAGGTTCCCTCGTAGATCTCCGTGATCTTGGCGTCGCGGAAATACTTCTCGACGGGATAATCCTTCACGTAGCCATATCCGCCGAAGATCTGGACCGCTTCCGAAGCGACGTACATCGCCGTCTCGCTCGCGAGCAGCTTGCTCATCGAGCCGTACAGCGTGGTGGATTCGCCGCGGTCCTTCGCCGCCGCGGTGGCGTGGAGCAGTGCCCGTGCCGAGGCGATGCGCGAGCCCATGTCGGCGATCTTGAACTGGATCGCCTGGAAATCCTTGATCGGCCGGCCGAACTGCCGGCGCTCGGCGGCGTAGTCGAGCGACGCGTCCAGCGCCGCCTGGGCGATGCCGACCGCCTGCGCGGCGATGCCGAGCCGCCCGTTGTCGAGCGAGCGCATGGCGTAGACGAAGCCCTGTCCGACTTCGCCAAGCACGTTGGCGTCCGGCACGCGCATGCCGTCGAAGACCAGCTGTACCGTCGGCGACGCGCGCAGCCCCATCTTGTCCTCTTTCTTTCCGACGCGGAATCCTGGCAGGTCGGGGGTGACGATGAACGCCGTGATCCCCTTGCTCCCGTGCCGCGCGCCGGGAGCATCGGTACGCGCCATGACCATGATGACGTCGGCGAAGCTGCCGGAGGTCACCCAGCTCTTCGTGCCGTGTAACTCCCATCCCTCGCCATCCGGCGCGCGGACCGCCTGGCACCGCAGCGCCGACGCATCGGATCCCGCGTCGGCCTCGCTGAGCGCGAAGGCACCGATCATTTCGCCGCGCGCCATCGGCCGGAGCAGGCGCTCCTTTTGTGCGGCGCTGCCGAAGCCGAGCAGCATCTGGGTCGGCAGGGAGTTGTGGACGCTCATGAGAACTGCCGTCGACGCGTCGGCGGCAGCGATCTCCTCGAGGGCGAGCAGGTACGACGTCGTGTCCAACCCGAGTCCATCGAACGCCTCGGGAATCAGCATCCCGAGGAAGCCGAGCTCACCCATCCGTCGCGCGACGGCGACGGGAAAGCACGCTTCGCGGTCCCATCGGGCCGCGTGGGGCGCGATCTCCGTCGCGGCGAAGTCACGCGCCAGCTGCCGGATCTCGCGCTGGGTCTCGGTCAGAGGAAGAATCGACATCGATGGTCAGTCGGCGTGAACCGCGCGGTCATCCATAAGTATAGAAGCCCCGACCCGACTTTCGTCCGAGCCACCCGGCGGCGACGTACTTTCGCAACAATGGACAGGGGCGATACTTCGGATCGCCAAGGCCGTCGTGCAACACCTCGAGGATGGCGAGGCAAGTGTCGAGCCCGATGAGGTCGGCGAGCGCCAGCGGTCCCATGGGATGGTTCATCCCCAGCTTCATCACCGTGTCGATCGCCTCCGCCGTCCCGACGTCCTCCATGAGGCAATAGACCGCCTCGTTGAGCATCGGCATGAGGATCCGGTTGGCGACGAAGCCGGGGAAGTCGTTCACCTCGACGGGTGTCTTGCCGACCGCAGTACTCCACGCGACGACGCGCTTCGTCGTGTCGTCCGACGTCGCGAGCCCGCGAATGATCTCGACGAGCTGCATCACGGGCACCGGATTCATGAAGTGCATGCCGATGACCTGCGCCGGCCGCTTGGTGCGCGCGGCAATCTCGGTGATCGAGATCGAGCTGGTGTTGGTGGCGAGGATCGCTGACGCATCCGCCTTCGAGTCGAGGTCGGCGAAGATCCTGAACTTGAGGTCGCGATTTTCGGTTGCGGCTTCGACGACGAGCGGACATCCGGTCACCGCCTCGAGCGACGTGCCCGTCGACACGCGACCGAGAATCGTCTCGCGATCGGACTCGGCGATCGCTCCCTTCTTCACCTGGCGCTCGAGGTTCTTCGCGATCGTGGCGCGCCCACGGTCGAGCGCCGGCTGCGACACGTCGATCATCACGACATCGAACCCGGATTGCGCGAACACGTGCGCGATTCCGTTCCCCATCTGACCCGCGCCGAGGACGGCAATGCGGTCGGTCATCGTGCTATGACTCCTCGCGGCGCTGCCGCATGTAGAGATACGCCAACCCACCGATCATTCCCAGGCCGGCGACGAGCCCGCCCTCCGGACCCCACACGCCTCCGCTGAGCCAGCCCGGTGAGCTCGTCACCGCCTGGTACTCCGGCGCCTCGAATCGCACGCCACTCACCGCCGCATGGAGCGGAACCGCCATCACCCAGTTCCACGCGAAGTGCGCCATCCATGCGGCGTACAGGCTGTTCAGCACCACCCGCACGGTCGCGAGAAACACTCCCGCCAGCGTGACCAGCACGACCGATTCCGCCGTTGCGCCGGGATTGCCGAGATGCAGCAGACCGAACATCACGCTCGTGAGCAGCACGGCGCTGCGTACTCCGACGCAGTCACGGACGACGGTGAAAAGATAACCCCGGCAGATCAGCTCCTCCGCCAGCGCGCCAGCGAGGAGCACCAGGGTCACGCGCACGGCCGCGCCCGACCACCCTGCCGACATCGCTCCGGGCTGGAAGCGGAGCAGCCCAGCCAGAGCGAGTACGGCGCAGGCGCCTCCGATTGCCGCCGCGCCGACGCACCAGCCGGTGAGCATCGGTCGCAGTCCGGCTGCCGATCGCGAAAGTCCGACGTCGAACCACCGCCGGTGGTCGATCGCGACCAGGGCGATCGCCGTAGCGACCAACGCGCCCGCGAGCTCGACGAAGACGTCGATCCGCATCCGCTGCCCGGTTCGGCCGACGAGCCAGATCAGCGGACCGGAGAGAAAGGCGTCCGCCGCGACGGTGGCGAGCACCAGCAGGAGCACGAAGAGGAAGACTCTCCCGATGGCCGCCGCGACCCTCCGCGCGCCATCGGACACCGGCCGAGCCTCAGCGAGCCCCGCGTCGCCGCCCGGTGACCGCGGCGGCCACGAGCGCCTTCACCGCATCGGCCGCCACGAACGGCATCACGCCCATCACCGCCGCCGTGGCGAAACTGCCGGAGATCACCGCGAGCTGCGCCAGCCCGCCGACGTACAGCACGGCGATGCCGGCCATCGCCGCGAGCGCGCGCGTCACGAACGACTCGCGTCCGCCCCCAAGCCACCCCGAGACCGCCGCAGCGACCGGATACGCGAGGAGGTACCCACCGGTGGGTCCGAACAGCCGTGCGATGCCCGGCGCGCCGTACGGTGAGAAGACCGGCAACCCTGCGATCCCCGCAACGAGGTACGCCACCATCGCCGCCGCGGCGTCCAGCGGACCGAGGATCAGTCCGGCGAGGACGACGAGCAGTGGCTGGAGCGTGATCGGCACCGGCGTGCCGGGAATCGGCAACGCGAATTGCGACGCCAGCGCGAGCGCGCCGACGGCGACGAGGATACCGAGCGCGCGGGTGCGCGGCGTGCGTGCGGCAACGGCGACTGTCGTCATCTACTTCTCCCGGGAGACGGAGAGTGCGACCGCGTCGCCGCCACCGAGGCAGAGCGTCGCGAGTCCGGTCGTGAGGTTGCGGTCCTGCAATGCGTATAGAAGCGTCGTCAGCACGCGCGCGCCACTGGCGCCGATCGGATGGCCCAGCGCGATCGCGCCGCCATTGACGTTGACGCGGCTCCAGTCCCACCCGAGTCCGGCGCCGTCGGCGAGCGCTTGCGACGCGAACGCCTCGTTCGCCTCGATCAGGTCGTAGTCGCCGATCGTCGTGCCCTGCTTCTTCATCAGGTTCTTCACCGCCGTGATCGGGGCGAAGAACAGCTCCTTCGGATCCACGGCGCCCGTCGCGTAGGCGTCGATGCGCCCGAGGATCTCGAGACCGTGCGCCTCGGCGTACGCCTGCGACGTCACGACGAGGGCCGCCCCGCCGTCGTTGAGCGAGCTCGCATTGCCGGCGGTGACCGTCGCGTCGTCCCCCTTCGCGAACGCCGGACGCAGCTTGCCGAGCGACTCGGCAGTGGAGTCGGCTCGCGGACCTTCGTCGGTGTCGACGATCGTGTCGCCCTTCTTCCCCTTGATGGTGACGGGAGCGATTTCCGCCTTGAACCGGCCGCTCTGTTGCGCCGCGACCGCCTTGCGGTGCGACGCGGCGGCGAAGTCGTCCTGATCCTTTCGCGAGATCCTGGCCTTCTTCGCCGTGTACTCGGCGTGCCCGCCCATGTGGACGTCGCAGGTGGCGCACCAGAGACCGTCCTTGATCATTCCGTCGACCATCGTCTGGTCGCCAAGCTTCACGCCGTTGCGCATCCCGTAGACGTAGTAGGGCGCATTCGACATCGACTCCTGCCCACCGGCGACGACGACCTGAGCGTCCCCCGCCTTGATCGATTGGGCGGCGAGCATGACGGCCTTGAGGCCGGAGCCGCACACCTTGTTGATCGTGAGTGCGCTGACGGTGGCCGGCACGCCGGCCTTGAGCATCGCCTGGCGCGCCGGCGCCTGGCCGACACCGCCCTGGATGACGTTGCCCATGATGACCTCGTTCACGTCGTCCATCGAGACGCCGGACTTCTCGATCGCGGCGCGGATGGCGACGGCGCCGAGGTCGGGAGCGGAGACCGCGGCGAGCGAGCCGAGGAACTTGCCGATCGGCGTGCGAGCGGCGGCGACGATGACGGGAACGAGCGACTTGTCGGGCATCCTGCAAAGCTATCGGGAGGTGGGAGCGCGAACAACTTGGCCGGCCGCCCCTCCACCGAGAGTCACCGCTGGCCGGATGACACCGCGCTCTGCATGTTCCCGCCCCACAGGTGCGACGCCGGCACTCCACCGCCAACCATCAACCCTCCGTATCATGCGTCAGCGCACTTCGTTCTACCTCGCCGCCGTCGCGGTGCTCTTCACCGGCATCGCTGCCGGCGCCCAGGCCTCGATGCAGTCCGATACCGGTCGCACCATCGTCATGGCCAGCGGCACGGCACGTCAGAGTGTCACCCCTGACCGGGCGACGCTCATGCTGTGGATCGACACTCAGGGAATGTCGGTCGACGAGGCGGGTGCGCGGCTCGCCACCGTGGAGCGAGCGGTGCTCGACACGCTGCGGCGATTCAACCTTGGCTCCGACGCGGTGCAGTCGTACAACAGCGGCGTCGTTCCCTTTCGCACGCAGAATATCCCGTCAGCCATGATGAACGGCCCATCGTTCAGCGGGCGCTCGTTCATTCGAGTCGATCTGCCCAGAGTGAGTCTCGTCGGGCCGGTTTCCGGCGCCGCCCTCGCCAAGGGCGTGACCTTCGTCGCTCCGGCCATCTTCGAAGCCAGCAGCGCGGACAGCGTACGTCGCGTACTGATCCCGCGCGCATTCGAGGAGGCCCGTCGCGATGCCGAAGCGCTCGCTCGCGCCGCCGGCGGACACCTCGGTCGGCTCGTCGATGTCAGTGCCCCCCAATCGCCGAGCTTTGCCCAGGCGAATCAACAGATCTTCGTGAATGCCTTCATGTACGACAACGGACCGCGGACGCTCCCGAGCACGACCAGCAGCGTCACGGTCACCGCACGCTGGATTTTCCTCGCCGACGGTCGATGAGAACCCTCGAACCGCGCTTCAGCTGGAACGCTCACCCGCCGACAGAGTCAGCGCCCGCTCGTCCACCTCGCGCTTCACCCGCGCGATGAACTCGTCCACCCCCACCGGCGCCGGTTTCTGCCCCTCACCCGCCCCGCGCGTGTTCACCGCCACCTGGTCCGACTCCGCCTCCCGCCGACCGACGACACCCATGTAGGGGACCTTCATCCGTGCCCCTTCGGCCACCCGGTATTTCAACGTCTCCGATCGCGCGTCGAGCTCGGCGCGAATTCCAGCCGCCTGCAGGCGCGCGACAATCTTCTCCGCGACCGGCGCCTGCTCCTCGCTGATCGGCAGCACGCGCACCTGCTCCGGCGCGAGCCAGGTCGGAAATGCGCCGGCGAAGTGCTCGATGAGGATGGCGATGAACCGCTCGAACGACCCGCTCACCGCGCGATGGATGATGACGGGCCGGTGTTCCGCGTTGTCGGCCCCCGTGTAGGTGAGGTCGAAGTTCTCCGGATTCGCGTAGTCGAGCTGGATCGTGCCGAGCTGCCAGGCGCGGCCGAGCGAGTCGGTCACGTCGAAGTCGATCTTCGGGCCATAGAACGCGCCGTCACCGGCCTTCAGCTCGAACGGTCTGCCGGTCGCCTCGAGGGCGCGCCGAAGACCGCTCTCGGCGCGGTCCCACATCGCGTCGTCGCCGATTCGCTGGTCGGGTCGCGTCGCGAACATCAGGCGCGCTTCGAGTCCGAAGGTGCGGTAGTGGCCGAGAATGAAGTCGAGCAGGAAGTGAACCTCCTCGGCGATCTGATCCTCGCGAAGGAAAACGTGGCAGTCGTCCTGCTGGAACTGCCGGACGCGCGTCAGTCCCGAGAGCGCCCCCGTCAGCTCGTTCCGGTGCAGCACGTCGAAGGTCGTCAGCCGGAGCGGCAGCTCGCGGTACGAGTGCTTCGCCGAGGCGTAGTAGACGTAGTGCGACGGGCAGTTCATCGGCTTGAGCGACATGTCGTGCTCCTTCGTCTCCTTGTCGAGGACGAGGAACATGTTCTCGCGATACTTGCCCCAGTGGCCCGACTGCTCCCACAGCGCCTTGTTGTAGAGCAGGGGCGTCTTCACCTCCCTGAACGCCGCCTTCTGCCGCTCGCGCACGAACTCGACCAGCGTGTTGTACAGCGTCGTGCCGCGCGGCGTCCAGAAGGCGGCCCCCGGCGACACGGGGTGGAACTGGAAGAGATCCAGCTCGCGGCCGAGCTTCCGGTGATCGCGCTTCTTCGCCTCCTCGATGCGATACAGGTACTGCTCCAGCTCCTCCTTGCGGAAGAACGCCGTGCCATAGATGCGCTGGAGCATCTGCC
The DNA here is from genome assembly GCA_044449225.1 of Gemmatimonadales bacterium. GTDB lineage: Bacteria > Gemmatimonadota > Gemmatimonadetes > Gemmatimonadales > Gemmatimonadaceae > AG11. The sequence goes on along the minus strand of JBIOHU010000028.1, from coordinate 2,071 downwards.
GCTTCTCGTCGCCGCGCCAATAGGCGCCGGCGGTGTGGAGGAGCTTGAAGTGCTTGAGTCGACCCGTGTCGGGAACGTGCGGACCGCGGCACAGATCGACGAACGGCCCGTCGGTGTAGGTCGAGATGATCTCGTTCGGATCGGTGAAGTCGTCGAGCCGCTCGAGCTTGAGCGGGTCGTCGACGAAGCGCCGGCGCGCCTCGCCCATGCCGACCTCCTCGCGCACGAAGGGATACTTCTCCGCGACGACCTTCCGCATCTCTGCTTCGAACTGCTCGAGGTCCTCGGGCGTGAACGGCGTCGTGACCTCGAAGTCGTAGTAGAACCCCTCGTCGATCGCCGGACCGAAGCCGATCCTGGCATCGGGTCGGAGGCGACGGACGGCGGTGGCGAGCACGTGGGCGGCCGAGTGGCGAAGCACGGCGAGGCCGGCGGGGTCCCGCTCGGTGAGCACCCGGAAGGCGCCCCCTCGGCGCAAGGGCGTCATCAGGTCCTGGATCTCCCCGTCCACCGAGACCGCGACGGCGGCCGAGAGCAGCCGTTCCCCGATCGATCCCACCACGGCCGCCGGCAGGGTGCCCACGGCGACCCTCCGCGTGGCACCATCGGGCAGGACGAGGGTGATCTCGGAGTCGACGACGGCCGTCGAGGAGGGGGGACGATCGATCATTGCGGTGGCGAGAACGCGAAGGGAGCTATGCGACCAGCGGCTCGAGGAGCCGCGCGTAGAGAAAGTAGAGCACGACGCCGACGATGATCGCGGCCCCGACGAGTCCCCACATCACGGCCCGGCGCACCGGCACGTCCCTGCCCTGCGCGGGGGTCTCATCGGCTTGGCGGAGGAAACGCGAAAAGCGCACGGGGGCGGTCGGAAAGGGGGGGGCGTGCGGCCTTCTTCTTGCACCGCGGACACGAACGAGACGCGAGGCAGCTGCGCACCCGGCGGCGAGAATTCGCGGAAATTTCCCTCGCAAGTTATCGTTGCGGCAGACCCTCCGCCACAGGCCTTCCGTCATGTCATATCTGCGCTTCCAGGACGAGGACGATTCCTCCACCACCGGCACCGTCACCAGTGTGCTGCTCGGCGCCGTCGCCGGCTTCGCCGTCGGCATGTTCGTGGCTCAGCGGGTGGGCGGCTTCAGCGGACTCGCGAACAAGGTGCGTCGCGGAGCCGCCGAGGCGGGCGACCGCCTGCACCGCCGCCACGCCGTCGCCGACGACTTCGCCGAGTACGACGAGTTCGAGGACGACGAGCTGGTTTCCGCCTCGGCCCCCGGTTCCGAGCTCGAGGAGCGGGTCCTCGAGGCCTTCCGCAACGATCCGATCCTCTCCGAGCGGGCGATCGACATCGGTGGAGAGGGTGACGAGACGATCGAGCTCGCCGGCTGGGTGACGTCCGAAGAGGAAGCCGAGCACGCAGTGGTCATCGCGCGCGGGGTCCCCGGCGTCGGCACCGTCGTCAACCGGATCGCGGTCGGCGAGGAGGAGGAGCGAATCGAGGACCACGCGCGCCGCTTCGCCGAGGGCGACGACTCCCACACCGAGGCACAGTGGGAAGGACGTACCGTCGGCACCGGGCGGCGGCGCCAGGGCACGTCGGACGAGCCGGACCGGCATTCCGATCCGCGGGTCGACCTCAAGGAACGGTGGTCGAGCGCCGATGTCGAGATGGCCGCCGCTGCCGACGAGACCTCGGGGATCGCCGAGCGGCGCCGCCGCGAGAAGAAGATCGTGAAGGGCGACCGCACCGGCGGCTCTCCGATCGCTCCCTCCGGCGTTCCGAAAGCCGACCACGTCACCGGTTCGCCGGACGCGCTCGGCGACTGATCCGCCACGCGCGTCGCGCCGGCGACGCGACCTTCATCACGCATGACCCGCGGGTTAACTTCTGCGGGTCATGTCAGTTTCTGACACCACCGAATCCGCCTCCGCGACCGCTCCGGACGGCCTCTCCGCGCAGTACGACCCCGCCTCCACGGAGGCGGCGATCTACGAGCGCTGGATCCAGGCGGGCTGCTTCACTGCCGACGCCGAGCGGTCGGCGCGCACCGGAGGCGACCGCGATCCGTAC
>JBIOHU010000027.1:0-21191 GCA_044449225.1 Gemmatimonadales bacterium | reverse complement strand
TCGCAGCGCCACGCCGGTCGGGTCGCCGGGCACACCGCCGGCGCGGCCGCCGATCAATCCCTTCCTCGCCAACGATCCCAACGCCAAGGCGAAGCGGCTCGCGCGGGCGCTGGTGTCCGACATCGCCACGTACTTTCCGCAGAAGCGCGAGGAGGGGCTGCGCGAGGGCACGCTGAAGCAACTCTTCCGCGAGGAGATCAAAAAGAGCTACGAGGAGTACGTCGAGCAGATCGGGCGCGAGTTCGCCGAGTCGACTACTCATTTTCAGGAAGCGCTGAACGACGTGCTGGCGGGAGGACGGAAGCTCTTCTAGTCGGCGAGGCGACCGACTAGCTTTCATCGTGTCACCGCGACACCGTGCGAGCCGTCCGCTCTTTCAAGCCGGACGGCTCGTGTCTTACCCGGGAGATCCAGATGGCGGAGAGCGAACGCGCTCGGCAACTGTCCTCGTACGACGATCAGCTCGCCGAGCTGAGGAGGTACCTTTGACCTCGATCACAAGCGCACGGAGCTGACCGAGCTCGAGACCCGCATGGGGGAAGCCGATTTCTGGAACAACCAGGAGCGGGCGCAGGAGATGGTGCGGCGGGTGAAGACATTGAAGAACTGGGTCGAGCCATTCGAGCAGATCGTGAGCCGAGCGGGGAGCGCGCGCGAGCTCGCCGAACTACTCGACGCCGAGCCGGACAGCGGGCTCGATGCGGAAGTGGGAGTCGAGATCGAGCGCATCGGCGAGACCCTGGAGGAGTTCCGACTACGGTCGCTCCTGTCGCACCCCGACGACTTCCGCGATGCGCAGCTGGAGATCAGTGCCGGCGCCGGTGGTACGGAGGCCCAGGACTGGGCGCAGATGATCATGCGCATGTACACACGGTGGGCGGAGCGGAAGGGCTACGGCGTCGAGATCATCGACCTCAGCGAAGGCGAGGAGGCGGGGATCAAGGGCGCCGTGCTGGAGATCAAGGGACTCTACGCCTACGGGTATCTCAAGGCGGAATCGGGGGTGCACCGGCTCGTGCGCATCTCGCCGTTCGACGCCCAGGCGCGGCGGCACACCAGCTTCGCTTCGGTGTTCATCTATCCGGTCGTCGACACCGACATCAACATCGAGATTCTCGACGAGGACCTGAAGATCGACGTCTACCGTGCGTCAGGCGCCGGGGGGCAGCACGTCAACAAGACCAGCTCTGCGGTGCGCATCACCCATCTGCCGAGCGGCGTCGTGACGGCGTCGCAGGCGCAGCGGTCGCAAGGGAAGAACAAGGCGACCGCGATGAAGATGCTGAAGAACCGGCTCTACCAGATCGAGTTGAACAAGCAGCTGGCGAAGAAAGCGGAGATGGACGCGAACAAGTCCGACGTCTCCTTCGGCAGTCAGATTCGGAGCTACGTCTTCCAGCCATACACGATGGTCAACGATCACCGCACGGGGCTCAAGATCACCGACGTCCAGAAGGTGATGGACGGCGGGATCGATCCGTTCATCGAGGCATTCCTGAAGGGGTTGGGCGGCTCGGAGTCGGCGGTTGCGGAGGATGCGCAGGGTATCGGGGGAGGGAGCGCGGCGTGACCGACGAACCCAACTTCGTCCAGAAGGCGCGGCGCGAGAAGCTCGACGCACTGATCGCGGCGGGCGTTGCGCCGTTCGCGTACGGATACGACCGGAGCCATGGCGCGGCGGACGCGGTCGCGTCGCTTCCGGAGGGGACGGAGACGGGCCCGGAAGTGCGGATCGCCGGCCGGCTCGTCGCCTGGCGCGGGCACGGCAAGACCGCGTTCGCCCATCTCGCCGATTCGACGGGACGGATCCAACTCTACTTCCGACGCGACGAGCTGGGCGATGCCGTGTTCGCCCAGATGGACCTCTACGACATCGGCGACGTCGTCGGAGTAGCGGGCCCGCTGATGCGGACGCGAACGGGCGAGGTCACGGTTCGCGTGCGCGAGGTGGCGATGCTCGCCAAGTCACTGCGACCCCTGCCGTACGGGAAGGAGGAGGTCGTGGACGGCATCGTGGTGCGGCACTCCGGTTTCACCGACGCTGAGCAGCGGTATCGCCAGCGCTACGCGGATCTCGCCGTTCACCCCGAGGTGCGCTCGCTGTTCGTGGCGCGGTCACGCCTGGTCACCGCGGTGCGCACCTTTCTCGACGGTCGCGGATACCTCGAAGTGGAGACGCCGGCGCTCCAGCCTCAGTACGGCGGAGCCACGGCCCGTCCATTCACGACCCGGCACCAGGCGCTCGACATGCCCCTTTTCCTCCGCATCGCGGACGAACTGTATCTCAAGCGGCTGGTCGTTGGCGGCTTCGACCGGGTGTACGAGATCGGCCACGATTTCCGAAACGAGGGGATCGACCGGACTCACAATCCGGAGTTCACCATGCTGGAGTTCTATCAGGCGTTCGCGGACTACCGCGAGATGATGACGGTTGTCGAGGCGCTCGTCGTGCAGGTGGCGGATTCCGTGCGCGTGGTGCCGGGCATCGGTGAGCGGGTGCCGCTGCTGCAGCCGCCGTTTCCGCGGATCGAGTGGTCGACGTCGCTCTCGCAGGCGCTCGGCCACGATGCGCTGGCGCTGTCTGACGAGGCTCTCCGGGCCGAGACTCGCCGACAGGGGATCGAGAACGTGGAGGCGATGAGCCGACCGAAACTGCTCGACGAGCTGTTCGGCGCGCTGGTGGAGAGCCGGCTCGAGACGCCGACCTTCATCGTGGACTATCCGGTCGAGCTGTCGCCGTTGGCAAAGGCGAAGCGCGGCAATCCAGCGCTTGCCGAGCGCTTCGAGCTCTTCGCTCGCGGGCGCGAGCTGGCGAACGCGTTCAGTGAGCTGAACGACCCGATCGATCAGCGGACCCGATTCGAGGCGCAGGCGCGCCTTCGCGCGGCGGGCGATCTGGAAGCGAGCGGGGTGGACGAGGACTACCTGCGGGCGATGGAGTACGGGATGCCCCCGATGGGAGGGGTCGGCATCGGGATCGACCGCCTGTTCATGTACCTCACCGACACCGCGAACATCCGCGACGTCATCCTCTTTCCCACGATGCGTCCCGAATGAGCCGACTCGAGCTGCACATCGCCTGGCGCTACCTGCACAGCCGGCGCGGATCGAAGCTGCTTTCGCTGATCAGCGTGATCGCCATCGGCGGCGTCGTGATCGGCGTCAGCGCGCTGATCGTCATCATGGGGGTGATGACGGGTCTCCAGAACGATCTGCGGGAGAAGATTCTCATCGGCAGTCCCGACGTGCGCGTGATGAGCTATGGATCAGACATGGTTCTGCAGCACTGGCAGCCGGTGCTCGACAGCGTGCGACGGCAGCCGGGCGTGGTTGCGGCGGCTCCCTTCGTCCTGACCAAGGCGCTCGTGGGCGCGGGACACAAGTACAGCGACGGGGCGTACGTGATGGGGATCCTGCCCGAAGGACAGGGAGGTCCGCCGGTCACCTCCATCCGGTCGCACGCGACGGCCGGCGACTTCCGGTTCGCCACCACCGACGGCCAGCGGCGCGGGGCGGTGCTTGGGGCGCGGCTGGCAAACCGGCTCGGGGTGTACCCGGGGATCGATTCGATCACGCTGACGACGGTCGGAAGCGAGGTGAGCCCGGTGACGGGCACACCGATTCCGCGCGAGGTCCGGCTCGAGGTGACGGGAGTGTTCGACACCGGGATGTACGAATACGACAACGGCTACGTCTACGTGGCGCTGCCCGTGGCGCAGGAGCTTGCCGGGCTCCACGGTGACGTGACGGGATTGGAGGTTCGGACGTCGGACCGATGGCGTGCGCCGGCGATCGCCGAGCGCATCGCGAAGGTGCTCGGGTATCCATACCGGACCGAGGACTGGCAATCGCAGAACGGCGCGCTGTTCCAGGCGCTGAAGCTGGAGAAGGCGGGTATGACATTAATCCTTCTGCTCATCATCCTGGTCGCGGCGTTCAACATCGTCGGCACGCTGACGATGGTGGTGGCCGACAAGACGAAGGAAATCGGGATCCTCCGCGCCATGGGGATGCCGGCGGCGTCAATTCGCCGGATCTTCCTCGCTCAGGGGTTCATGATCGGCACGGTCGGCACGGCGCTCGGGCTGGCGATCGGGCTCGTGGCGGCGTTCGCCCTGGACCGGGGACGGCTGATCCGGCTCGACCCGCAGGTGTATTTCATCGATCACCTGCCGGTCGCGCGGCAGCCGCTCGACATCGCGACGACGATCGTGGCCAGTCTGCTGATCGCTGCGCTGGCGACCATCTATCCCGCCGTGCAGGCGTCCAAGCTGCTCCCGGTGGAGGCGATGCGCGAATGACGGTGCTCGAGGCGAGAGGGCTGAGCAAGCGCTACGTCGGGGGCGATGGCGGCGTCATCACCGTGCTCGACGGGATCGATCTTGCCGTCGAGCGTGGAGAGATGGTGGCGGTCGTCGGCGCGAGCGGCGCGGGGAAGAGCACCCTCCTGCATCTGCTCGGGGCGCTCGATGATCCTTCGGCGGGGACGGTGCTGATCGGCGGCCGGCCTCTGGCTGGGCTGGACGACGATGCGGTCTCGGCGCTTCGAAACCGCACGGTGGGATTCGTGTTTCAGTTCCACCACCTGCTGCGGGAATTCACCGCGCTGGAGAATGTGATGATGCCGCTCCGGATCGGCGGAACCGGAGAGGCCGAGGCGCATCGGCGCTCGAGCGAGCTGCTCGATCGCGTCGGTCTGTCCGGCCGAGCGCAGCACCGGCCAGCGCACCTGTCGGGGGGTGAACAACAGCGCACGGCGGTCGCCCGGGCGCTCGCCGCCGATCCCGCGGTGCTGCTGGCGGACGAGCCGTCGGGCAACCTCGACCACGGGAACAGCGAGCGGCTTCACGAGCTGTTCGCGCGGCTGACGCGCGAGCTGGAGATCGCGATGGTCGTCGTGACTCACAATCGTGCCCTCGCGGCGCGGGCGGACCGGGTACTCCAGCTCGAAGACGGCAAGCTGACGCAGATCGAGCTGCCGGAGGTCGTCGCCTGATGCTCTGCGACAACTGTCACGAGCGGGATGCCGTCGTGAACCTGACGACGATCGAGAACAACGCCGTGCGCCAGCTGCATTTGTGTGAGCAGTGTGCAGCGGAGCGCGGCGTCGAGACGTCGGTGTCGGTGACGAAGCATCCGCTGGGAGAGTTCCTCCAGGCCGTCCAGCAACAGTCGATGCCGGCGAGCGCAGACGCCGGCAAGTGCGCTTTCTGCGGTCTGACGATGAAGGACTTTCGCGCCACCGGACGGATGGGATGCGCGCGATGCTATTCGACCTTCGAGCCCAGCATGCGCGATCTACTGCGGCGGGTGCACGGCAGCACGCGGCACATCGGCCGCCCGTACCGGGCGCCGCAGGACGAGGTGCTCGAGAAGGCCTCGGTGCTCGGCGAGCTTCGTGAGAAGCTGCGGCGGGCGATCGAGCAGGAGCAGTTCGAGGTGGCGGCCCAACTCCGGGATCGGATCAAGGTGATGGAATGACTCTCGATCTTTCACTGCTTCCCGACGGGGGGGTCCGGTGGCTCGACGCGTCGGGGAGCCACTCCGACGTCGTGCTGTCGACGCGCGTGCGGCTGGCGCGGAACGTCGAGGGCTTCGCCTTCACCGGCCGCGCGCGCGACGGGGAGCGGCTGCGCGTCCTGGCGCAGGTTCGGGATGCGCTGCGGAAGCTGCCGGCGGAGCCGGGCGGCCTCTCGGACAGTCTGGTCGTCCGGGTGGACGAGCTCGAGCCGGGGGAGCGGGCGATGCTGTTCGAGCGGCACCTCGTCAGCAAGGAACTGGCGGGGCTAGAGCCGCAACATCCGTTGCGCAGTGGCGCGGCCGTGTATCTGTCGGACGGCTTGAGCGTCATGATCAACGAGGAGGATCATCTGCGACTCCAGTCATTGCAATCCGGATTCGAGCTGCGCGCCGCGTACGCTGCGCTGGACCGGATTGACCGTGACATCGGTGCGCGGGTCCCTTTCTCATACCATCCCGAGTTCGGATTTCTCACGGCGTGTCCGACGAACGTGGGAACCGGAATGCGCGCTTCGGTACTCATTCATCTACCGGGGCTGGTATTGACGAAGGAAATCGGGCGGGTGCTCGCCGGCCTGCAGCAGATGGGATTGACGTATCGCGGCTTGTACGGCGAGGGATCGGAGGTGGTGGGTAACTTCTTCCAGATCTCGAACCAGACGACGCTCGGCCGTTCGGAGGAGGACCTGCTCGACCAGCTCGTTCGCGTGGTGGGTCACGTGATCGAGCGCGAGGAGGAAGCGCGGCGGGTGCTGCTCCGCGATGCGGGATATATTATCGAAGACAAGCTGTGGCGGGCCTACGGAACGCTGCGGTATGCGCGGAGCCTCACGTTCGACGAGGCGATGAACTACTTGAGCGGCGTGCGACTCGCCGTCGGACTGAAACTGATCCGCGGCCTCAGTGTATATACCCTCAACAAGCTCCTGATCTTTTCGCAGGCGGCGCACCTGTCGGCGGCGGAAGGACGATCGCTGACCGAGAGCGAGACGAATCTGGCGCGCGCACGCTACGTGCGGAAAGCGCTGGAGGACGAAGCAGGGGCGGTCGGCTAGCAGCACGTCCACCTGGGTCCTCTGAGGGACTGTATGAACGGGTACAACTTTACTGAGCGGGTGCGGAAAGTCCTGGCGATGGCGCGCGAGGAGGCCGCACGTCTCCACCACGAGTACGTGGGCACGGAGCACATCCTGCTTGGCCTCATCCGCGAGGGTGAGGGGGTCGCCGCAACCGTGTTGCAGAACCTCTCCGTCGAGCTGGACGAGATCCAGCAGAAGATCGAGGAGACGGTCAAGAAGGGCAAAGCGGCGCAGACGACCGGGCCGGATCTGCCGTACACGAGCCGAGCGAAGAAAGTACTCGAGCTGGCGATGAGCGAGGCGCGGGAGCTCAGCCATTCGTACGTCGGCACCGAGCACCTGCTGCTCGGATTGCTGCGCGAGGAGAAGGGCATCGCGGCGCAAGTGCTGACGGACGCCGGGGTCAACCTCGACGCCGCGCGCACCGAGACGCTCCGCATCCTCGGCACCGAGATGCCGCAGCAGGGCGGTGCGCCGGCGAGCGGCGGCGCGCAGCCTGCCCCGGCCGCGCCCAAGGGAGAGAAGAAGTCAAAGACGCCGGCGCTCGACCACTTCTGCCGCGACCTGACGCAGCTCGCCGCCGAGGGACAGCTCGATCCGACGATTGGCCGCGCGAAGGAGATCGAGCGGGTGATGGAGGTCCTGACGCGTCGGAAGAAGAATAATCCAGTGCTGATCGGCGAGCCGGGCGTCGGCAAGACGGCAATCGTCGAAGGACTGGCCCAGCTGATCGCCAACGGGGAGTGCCCGGAGTCGCTGCGCGACAATCGCGTGCTCTCCCTGGACATGGCGGCGGTCATCGCCGGCACCAAGTACCGCGGCCAGTTCGAGGAGCGGCTCAAGGCGGTGATGAACGAGATCGCCCAGAACAAGAATATCATCCTGTTCATCGACGAGCTCCACACTCTCGTTGGGGCGGGCGCTGCCGAAGGCGCGATCGACGCCTCCAACATGCTGAAGCCGGCACTCGCGCGGGGGGAATTGCAGTGCGTCGGCGCGTCGACGCTGAACGAGTACCGGAAGTACATCGAGAAGGACGGGGCTCTGGAGCGCCGCTTCCAGACGGTCGTCGTCGATCCGCCGTCGGTCGACGAGACGGTCGAGATCCTCAAGGGGCTGCGGAAGAAGTACGAGGATCACCACAAGGTGACGATCCCCGATCCGACGCTGGTGTTCGCCGCGAAGCAGTCGGAGCGCTACATCACCGACCGCTTCCTTCCCGACAAGGCGATCGACGTGATCGACGAGGCGGGAGCGCGGGCGCGGCTGGCGGCGCAAGCGCCGCCGCCGGAGGTCGCGGCGCTGAAGGCAGAGCTGGAGAAGGTGAACGGCGACAAGGAAGCCGCCGTGCGCGACCAGAACTTCGAGCGGGCCGCCTCGCTCCGCGACAAGGAGCGGGAGATCCAGGGCGACATCCGGAAGAAGCAGGAGGAATGGGAGCAGCGCCGCCAGTCTCACCGGCCGGTGCTCGGGGAAGAGGAGATCGCCTTCATCGTCAGCCGTTGGACCGGGATCCCGGTGACGCGGCTGCAGGAGGCGGAGACCAGCCGCCTGATGCGGATGGAGGATGAGCTGCACCAGACGGTGATCGGGCAGGACGAGGCCATCAAGGCGCTCAGCCGGTCGATCCGGCGTAGCCGGGCCGGCCTCAAGGATCCGAACCGCCCGATCGGCTCATTCATCTTCTGCGGACCGACGGGCGTCGGCAAGACGGAGCTGGCGCGCTCGATCGCGAAGTTCCTTTTCGCCGATCCGTCGGCGCTGATCCGGGTGGACATGAGCGAGTACATGGAGAAGTTCTCCGTGTCGCGGCTCATCGGGGCGCCGCCGGGCTACGTGGGTTACGAGGATTCCGGCACGCTGACGAAGGCGATCCGCCGCAAGCCGTACTCGGTCATCCTGCTCGACGAGATCGAAAAAGCTCACCCGGACGTGTTCAACATTCTCCTCCAGGTGCTGGACGAGGGACATCTGACGGACAACTACGGCCGCGTGATCGACTTCAAGAACACGGTCGTCATCATGACGTCGAACGTCGGGGCGCGGGACATCACGAAGGGGAAGGGACTGGGCTTCACGACCGGCGACACGACGACGTCGTTCGAGCGGATGCAGGAGAAGGTGAAGGACGAGCTGAAGGTCGTGTTCAATCCGGAGTTCCTGAACCGACTGGACGACGTGATCGTCTTCCATCCGCTCAGCCGGGAGCACATCGCGCAGATCGTCTCCGTGCTTCTGAAGGACGTCCGGAAGCGCCTTGCCGAGGAGGATCTGACGCTCCGGCTAACCGAGTCGGCGACCGAATTGCTGGTCAAGCACGGCTACGACGAGAGCTATGGCGCGCGGCCGCTGAAGCGGGCGATCCAGAAGTTCATCGAGGATCCGCTTTCGGAGAAGATCCTGCTCGGCGAGTTCTCGCGCGGCGATGAGATCGAGGTGGACGCCTCGGCGGACGGGACGAAGCTGGATTTCCGGGTCCTGTCGAGCGCCACGAAGGCCTAATCCAGGGCGGGAAGCAACCCGCACACGGCCGGCCGGGTCCAACTCCAGGGGACCCTGCCGGCCGTTTTCCGTGTATATTGCCGTGATGAGACGTATTTTTTGTGTCGCCGTCGCTCTGCTCGGCCTGGGGGCGACGGCGCGTGCGCAGGAGCCCACGACTGCCGGGCGATGCGCGACACCCGATTCCATTGCCTTCCGTGGCGCTGTGCGCACGGGGGATGCCACGCTGCGCTCCGAGACCGGATTGGTTCCAGGGCCGGTGAACTATCGCGATCTCGATCGTGCGATCAAGGCGCTGTACTCACTCGGTCAGTTCGAGGACGTGCAGGCGAGCTGCGAGTTGTCACCCGGTGGAACTCGTGCGATGCTCGTACTGACGGTGCGCGAGCGGCCACTGCTCGGGGCGGTGGACGTCGCGGGCACCAACCGCATGTCAGCGAGCTCGGTGCGGGACCGGGTCGATCTGCTGATCGGCCGGCCGGTCGATCCGGCGCAGGTCACGCGGGCGATGCAGCGGATCGACTCGCTGTATCAAGCGGGCGGCTACTATCTGGCGCGGGTGAGACCGGAAACGACGATGGTGAACGGCCAGGTGCATCTCGTCTTCCACGTGGACGAGGGTCACCGACTCGCCGTCTCTGGGGTGGACATCGCCGGGAACGCGGGCGTCTCCGACAAGACCGTCGTCGGCGCGATGGCGACGAAGCCGGAAGGTTTCTTCTGGTGGCACAAGGGCGAGCTCGATGCCGACAAGTACGCCGCCGACGTGAGCGAGGCGATCCCCACCTTGTACGCCTCGAAGGGATACATCGACGCGCAGGTGCTGAAGGACACCCTCCGGGTGGATCGAAACCGCGGGAAGGCGATGGTGGACATCGCCGTGAACGAAGGGCCGCGCTATCGCATCGGCACCTTCGAGGTGACGGGTAGCCGACACTTCTCGAATGAGGATATCGCGCGCTTCTACCCGTTCGGCGACCAGCCGACGACGATCACAGGAGCGGTGAAAGGGCTGATCCGCGTGGGACGGGGCAACGACGACGCCCTCTATTTCGATCAGACGAAATGGGACGACGCGACGCGGAAGGTCGGCGAGGCGTACGCGAACGAGGGGTATATCTCCGCCAGCGTCCGCCCCGTGGTGACGCGCGTAAAGGTGGGGCCGGACTCCGTACCGACAGTGAACCTCCGCTGGGAGATCGACGAGCGGCAGCCGGCGATCGTCAACCGGGTCGAGATCCTCGGCAACGACATAACCTCCGAGTCGTGCATCCGGAACCAGATCTTCGTCGTACCGGGCGACGTCTTCCGCCGCGACGCGCTAATCCGCAGCTACCAGAGCATCGGCAACCTGGGCTTCTTCGAGACGCCGCTGCCGGCGCCCGACACGAGGGCCGCGAACGACAGCGGCGACGTGGACGTCATCTTCCGGGTAAAGGAGAAGCGGACGGGCAACGTGAACTTCGGCGCCTCGGTGGGCCAGGGCGCCGGCGTCGGCGGGTTCATCGGTTTCGACCAGCCGAACCTGTTCGGCCTCTGCAAGCGCGGTTCGCTCAACTGGCAGTTCGGGCAGTACATCAACGACTTCAGCCTGACCTATACCGACCCGTTCATCAAGGAATCGCAGATCTCGGGGACGGTGACGGCGTACCATTCGCAGCAGCGCTTCTACGTCAACGACGTCGGCCGTCAGACGCGCGTCGGCGGTCAGGTGCAGCTCGGGTTCCCACTGTTCGGCTCACGCTTCTCGCGGCTGTTCGTGTCGTACGGGGCGGAGAAGGTGAACTACGGGGGAACGGGGCTGGTGAGCACGATCAACTGCGACGTCGTCACCTGTGCCCGCTCGACGCTGGGACTCACGTTCGACCATGACACGCGAGTCGGGCTGCCCTTCCCGGTCGACGGCGGCCACCAGACACTCACGGCCGAGGCCAACGGCTTCTTCGGCGGGGCGACGTACACGCGCTACACAGGGGAGATCAAGCACTTCGCGTCGCTGGCGCAATTCGGGGGAAGCGCCCTCGGTTCGGAGCCGATCACGCTCACCCTCGGCCTCACCGCCCGCGCCGGCGCGGTATTCGGCGATCCGGGCGGGTTCTTCGTCTCGCAGAAGTTCTCCCTCGGCGGTGTGCAGTACGGAGAGCCGCTACGCGGATACGAGGAGTTCTCGATCACCCCCGCCGGTTATAACGTCAACGCCTCGACGACGACGGCCCAGGCGAGCTCGTTCGGCAGCGCCTTCTACACGAACACGGTCGAGCTGGGACTCCGATTCAACCAGCAGATCTACATGGACGCCTTCTACGACGCGGGAAACATCTGGGCGCGGCCGGCTGACTTCAATCCGACGCGGCTGTTCCGCGGCGCCGGCGTGGGCGCCTCGGTGGTGACCCCGCTCGGACCGTTGGGCCTGGATTGGGGGTACGGTTTCGATCGCACGGATGCGAACGGCGTCAAGGCGCCGAAATGGCAGTTGCATTTCAAACTCGGACAGCTCTTCTAACCTGGAGTCTTCATGCGTGTGCTACGTCGCGCGGTCCCACTCGCGCTCACTCTCGTTGCCCTTGTCAGTAGCGGGGCGGCTGCTCAGAGCAGTCAAAGGATCGCGTACGTTCGCGGATCGGTGCTGCTCGACCAGGCGCCGGGCCGGGCCGAGGCCGAGGCGCAGTTCCAGAAGGAGACGGCGCCCCTGGGTGAGCAGATCAAGCGCATGAGCGACTCGCTCGATGCGATGGTCGCCGCTTATCAGAAGGTACAGGCGACGATGTCGCCAGCGGCACGGGACGCGCGACAGAAGGAGCTGCAGGCCAAGAACACCGAATACCAGCGGCGCACGGCCGATCTGCGTCAGAAGGCGGACCAGCGGCAGGGCGAGCTGGTGCAGCCGATTCTCGACAAGGTCAAGAGCGCGCTTGAGGAGGCGCGGGTCGAGGGCGGCTACGCCTTCATCCTCAATTCGGACGAGGGCTCGTCGATCGTCGCGATGGACAAGAATCTGGACCTGACCGACAAGGTACTGGCGAAGCTCCGTGCCAGTGGCGGGACCGCGACCCGGCCCGCGTCGACGGCGCCCGCCACCACGCCTTCTGGCGTCGTCCGCCCACAGACCCCTCCGAACGACTGACGAGTGGCAACCGACTCGCCAGCCCGGCGGGCGAGCGGCGGTGAGGGCCAACGGGCTCTCACCGCCGCGGCCATTGCAGACGCCGTCGGCGGAGCTTTGCATGGGGACGGAGCAGCCGTCGTCACGGCGGTCGCGCCCCTCGACCGTGCCGAGCGGCATCACCTGAGCTTTCTCGCCAGTGCGAGGTATGCGCCGCTGTTCGCCGGCTCGAAGGCAGGGGTGGTCCTGGTGGCCCCCGAGCTCGGCGACGCACCGGGCGGACCGCTGGCCCGGGTTGTCGTCGAAAAGCCGCACGAAGCGATGCTGTCGCTGCTCGCTGCGCTCTACCCGCCGCAGACGCACGTGGCGGGAGTCCACCCGACCGCGGTGATCGGACGGGGGGCGCAGCTCGCCGAGGGTGTCTCGGTCGGCGAGTACGTCGTCATCGGGGCGGGCGCGCGCATCGGGTCGGGGAGCCGGCTCGACGCCCACGTCGTGCTCGGCGAGGGGGTCGAGGTGGGATCGGACTGCCACCTGTATCCGGGGGTGAGCTGCTACGCCGGAGCGATGCTTGGCGACCGGGTATGCGTCCATGCCGGGGCGCGCATCGGCTCCGACGGCTTCGGCTATGTCTTTCGCGGCGGCGCGCACGAGAAGATCCCGCACGTGGGGCGCTGCATTCTGGAGTCGGACGTCGAGATCGGGGCGAACACGACGATCGACCGAGGCAGCATCGACGATACGGTGATCGGCGCCGGTACGAAAATCGACAACCTGGTGCAGGTGGGGCACAACGTGCGGATGGGGCGGCTCTGCCTCGTCATGTCGCAGGTGGGCATCTCCGGCTCGGCCCACATCGAGGACGGCTGTATCCTCGCGGGGCAGGCGGGGATCGGCGGGCACATCACGATCGGGCGCGGAGCCCGCATCGGTGGTCAGGCGGGCGTGTTCGGCGACGTGCCCGCCGGCGCGACCTGGTCGGGCTATCCGGCGCGTCCGCATCGGGAGTCCCTCCGCGCGCAGGCGGCGTTGTTCAAGCTTCCGTCACTCATTCGCGGGCTCGAGCGGCTACTCGGCGATCGGGTAGCGAAGGGCGGCGACTGATGCGGCGCACGATCGCGAGGCCGGTCTCGGTCTCCGGGACCGGCCTGCATCTTGGCGTGCCCTGCGCGCTCGAGTTCCGGCCGGCGCCCTCCGGCAGCGGGGTCGTCTTCCAGCGGCGCGACCTCGCCGGCGCGGCGCCGATCCCGGCGCTGGCGAGCCATGCGGTCCTCACCGAGCGGCGGACCCAGCTCGGCGAGGAGCCGAACGCCGTGCATACGGTGGAGCACGTCCTCGCCGCCGTGCAGGCGTTGGAGATCGACGACCTCGTGATCTCGCTCGATGGGCCCGAACCGCCGATCATGGACGGGAGTGCCGGTCCCTTCTTCGCGGCGCTACGGGAAACGGGGCTCCAGCCGCATCCGGGGTGCGTGCGAACCGGGCGGCTGACCGCCCCGCTTCGAGTTACGGATGGCGACTCGGTCTACGAGGCGACGCCGGCCGATTCCCTCGAGCTGGACGTGACGATCGAGTTTCCTCACGCGATGATCGGGCGTCAACACTACGCGATGACGCTGACGACGGAGACGTTCGGCAGCGAGTTGTCGTGGGCGCGGACTTTCGGGTTCGTGAGCGAGGTCGAGCCGCTGCGGGCGCGGGGATTGATCAAGGGTGCGTCGACCCAGAACGCCATCGTGCTCGGGGATGGCGGGGTAGTGGAGAACGAGCTCCGCTCGCCAGACGAGTTCGTCCGGCATAAGATGATGGATTGTGTAGGCGACCTTGCGCTGGCCGGCGTGCGCCTGAAGGCGCGCATCGTGGCGCACAAACCCAGCCATCGCGGCACCGTGCTGTTCGTGCGGGCGCTGCAGGCGTCGTTGGCGCAGGAGAGTCAGGTGCTCGGAATCGAAGAGATCATGAAGGTGCTGCCGCACCGATATCCCTTTCTGCTCGTCGACCGCATCCTCGAGATCGAGCCGCGGAAGCGGGTGGTCGGGATCAAGAACGTCACGATCAACGAGCCGTTCTTCCAGGGACACTTCCCGGGGCATCCAATCATGCCGGGAGTGTTGATCGTCGAGGCGATGGCGCAGGTGGGCGGCATGCTGCTGCTCGGTGCGATCCCGGACCCGGAGAGCAAGGTCGTGTACTTCACCTCGCTCAACAACGTGAAGTGGCGGCGCCCGGTGAAGCCCGGCGACCAGCTTCGCTTCGAGCTCGACCTGCTCCAGGTCCGCGGAATGATGTGCAAGATGCAGGGTGTCGCGAAGGTGGATGGGGAGATCGTCTGCGAGGCGGAGATGAGCGCCATGGTACGCGACCGATGACACCCCGCATCCACCCTTCGGCCATCATCAGTGCCGACGCCCGGATCGCCGCCGACGTCGAGATTGGTGCCTTTTCGATCGTCGGCGAGGGGTGCACGATCGGCGCGGGGTGCGTGATCGCACCGCGGGCGACGTTGGAGCGGAACGTGATCCTCGGCGCGAACGTGAAGGTGGGCTCCGGGACGATCCTCGGCGGCGATCCGCAGGACCTCAAGTTCCAGGGTGAGCACACGACGGTCGAGATCGGGGAAGGGACGACGATCCGCGAGTACACCACGATCAATCGCGGCACGACGCACTCCTACAAGACCACCGTCGGCAAGAACTGCTTCGTGATGTCCTATGTTCACCTGGCGCACGATTGCCAGGTCGGAGACGGCGTGATCCTCGTGAACAGCGTGCAGCTGGCCGGCCACGTGACCGTCGGCGAGCGAGCGATCATCGCCGGCCAGAGCGCGGCCCACCAGTTCGTGAAGATCGGCCAGTATGCCTTCGTCGGCGGATGCTCGCGCATCTCGCAGGACGTGCCGCCCTATGTGAAGGCGGTCGGCAATCCGATCAAGCTCTACGGCCTCAACAGCGTGGGCCTACAGCGCAACAACTTCCCGGAGGAAGTTGTGCGCGAGCTGAAGCGGGCTTATCGCATCTTCTTCCGCTCGGAGCTGAACGTGACGCAGGCGAAGGAGCGGGCGGCGACGGAGCTCAGGCCGTTCCCCGAGGTGCTCGAGCTGCTGCGCTTCGTCGAGGACAGCGGCCGCGGGGTGGTCGTCTGACGACGCGCGTGCGGACCGGCGTCATCGGAGCCGGCGGCCTCGGACAGCACCATATCCGGATCCTGCGCGACCTCTGCGGCGCGGACTTCGCGGGCTTCTACGAGTCGCGGCCCGATCGGGCGACCAAGGTGGCGAGCGACCTCGGCGTGCGCGCATTCGAGTCGCTCGACTTGCTGCTCGATGCAGTGGATGCGGTGACGATCGTCGTGCCGACGCCGGCACACTTCGAAGTCGCCGAACGGGTTCTCGCTCGGGGCATTCATGCCCTGATCGAGAAGCCGATCGCCGCGACCCTCGAGCAGGCAGACCAGATGCTGCGCCTGGCGTCGGAGCACGGCGCCCTCATCCAGACGGGACACGTCGAGCGGTTCAACCGGGCCATCCGGGCGGCGATACCGCACGTGGACTCGCCTCGCTTCATCCAGAGCGACCGGCTGGCGCCGTTCAATCCACGCGGCGCCGACGTGGCAGTGGTGCTCGACCTGATGATTCACGACATCGACCTGGTGCTCACGCTGGTCGGCGGGAAGGCGTCCTCGGTGGATGCAGTCGGCGTGCCGGTACTCACCCCGTTCGTCGATATCGCCAACGCGCGGCTCAGCTTCGACTCCGGCGCCGTGGCGAACATCACGGCCAGCCGAGTGTCGCGCGACCGGATGCGAAAGCTGCGCATCTTCCAGCAGAGCGGCTATCTGTCGCTCGACCTCGGCGCGGGAAGCGGGGAGTTCTTTCGCCTGCGCGACGACGTGGACGTCGCCGAGCTCGCGACGGCGCCGCTGGCGCTCGAGCAGTTCGTCGAGCGGATCCCGTTGGAGGCGGACGAGGGAGACGCGCTGCGCCTCGAGTTCGAGAGCTTCCTCGCTGGCGTCCGTGGCGAGTCGCCGATTCCAGTCACCGGCGAGGCGGGACGTGACGCGCTGGCCGTGGCACTGCAGATCGTCGCCGACATCGAGCGTGCACTTCCCTCGCTCGCCGGCGGCGCGGCACTCCCCTCTCGTGCGTGAGATTCTCTTCGTCGCCGGCGAAGTCTCCGGCGACCTGCACGCGGCGGCGGTGGCGCGCGCATTGCTACGGACGGGGAAGCCGTTTTCGCTCACCGGCGTCGGCGGCCAAGCGATGAAGGAAGCGGGAGTCGACCTGCTAGCCGACACGGCATCACTGGCGGTGATGGGGTTCGTCGCGCCGCTCATGCACCTGCCGCGGTTCCTCCGCCTACGGCGCACCCTGCGGAGCCGGCTCCGGAGCGGGCGCGTCGCGGTGGTCGTGCTGATCGACTCCGCGGGATTCAACATGCGGATCGCCGCCGCGGCGGCGGAGGCCGGTGTGCCGGTCCTGTATTACATCACCCCCCAGGTGTGGGCGTCGCGGCGCGGTCGGCTGGCGGCGCTCGCGCGGACCGTCACCCGCGCCGCGGTGATCCTGCCATTCGAGGAGCAACTGCTGCGCGATCACGGGATCGACGCGACCTTCGTTGGACACCCGCTGCTCGATCGAGCGCTTGCCCTCCCTGATCGCGCCGCGGCCCGGCGCGATCTCGGCGTGGGAGAGGGGGGGCGGCTGCTCGTGCTGTTTCCTGGGAGCCGAGCCCAGGAGATCGCACGGCATCTCGATCCGTTCGTGGCCACGGCTCGCGAGCTCCAACGGCGAGATCCGGGTCTGCGCGTCGTCGTGAGCTCGGCGCCGCAGGTGGCGATCCCTGTCGAGCGCTGTCCATTTCCGCTCGTGCACGCCGCCTCTTTTTCGCTTCTCCGCGCCGCTGACGCCGCGCTCTGCAAGAGCGGCACGACGACCCTCGAGGCAGCGATCGCCCTGTGTCCGCTCGTCGTGGCCTATCGTACGGGACGGTTCGAGTATGCCGTGGCCCGGCGGCTGGTGAAGATCCCGTTCATCGGACTGGTGAACATCGTCGCCGGCCATGAGGTCGCGCCGGAATTCGTGCAGGACGCGCTCCAGCCGATGGCGCTCGCGAACGCCCTGGAGCCGCTGCTCGATTTGCGCAGCGTCCGACGTGCGACTCTGGTGAAGGAGCTGGGCGCCGTGCGCGACATGCTCGGCGAGCCCGGAGCGGCCGCGCGAGTGGCGTCGATGGTGTTGGAGCTCGCGAGCGAACCGGTGGCGGCGACGCCATGAGCGAGTCGCGGCGGGTCCGCTGGATCGTGGGCCTCGGCGTCTGGCTGCTTCGCGGCCTGGCCAGCACCTGGCGCATGGAGACCGTGAATGGCGAACCTCTGATCGCGGCGCGGCGGTCGGGAAGACGGATCCTGTTCGCGCTGTGGCATGGAGAGCTTCTGCCGCTTCTGTGGCATCAGCGGGGAGAGAACGTGGCGATCGTCATCAGCGAGCATCGTGACGGCGAGATCATCGCGCGCATCGCCGAGTCGCTCGGGTACGCCACGGTACGTGGCTCGTCGTCGAAGGGGGGAAGCCGCGCGCTGATCGGCCTGATGCGGGAAATCGACGCCGGGCGGGACGGCGCAATCACCCCCGACGGCCCGCGGGGACCGGCGCGGGTCTTTGCGCCGGGCGCTGCGGTCGCGGCGCAGCGCACCGGCGCGCTGATCGCGCCGATCCGTGCTCGCGCCTCGAGCGCGTGGCGCCTGAAAAGCTGGGATCGTTTCCTCATCCCCAAACCATTCGCTCGCGTCACGGTGAGCTTCGGTCCGCTCACCGGAGTGGAGGCGCCGTCGCCTCGAGAGGCCGCAGCACAGGCGCCGCGGCTCCAGGCGATCCTCGACGCCGTCTCGGGATCCTGACAGTGCGCGTCGTCGACGGGATCTGGTACGGCGACGGGCTGGGCGCGCGAGCGGCGCGTGCGCTGCTCGCTCCCGCCGGCTGGGCCTTCGGGAGATTCGCCGCGGCGCGCAATGCGGCCTATGACGCTGGGCTGCTGCGTGCACACGACGCGGCGCTGCCCACGCTGAGTCTCGGCAACCTCACCGTCGGCGGAACGGGGAAGACTCCCGTCGCGGCGTGGGCCGTTGGACGACTACTCGACGCGGGAGCACGACCGGCCGTCGTCATGCGGGGCTATGGCGACGACGAACCGCTGGTGCATGAGCGTCTCAATCCGGGCGCGATCGTCGTGGCCGACGCCGATCGCCTACGGGGAGTGCGGCGCGCCGCGGAGCGGGGAGCGGACTGCGTGATACTCGACGACGCCTTCCAGCATCGGCGGATCCGGCGCGATGCCGACTGGCTGCTGGTGGCGACCGAGCAATGGCGATCGGACCTACGTTGCCTGCCCGCTGGTCCGCTACGTGAGTCCGCGTCGTCGACGTCGCGCGCGACGCTGATCGTCGTGACGCGCAAGTCGGCGAGCCGCGAATGCGCGGAGAGCGTCGCCAAGCGTCTTTCGGCCAGGAGCGGCGTGGACGCGAGCGCGATCGTTCACCTCGCACCTGACGGCCTCGTGGACGCGCGCACGGGAGATCGCGCCGACCTGACCTGGCTCCGTGGACGTGCGGTCGTCGGCGTGGCCGCGGTGGGGGTACCGGCCGCGTTTTTCGCGCAGCTGCGCGAGGAAGGCGCCGTCGTTCGAGAGGCCAAATACGCCGATCACCATGCGTTCGACGCGTCCGACGTGGAGCGCATCCTCCGTTCCGCGGCGACGGCCGACGCCGTCGTATGCACGCTCAAGGATGCCGTCAAGCTCGCCCCCTCGTGGCCTCACGAAGGCCCGAGGTTGTGGTATGTTTCGCAACGCACCATCGTCGAACGCGGAGCTGCCGTGCTCGACGTTTCACTCGCCAGTCTTCTCGCGGCGCGTACAACCGTCGCTCAAACCGCCGGCCCAGCCGGTCCGAGTTCACCAGCCCATGGCTACCGATCTTCGACTGCCGACCAATAGAATCGTCATGCCGGACAAGGACCATCCCCTGGACGAGAACAACCCGTTCGAAGGGATGATGAGCCGCTTCGACCGCGCGGCGCAGTTGCTCGACCTCGAGCCCGGCTTGTACAAGGTGCTCCGGCACCCCGAGAAACAGATCATCGTTTCCGTGCCGGTGATGATGGACAACGGCGAAGTGGAAGTGTTCACCGGGTATCGCGTGTTGTACAACACCTCCCGTGGTCCGGCAAAGGGCGGCATCCGGTTCGACATGCAGGTGAACCTCGAGGAGGTGAAGGCGCTGGCCGCGTGGATGACGTGGAAATGCGCGGTGGTAAACCTGCCCTTCGGTGGCGCCAAAGGGGGCGTCATCTGCGATCCCCTCAAGATGAGCGCCGGAGAGCTCGAACGTCTGACTCGCCGCTACACGGCGGCCATCATTCAGACTCTCGGGCCCGATTCGGACGTTCCGGCCCCCGACGTGAACACGAACGAGCGGGTCATGGCGTGGATCATGGATACGTATTCCATGCACATGCGACACACCGTGACCGCCGTCGTCACCGGCAAGCCGGTGGAGATGGGCGGATCACTCGGGCGTCGCGAAGCGACGGGCCGCGGCGTAATGATCGTCGCGAAGGCCGCGTTGAAGCACCTCGGCAAGAAGGTGGAGGGTACCACCGTGGCGGTGCAGGGGTTCGGAAACGTCGGCTCGGTGGCGGCGACGCTGATGGCGCGGGAAGGATGTACGATCTGCGGAATCGGCGATCGCACGGGCGGCATCTGGAACAAGAATGGGATCGACATCGAGGCCGCTATCAAGTATCTCCGACAGCACAAGACGCTCGAAGGGTTCGCGGGTGGCGAGCCGATCACGAATGAGGAGCTGCTCACCTCCGAGGTGGACGTGCTTGTGCCGGCGGCACTGGAAAACGTCATTACGAGCAAGAACGCGAAGAACATCAGGGCGAAGATCATCGTCGAGGGAGCCAATGGCCCCACGACGGCGGGGGCGGACTCGATCCTCGCCGAGAAGGAGATCTTCGTCGTGCCGGACATTCTGGCGAACGCCGGCGGCGTCACGGTCTCGTACTTCGAGTGGGTGCAGGACCGCGGCGGCTACTTCTGGTCCGAGGAGACGGTGAACGAGCGACTCACCGACATCATGACACGCAGCTTCGCCGACGTGCTGAAGCTGGCGACCCAGCACAAGGTGGACATGCGTACGGCGGCCTACATGGTGTCGATCAGCCGGGTCGCGACGGTGCACCGGTTGCGCGGCATCTACGCGTAATCGCGCATGCGCCTCGTCGTCGCCGCCGTGGGAAAGCCACGCGATCGGCACCTCGCGGCGGCGACCGACGAGTACGAGACCCGAGCGGCGCGGTACTGGCCGCTCGAGGTCATGGTGGTGAGGGAGGCGAGCGGACGCGGGATCGCGGTCAGCGAGGCGCGCGAACGCGAAGGAGCGCGCCTTCTCGAGCGCATACCCGCCGACGCGCAATTGGTCGCGTGTGACGAATCCGGCGAGCGTCTCTCCTCGATCGAGTTCGCGCGATTCGTGTGGTCGGCCCGGGATCGCGCGCAAGACGTGGCCTTTGTGATCGGTGGCGCATTGGGCCTGCCGGATGCGGTGCGTGGAAGCGCGAGCCGCGCGATTCAGCTCGCACCCTGGACGCTGCCCCACGAGCTCGCGCGGCTGGTGCTCGCCGAGCAGCTCTACCGTGCCGGCACGATCGCGCGCGGCGAACCGTATCACAAATGACTCGAGTCGTCCGCCCGACCCCGCCATGACCTACGTCCGAATCATCACCGAGCCGTTGGGCGGAACGCCACTCTCGCAGCTATTGCAGCGCGGTGGCGAACCGTCGAACTGGCTGGCGCCGACGCCTCGATCGGCCGTGCATTGGCGGGAGCGGGCCGAACGACGCGCGGGAGAGCGCGATTGGGCTTCACGCTGGAGAACCCTCGCCCCGGCTCTCGATGCGGGTGGGTTGGCGGCGGAACGTCTCGCAC
>JBIOHU010000026.1:0-21275 GCA_044449225.1 Gemmatimonadales bacterium | reverse complement strand
GCCGCGGCGCGGAGGGTGGCCCCGGAGGGTACGGCGAAGTCCACCGTCAGCCGCTCGCCATCCCCGAGCGTCACGGTGCGCGAGGGGAGCGTCAGGGCGAGCGAATCGAGATAATCGGTCTCGAAGGCGACCTCGTACCGGCCGGCAGTGAGCGAGTCGAAGTGGTAGCGGCCCCTGTCGTCGGAGGCGGCGCTGTGAAATTCGGTGGGCTCCGGAGAGAGTCTGGTGAGGAGCACGATGGCGCCTGCGGCCGGACGCGAGCGGACGCTGTCGGTGACGGTTCCGGCGATCGAGCCGCCACTCCGTCCCTGCGCATGCAGCGGCGCGGCGACGGCGGCGATCAGCAGGGCAGCGGCGACGCCGCTGGCGATTGGGCGCATGCATTATCCTCGCACCCAGGCACTGGGTGCGCCAGAGGAGGTAGATTGGTGAGACGGACGGACGGTGAGAGGTGAAAAGTGAGAGGTGAGAAGTACCTGCCCACGCCGTCACCATTCACGATTCACCATTCACCATTCACCAGCGTTTCCAGTGTCGCGCTTTCGATTTCTCACCGCTGACGTCTTCACCGACCGCCCCTTCGGCGGCAATCAGCTCGCGATTTTCCCCGACGCGCGTGGCATCCCCGAAGGACGGCTGCTCGACGTGACGCGTGAGTTCAACTACTCCGAGACCACGTTCGTCTATCCGCCGGACGACGCGCGCCATACGCGGCGGGTGCGGATCTTCACGCCGGGCGGAGAGGTTCCCTTCGCCGGTCACCCGACGGTGGGCACGGCTCACGCCCTCGCGACCATCGGCGACATCGCGCTCACCGGCGACACGACGCGGATCGTGTTCGAGGAGAAGGTGGGTCCCGTGCCGGTGACGATCCGGGCGACGAATGGGCAGCCGACCTTCGTCCAGCTTTCCGTCGCCAGGCTGCCGGAGGGAGGCCCGAATCCGCCCTCACGCGAGACGCTGGCGACGGTGCTCGGCCTCGCCGAGGACGAGCTGCTCGACGGGGAGTGGGGGCCGCAGGGAGTCTCCGTCGGCCTTCCCTTTCTCTTCGTGCCGCTGCGCGACCGCCGCGCGGTGGAGCGGGCGCGGATCCGGATCGAGCCGTGGGAGCAATCGCTGCGCTCGACCTGGGCGCCGGAGCTGTTCGTCTTCGCCGCCGGAGGAGAGCGTCCGGGCACCGACTACCACGCGCGGATGTTCGCGCCGGGTCTCAGCGTCCCCGAGGATCCGGCGACGGGAAGCGCCTGCGCCGCTCTAGCCGGCTATCTGGTCCCGCGCGATCCGCGCCGCGAGCGTGACGGCACCCTGCGCTGGACGGTGGAGCAGGGCTTCGAGATGGGCCGCCCGAGCATGCTCGAGGTGGAGGCCGACGTCGCCGGGGGCCGCGTGGCGGCCGTGCGGGTGGGCGGCGCCTCCGTGCTGGTGAGCGACGGGACGATGGCGATCAGCTGACCGGACGGAGCCTGTGCCGCAGCGCGCTGACCGCACCGGTGACGCAGCCGAGGATGGCCAGCGCGAGCGCGCCATAGGACTCGTACCGCGCCCGGTCGGCCGCGGCGAGCTGGGACTGGCCGCGCGGGCCCGGATGCTCGAACGAGAACGCCAGGATCGCGTGGAAGCGCGAGCTGGAGTCGAGATAGAGGGCGAGGCCGATCACGATGATCAGGAGGGCGGCCAGATCGACGTACCGATCGCGGCGTGAGACAGGGGGCATGGTATCGATTATGAATTGAACGACTCGTGACCTCTGCTCGAAGGACGCCTCGCCGGCAGACATCGATACCGATCTCCCTTTCCACCCACCCGTGACCTACCGCATCCTCGTCACCGACGACATCGACCCCGACGGCGTCGCCCTGCTCACCGCCGAGCCCTCCTTCATCGTCGACGAGGTGCCGACGCTCCCGAAGGAAGAGCTGCTGGCGCGAATCAGCGACTACGACGCCTTCGTCGGCCGGAGCGCGACGCGCGTCACCGCCAAGCTGCTCGAGCACGCCAGCCGGCTGCGGGTCGTCGGCCGCGCGGGGGTGGGCGTCGACAACATCGCGATGGACCGGGCGACGGAGCTTGGCATCGCCGTGATCAATGCCCCCGCGGGCAACACGATCGCCGTCGCCGAGCTGTTCTTCGGCACCCTGATCGGTCTGCTGCGGCACATTCCCGAGGCCGACCGCTCGATGCACGAAGGGCGATGGGACCGCTCGAGGCTCCTCGGCACGGAGCTGAAGGGGAAGACGCTGGTGATCGTCGGCGTGGGCCGGATCGGCGGAGAAGTGGCGACCCGCGCGCTGGCGTTCGGGATGGACGTGGCGGGCTTCGATCCGTACGTGAGCGACGAACGATTCCGCTCGCTGCGCATCCGGCGGCTCGCCACCCTGGAGGCAGGGCTCGAGGAAGCCGACGTGCTCACGGTGCACACGCCCCTCACCGAAGAGACCGAGGGGATGATCGGCCGGCGCGAGCTGGCGCGAATGAAGGGGGGAGCGATCGTCGTCAACATGGCGCGGGGCGGCATCATCGAGGAGTCGTCGCTCGCCGCGGCGCTGGAGAGCGGACAGCTCCGCGGCGCGATAGTCGACGCGTTCGTGAAGGAGCCGCTGGCGGCCGATCATCCCTTCCGCCGCGCGCCGGCCGCCCTGCTCACGCCGCACATCGGAGCGTCGAGCGCCGAGGCCCAGCGCAACGTCGCGGTTGACGCGTGCGCCGCCGTGCGAGACGCGCTGCTGCACGGCGAGCTGTCGCGCTCGATCAACGTCGCTGGCGCCGGGAGCGGCGACCTGCGCGCGCTCCAACCGGCGCTCCACGTCACGCGCCGGGCGGCGGCGGTGGCGCGCGCCATTCTCGCCGACCGCGGAGTGCGGACGATCCAGCGGCTCTCGCTCCGGGTGGGACCGGAGCTCGCCGGCGCCGAGGCGGCACTACTCGCCTCGGCGGCCGCAGGGGTGCTCGAGGGAACGACCGAAGTCGAACGGCTGAACCTCATCAATGCGCGTTCGCTCGCCGAAGCCCGGGGCATCGAGCTGTCCTGCTCGGAGTCGGCGTCGCTCGGCCATGCCTTCGCCGTGCAGGTGAGCCTCGCCGGCGGGATGCAGGAGCTCGCCGTGGGCGGCGTCGCGCCGGAGGGCTCGACACCGCGGTTGACCCGGATCGGCGGCTTCCACGTCGATGTCGCGCCTCGCGAGACGCTCGTCATCCTCACCAACAACGACGTGCCCGGCGTGATCGGACGGGTCGGCACGGTGCTCGGCGACTCCGGCGTGAACATCGCCGAGTACCACCAGGCACGACTGGCGCAGGGAGGCGAGGCGCTGGCGGCGATCAGCGTCGACGGCACCGTGGCCGCCGGAGTGCGCGAGGCGCTCCTGAAGCTCCCCGACGTGAGCTCGGCGACCGTCGTCCACTTCCGCGGCGCCTGATGCCGACACTCGCACCGGCGATCGATCGCGATGCCGACGTGCGGCGCGCCTACGCGTCGGACGCGTCTGGGCTGGTGCTCGTGCCCGATGGCGTGGCGCGGCCGGCGTCGGCGGAGGAGCTGTCGGCGCTGCTCGCGGAGTGCGCATCGGAGGGAACTCCGGTGACGGCGGCGGGGGGACAGACGAGCACGACGGCGGCGTCGATCACCGACCGCGGCGTTCTCCTTTCGCTGCGAGCGATGCAGCGCATCATCGACGTCGATCCGGTGCGCCGCGTGGCGCGCGCCGAGCCCGGCGTGCTGGTTGGGGATCTGAAGCGCGCCTGTGCGGCGGAGGGACTGCTGCTCGCCCCCGATCCGACGAGCGAGGAGGAGTGCACGGTTGGCGGCGCCGTGGCGTGCAACGCGTCGGGAGCGCGGAGTCTCCGCTACGGCGCGACGCGGCCACACGTGCACGCCCTCACCGTGGCCCTGGCCGACGGGTCGCTGACGCAGCTCCGTCGGTCCGAGCTCGAGAAGAACACCGTCGGCTACGAGCTCGCTCACGACCCCGTCGACTGGTTCATCGGCAGCGAGGGGACGCTCGGCGTCGTGGTGGAAGTGGAGCTGTCGCTGCTCCCGTTGCCGGAGCAGGTGGTCGGCCTCGCGTTGCCATTCGCCACCGAGTCGGCCGCCCTGCGCTTCGTCGTGGCGGCGCGGGAGAGGGACGGCGTCCATCCGCGGTGCCTCGAGTTCTTCGATCGCCTGGCGCTGGCGATCGTGCGCGAAGCCGAGGGGTCGCGCGATTGGGCAGCCGGCGCGGCGGCGCTCGTGTACGTCGAAGAGTCGCCGCCGCAGGGGCTGGCGCCGGCGCTCGACCAGTGGCTGATGCTCGCCGAATCGCACGGCGCGCTGATCGACGACGCGAAGGTCTACGAGGGGGAGACGGCGCTCCGCGAGGCGCGGCGGGTGCGCCATGCGGTGCCGGCGCACATGAACGAGCGCGGCGACGCGCGGCGCTCGTTCGGGGGACGCAAGGTCTCCACCGATTGGGCG
Organism: Gemmatimonadales bacterium; assembly: GCA_044449225.1. Taxonomy (GTDB): domain Bacteria; phylum Gemmatimonadota; class Gemmatimonadetes; order Gemmatimonadales; family Gemmatimonadaceae; genus AG11. Next base: position 16,825 of record JBIOHU010000026.1, on the reverse strand, counting down.
GTACCCTACCGCCGGCTCGCCGACGCGATCGTCCGTGCGCGCGCCCACGCCGACGAGGCGGGGATCGACCAGGCAGTCACCTATGGCCACGTGGGGAACGGCCATCCGCACCAGAACTTCATCGCCCGCGACGCTGACGAGCTGGGACGTATCGAGCGGGTGGTGGAGGCGACGCTGCGCGAGGTGCTGGCGCTCGGCGGCACGGTGGCGGCGGAGCACGGGATCGGCAAGCTGAAGCGAAAGTGGCTCCCGCTGCAGATGACGCCCCTTCAGTTTCGCGGGATGCACGCCATCAAGCGCGAGCTCGACCCGAAGGGGATCCTCGCTCCGGGCAACGTCCTGTGACGGAGCGCGGCTTCGCCAGCGTTGTGCTCGACGTCGACTCGACCCTCTGCGGGATCGAGGGAATCGACTGGCTGTCGGGCCGTCGCGGCGCCGATGTCGGGGCGAAAGTGAAGGCGCTCACCGACCGCGCGATGCGCGGCGAGGTGCCGCTCGCCGTACACGACGTCGAGCGGCTCCGGATGGTGAACCCGAATCGCGACGACATCGCCGCGCTGGCGACGGTGTACCAGTCGACCGTCGCGCCGGACGCGGTCCGCGTCGTCCGCCAGCTCCACGACGCTGGCCGACGAGTGGTGCTCGTGAGCGGGGGCATCCGCGAGGCGATCCTGCCGCTGGCGACCTCGCTTGGCGTGGCCGATGGCGAGGTGCATGCCGTCTCGCTGACATTTTCGCCCGAGGGAGTCTACGCCGGATACGACCGGACGTCGCCGCTGACGACGAGCGACGGAAAGCGCGTCGTCGTGGAGTCGCTGAAGCTGCCGCGCCGGGTGGTTGCCGTGGGCGACGGGGCGACCGACCTTGCGATGCGGCCGGCGGTGGATCTCTTTGCCGCGTTCACCGGATTCGCGCGCCGCGCGGCGGTGGTGGCGGGAGCCGACGTCGTGATCGATTCGTTCGACCAACTCGTGGAGCTCGTCCTCGCATGACCGCCTTCTCCTCCCTCCTGCACGACGGCACGTTCTTCTTTCCCGGACCCACCGAGGTGCGCCCCGCCGTGCTCGCGGCGATGACGCAGCCGATGATCCCCCACCGCGGTGCGGCGTTCGAGACGATGTTCGGCCGGTTGCAGTCGGCGCTCGGCTCGATCTTCGGCACCGCGCGGCCGGTGTACGTGAGCAGCTCGTCGGCCACGGGGCTGATGGAAGCGGCGATCCGCTGCGCGCCGGAGGGGCGGGTGCTCTCCGTGGTGAACGGCGCCTTCTCGGCGCGGTTCGCCGCGATCGCGCGCGCGTGCGGGCGCGACACCGACCTCGTGGAGGTGCCGTGGGGTGACACCGTGGAGCTCGGCCAGCTCGAGGAGCGGCTGCGCATGCACCGGTACGCCGCGCTGACGATCGTCCACTCCGAGACCTCGACCGGCGCGCTGACCGACGTTCGTGCCGCCACAGGACTCGCCCGTAGCCAGGGTACGGTGTGCCTCGTGGACTCCGTCACCGGCATCGGCGGCGCCGAGCTGAAGTTCGACGAGTGGGATCTCGACTTCGCTCTCACCGGCTCGCAGAAGGCCCTCGCGCTGCCACCGGGTCTCGCGTTCGCCGCCGCGTCGGAGGCGTACATCTCGGGCGCGCGGGCGACGGCGGGGCGCGGCCTGTACTTCGACCTCGTGGAGTTCGAGGCGTACGCGGCGAAGCGGCAGACGCCGAACACCCCTGCTCTTCCGCTGCTCTATGCCGCCGACGTCCAGCTGGCGGCGATCGTGAGCGAGGGCATGTCGGCACGCTGGCACCGGCACGCGGCGATGGCGAGCCGCACCCACGCCTGGGTGGACGACCTCGCAGCGCAGCACGGCGGGGCGATGCGGGTGCTCGCACGCGCCGGCCACCGCTCCCCGACCGTGACCAGCGTGACGCTGCCGCCGACGCTCACCTCGGCAACGGTGCTGCGCGCGGTGAGCGAGCGGGGCTTCACCATCGGCAGCGGTTACGGCAAGAACAGGGAGACCTCGTTCCGCATCGGCCACATGGGGGACCACACGCTCGAGGGACTGGAGCGGTGTCTGGTGGCGTGCCGCGAAGCGATAGATGCGGTCGACTGAGCGAACTGCGGTCGACAGACCGAAGCTGCGGTCAACCGACCGAAGCGCGGTCAACGTACTGAAGCACGGTCGACGTACTGACCCGCGGTCGAATACGTTGACCGGTCTCTGGTGTGTCGACCGTCGTCGAATACGTTGACCGACCTTCGGTATGTCGACCGCGCTTCGGTCAGTCGACCGCAGCTTGATCAGTTGACCGCAGTTTGATCAGTTGACCGCAGTTCGATCAGTTGACCGCCGTTTCGGTATGTTGACCGCCGTTCGGCATCTCGACCGCCCGTTGCAGTTCACGCGCTCCACGCCCGGACCCGATCACGTCCCGAGCGCTTCGCTGCGTAGAGGGCCATGTCGGCGCGCGAGGTGAAGAGGGCGGCGGAGTCGCCGTCCATGGCGGGGGCGCCGGAGACGACGCCGATGCTCGTCGTGATCCGGATTGGCGCGTCGAACTGCTGCGCGGGAGGAAACGCGTGGGCGCGGATCGCGTCGCAGAGACGCGACGCGAACTGGAACGCTCCCGCCGCAGTCGTATCGGAGAGCAGCACGGCGAACTCTTCGCCGCCGGTGCGTGCCACGACGTCGCCGGCGCGTGCGGCCTGGTTGAGGAGCGCGCCCGCGGCACGAAGGACCTCGTCGCCGGCGATGTGGCCGTGAGTGTCGTTGATCTCCTTGAAGTGATCGAGATCGAGCGCCAGCAGCGCCATCTCGCTGCCGGCACGCGCCGACCGGGCGACCTCGCGCGCGAGGGCCTGGTCGAAGCCGCGGCGATTGAGGCACCCGGTGAGCGGGTCGGTCAGCACCATGCTGGCGAGCTGCGAGCGGACGCGGTTGTAGGCGCGTCCGACCCGCGTGATCGCGTCGGGGCGCCGGTCGGCGACATCGTCGTACGCCTGCGTGAAGTCCCCTTCTTCGGCACGCTCGAACAGGGTGACGATGGTACGGAGGCGGCGTCGAACGTTGCCGGCGTGGACGATGATCAACGCCGTGCCGGCGGCAGCGATCGCCATCGTCCACAGCTCCTCGACCTGGTCGACGGCGAGCGCATCGTGCCAGGCCGCGGCGATGAGCGCCGCGTAGCCGAGCCCCGCGACGACGAGCACCCGCCACGCCTGACGCTGGCCGAAGTAGACGTTGGCGAGATGGATGATGATCAGCGAGCCGAAGAGCGACCGCTCGTAGTGCGCCGGCGTGGTGCCGGCGAAGGTCATCGCGAAGATGAATCCGAGGTCGCCGGCGAGGGCGAGCGTCACGACGCCCTGGTTCGCGCGGCCCATCCCCTCGACGGCGATGGCGACCGTGCCCACGAAGGCGGTGTAGGCGAGGGTGATCCCGAGCAGGGTCGCCGGGCTGGCGAGGCCGGTGAAGCGATAGCTCAGCGCGAGCTGGACCATGACGACGACGAGCGCCGCCCCCATGCGTGAATACGCCTGAACGGCGAGCACGCCGGCGGCGGCCGCATCTCGCTGCAGGTCGCGCTGCCGATCGCGCGGCGCGGTGCGTGGCGGGACGGAGGCCGGCCGCGGGGTTCGCACGGCCGTGGTGTTGGACAGAGTGACCGGCTTGCGGTCGAGGAGGGGAGGGACGTTCATTCGCCAGTGATAAGGGCCAGCGACATGCCACCCGCCAGACCCGGGTCAACTCCCTGCGGTCACACGACTTGGACTCACCGGCACCGGCGAGCCGGCGAGCCCCGGAGTGGCGCGTTGCAGGAGGTCGCTCAAAGTGCCCGAATCGGTGACGTGACTTCAATCACCAAGTCGAGCAATCGTCTGTTTCGCTTCGGCACGACTCGCGACCGATTCGGACGAAATGATAGAGTCGTTCGAGGTGAATTCGGACCATACGACCAACTACCCGTGAACACTGGTGAGACGTGAATCGTGAGACGTGAATGGTGAGGGCGGCTGTTTACCTCTCACGTCTCACCATTCACCGCTCACCTGTCGTGTCACCGCTCACCTGTATCTACGCGTAGTTGACGATGGCCAGTCGCGGAGGGGCCGCCGACGCGTCGGCGCGCCGTTCGCCGACCTGCTGCCGCCACATCGCGTAGTAGAGTCCCGTGCGCTCGAGAAGCTCCTCGTGCCGGCCCTCCTCGACGATGTGGCCGCGCTCGAGCACGAAGATCCGGTCGGCATGGAGGACGGTGCTCAAGCGGTGCGCGATGAGGACGGTGATCACGTCTGCCGCCTCCGCCACGTCGCGCATGGTGCGACTGATTTCCTCCTCCGTGAGGGAGTCGAGCGCGCTCGTCGCCTCGTCGAAGACGAGGAGATCGGGATCACGCAGCAGTGCCCGCGCGATCGAGAGGCGCTGCTTCTCGCCCCCGGAGATCTTCATTCCTCCCTCGCCGATCACCGTATCGAGACCCTGATCGGCGCGGCCCAGCAGCGACGTCGCCGCGGCGCGACGGAGAACGTCGAGGCATTGCGCGTCGGTCGCGCCGGGCCGGACGAACAGCAGGTTCTCGCGGATGGTGCCGCTGAACAGTTGCGCGTCCTGGGTGACGAAGCCGATCCGCTCCCGGAACCGGTCGAGATCCACGCGCTCGCTCGACACGCCGTTGTAGAGAATACGGCCAGCACCCGGCCGGTAGAGGCCGACGAGCAGCTTCACCAGCGTCGTCTTGCCGGCGCCGCTCGGCCCGACGAACGCCACCGTCTGCCCGCGCCGCACCTCGAAGGAGACGCCGGCCAATGCGGGAGCGGCGGCGGTCGCGTGAGTGAAGCTCACGTCGAGGAACGCGAGATGCTCCAGGTCGTCCACCGCCACCGGGTGGCTCGGCTTGGGATCGATCGGTATCGTGAAGATCTCGTCGAAGTTCGCCAGCGACGCTTCGGTCTCGCGATAGATGTTGATCACGTTTCCCATCTCCTGAAGCGGCCCGAAGATGAAGAACGAGTAGATGAGCAGGGAGAAGAACTGCCCGACCGTGATCTGCTGGAGAAAGATCAGGTAGAGCATGAGGAACAGGATGCAGGTCCGGAGGAAGTTCACCGCCGTTCCCTGGATGAAGCTCAGGGATCTGAGGTACTTGACCTTTTTCAGCTCGAGACGGAGGATTTTTTCCGTCGTCGCATTCAGTCGTTTCTCCTCCTGCGCCGCCAGGCCGAGACTCTTCACGAGCTCGATGTTGCGCAGCGACTCCGTCGTCGCGCCGGCGAGCGCCGTCGTCTCGGCGACGATGACCTTCTGGATCGTCTTGATCCGCTTGCTGAGCACCGAGCTGAGGATGCCGAGCGTCGGCACGGTAAGGAGAAAGGCCGGCGCGATCGCCCAGTGCACCTTGAAGGCATACACTATGACGAAGAGCAGGCCGACGAGGGTGGTGAACACCATGTTCACGAACGCGGCGATGAACTTCTCCGTGTCGGAACGCGCCTTCTGGAGGCGGCCGAGGGTCTCCCCACTCCGCTGGTCCTCGAACGTCTGGAAGGGCAGCGCCAGTGAGTGTCGTATCCCGTCGGAATAGAGGTCGGCGCCGACCCGCTGCACGATGACGTTGACGAAGTAGTCCTGAAAGTTCTTCGCGACGCGCGACACGAAGGCGACGCCGACCGCCATGCCGAGCAGCACCGCGACACCCTTGAAGAACTGGATCTTCGTGTACTTGTCGAACTGGGTGGCGTAGCTGTCGATCACGTGCCGGAAGATCACCGGGTCGAGGAGCGAAAAGACCTGGTTGATCGTCGCCAGCACGAGGGCGAGGAGGACGACGCGCCAGTAGGGGCGCAGGTAGCGGGAGAGGGTGTTCACGCAATCAGGCTAGCAGGGGCATGACCTGCTCCGCAAACCGCTCCATCTCCTCGAGCTGCGGACTGCACTGGAGCAACAGGAGCCCAACGCCCGCCTCCTGGAAGGCCCTGATGGCATTCGCCACCTGCTCCGCCGTACCAACCAGGCCGGCGCGCAGCCCGCGGTTGGACACGGAGTAGTCCTCGAGCGAGACGCGGGACTCGAGCTGGGTGTTGGCGAGCCAATCCTGGTAGTTGTGATAGCCCGGCGATCCCTCGGCGACGTTGGTGATCCGCGCCAGCTCGCGCTTCGCCGCGGCTTCACTCTCGCGGACGATGACGTACGCCGCCATGCCGTATTCCATCGGCTCGAGGCGAGCGCGCTCGCGGCGGGCGCGCATGTCGGCCACCTTGGGCGCGATGTGCGCCACCGGATCACCGTGCATGACGTAGGCGTCGCACTTGGCGGCGATGAGGTTCTTCGCCGTCTCCGACTCGCCACCGGCGTAGATCGTGGGACGAGGTCGGCGTGCCGGCTTGGGCTCGACGATCAGATCGTCCACGCTGTAGTAGGTGCCTTTGTGAGTGAGCCGGGATTCGCGCCACGCGCCGCTCACGACGTCGAGCCACTCGGCGGTGCGCGCGTAGCGGTCGTCGTGGCGGTCGAAGTGCACGCCGTAGCGGCGCGCCTCGTCCGCCCACCAGGCGCTGACCACGTTGAGCGCGAGACGACCGTTGGATATCTGGTCGATGTTCGCCGCCTGCTTGGCGAGCAGCGCCGGCGGGTGGTACTGCGGGCGCACGGCGACCATCAGCTCCAGCCGCTCGGTCACGGCGGCGAGCGCGGCAGCGGTGCTCCAGGCGTCGAGCGCCGGCGCGTCGGCGCCCTTGATGTCGTTGAGGAACAGCTCGGCAATGAGCGTCAGGTCGAAGCCGATCTCCTCGCTGCGCTGGGCGAGGCGTCGCGTGTAGGACCAGCTCGCCTCCATGCGTTCGTCGTCCACGTTGCGCAGCCAGCCTCCAAAGACCGGGAGCCAGTAGCCGAAGCGAAGCTTTTTCGGCGTCCCGGCTGCCGCGATGGTGGCCGGCGCGTTCTCGGGAATCAGCGTGGCGCTCATGCCGACACCTCGGCCGTCACGCCGGCGATGCGTGCCTCGAGGTAGTCCACGAGGTTGATCCAGGGATCGAAGCCGATCACGTTCGGCGCGTCGGCGACGAAGTTGGAGAGCGCGTTCACGTCGTAGAAGTAGTGCTTGCCATCGCGATCATCGACGAGATACTCGATGCCGCCGACGTCGAGACCGGTGAAGCGCGCGATCCGCTCGACCTGTTCGATGATCTCCGCCGGCGGCGTGGATCCTTCGACGCGCAGCCCGCTCTTCACGGCGTCCACGGCGCACGCCGCGCCGACGAGCTCGACGCCGCTCGTCGTCTGGCAGGCGTCCGCCGGGCAGAGGTCGAACGAGCCGGTGGCCGGATAGACGTTGATGGCGTACAGGTACTTCCCATTCAGCGTTTCGACGCGGGTGATGTGGCCGTCGCGCAGCGGCGCGGCCTCCTGCATCAGCGCCACGCCGTCCACGCCGAGGTTCGCCTGGCCGGCGGCAACGGCGCCCTCGAGCGCGGTGGCCGTTTCGTACTTCGTGATCCCCGCGCCGCTCCCGCCGATGTTGGCCTTCACGAGCACCGGATAGCGCAGGTCTGCCGCAGCCTCCGGCGCCTGCGATGGATCGTTGATGACACGCGAGCGGGGAAATGGAAGCCCGAGCTCGATCAGCGCGTCGAGCTGGCTCGCCTTGGAAAGCTCGTAGCCGTAGGTCCGGCTGCCGTTCACCACCGGGACACCGATCCGCTCGAGGTGCCTGAGCCAGTGCAGGGTGTGAAAGGTGGACTGGCCGTGACCCCGCAGATACGCCGACGGGCTCGCTCGGTTGAAGACCAGCGACCAGGGGACGCTGCGCTCCGACGGATCGTAGCGATGCGCCGCCGCGTCGAGGCGGACGAAGGGAAGTCGACGGCGCTCCAGCTCCGTGAACAGCGGGCGGAACCAGTCGGGATGCTCGTGGTAGACGGCGATCGGCTGCATGAAGGACCTATCGGGGATGAGGTGAAAGCGTTCCGTCGCTTCGATCCTCGACTCACGGGGTCCGGGTGCCTTGCAACATGCAGAGCGCCCCGATCCGCGTGGGACCGGGGCGCGTCGTCGACGTCAGTTGCGTCGAGAGACTATTGGCGCGCGGCACCCGTCCCGTGCGGCAGATGCCGCATGAGATGACACATGCCCATGGCGCACATGGGAGTGGTGGCGACGAGCTGGCTCATGCCTTCAACGCTCGCCGGAGGGGCAGCGGAAGTCAAGCTGCGCCTCCTCCCGCCTACTGGACCGTCTGGATCTCCACCCGCGACGCCTGATCCGGCGTGCGCCATACCCGGTGCGTTTCAGCCTTGAAGTCCTTTGCTGTGGCAAGAAAGATGTTCGGCACCCACGTCTGCGGGTTCCGGTCGATGATCGGGAACCACGTGCTCTGCACCTGGACCATGATCCGATGTCCCTTCAGGAACCGATAGCTCTGGGTGTGAAGGTCGATCGTGAACGGCGTCACCGCGTTGGGCACGAGAGGCACGGGATGCTCGTATGATTTCCAGAAGCGTCCGCGGAAGACGTCGTTCGCCACCATCAGCTCGTAGCCGCCGAGCTTGAAGTCGGGCTCGTAGTGCTCGGGATAGACGTCGATCAGCTTCACCACCCAGTCGGCATCCCGTCCGGTGGTGCTGGCGAACAGCTTCGCCGTGATCTCGCCGGCCACCGCCACGTCCTCGCTGAGCGGCGGCGTCTCCCACGTCAGCACGTCGGGCCGGTTGTCCACGAAACGCTGATCCTCCAGGAGCCAGGTGTACCACCCGGAGCCCTTGGGATAGTACGTGGGCTCGATGGGACGCGGCCGGTAGGGCACCGGATGCGCGGGGTCGCTCACGTACGAATCGAACTGCGAGCCCTCGCTCGACGTCGGCGGATCGAACGACAGCTTGCCGTTCGCATGGACATACAGTGACTTCGTGACCGCGCCCTTCGGCGGCCACGAGTCGAAGGTGCGCCAGCTGTTGCTCCCTGACTCGAATACGGTGGCCTCGGGCTGCGTGAGCGCGCCCTTGTCCTTCAGGTAGTACGCGAAGAACGGCGCCTGGATGTTCTTCCGATAGTACTCGCCCGTCGGTGACCCGAAATCGATCTTGCCGAGCTTCTGTCCCGGACCGCTGCTCCATCCGCCATGGCGCCACGGGCCGACGACGAGAAAGTTGCGGTCGCGCGCATCGTGCTGCTCGAGCTCGCGGTAGATGGTGATCGGACCGTAGAAATCCTCCTGGTCCCACCAGCCGGCCACGTTGAGCGTCGGCACCGTCACGCGGGTGAGGTACGACTTCATCGCCTGCCGCTGCCAGAAGCCGTCATAGTTGGGATGATTCACGAAGTCGGTCCACGTCGGGAGCGATTTGCCCTTCAGCACCTTCGTCTGCACGTTGGACAGGGGGCCGAGGCCGAGATACCAGTCGTAGGTGTCGTAACGGTCGAAGTCGAAGTCGGAATTCTCCTTCGACGCTTCGGTGAGATACGCGTACTCGAAGCCGTAGCTGAGCCGGAACGCGCCGTTGTGGTGGAAGTCGTCGCCGATCCACATGTCGGCCGGCGACGCCTGCGGGCTCACGGCGCGCAGCGCGGGGTGCGCACCGAGCATCCCCATGGCCGATGTCCACCCGTCGTAGCTCACGCCGAGCATGCCGACGCGGCCATTGTTGTCGGGGACGTGCTTGAGCAGCCAGTCGATGGAGTCGTTGGTGTCCGTCTCCTCGTCGATCGCGATCGAGGGCGAATCCACTGGACGCGGCGGGCGTTGCATGACGAAGGTGCCTTCGCTCTTGTAGCGGCCGCGGATGTCCTGGAAGACGAAGATGTAGCCTTCCTGCGCGAGGTCGACGTAGCCGGCGGTGAGCCGCGCGCCAGCATTGGCCACGCCGTACGGCGTGCGCTCGAAGAGGAAAGGAAGGGGCTCCATCTGGTTGCGCGGCGCGAAGATCTCCACATGGAGGGTGAGCCCGTCGCGCATCGGGATGTCGCCCGACGTGTGCACGTAGGCCGCGGGATCGTAGCGTGGGGTCGCGGGCTGCTGGGCCGGCAGTACGGCGCCGATGCACAGCGCGGCCACGGCGAGCCGGCGGGCGGAACGGGAGCAGGAGTTCATGGCAGGCCACATTTTGAGGTGTGGCAACTTGCAGCCGCCGAACGAACAACGATAGGTGAAGGACGCGAAACCGTCGGGCGGCTAGGCCCCCGGCGGCCCACCCGACGGCGGCCCTTGCGGCTCGGTCTCGGGCGCCTTCGGCCGCAGCTTCAACTGCTGCCCGAAGTTCCGCGTCACGGTGAGGAACACGCCGCGCATTCCGAACCGGCGCACGCTATCCTCGATCACCTGGCCATTCGCCGTGCGATAGCCGAAGTGCATCGTGTTGAACGGATCCGACACGCGGAGCGAGATGTTCCCCTGGTCGGCGCCAGCGACGAGGCGGGAGCTAGAACCGCCCGTTCACGTACGCATCCACCCGCCACTGGCCCGGCTTCGGGTTGATCCCGCGCGCCACGTCGAAGCGGATCAGGCCGTCCATGATGGTGATGCCGGCGCCGGCGCCGGAGAGGGGCTGGCCGATGTCGCGCCACTTGGTGCGGTCGCCCGCCCAGCCGAGGTCGGCGAAGAGCACCGGCCGCACGACCCCCACCCCGTGCGCCACCTCAGCCCGCGCGAGCCAGAAGGCGTCGCCGGCCGCGGCGCCCGGCCGTTGTCCGCGCACCGACTGGGTGCCACCGAGAAACCAGTAGCGCTGCGTCGGAACGGTGCCGACCGTGCTTCCGCCCGCGAGGGTGATCGACGCTGCGCCATTCCCGATGCCGTGCGAGGCGGTGAGATCGAGCGCCCCACGGCCGTAGCTCCCGCTGTCGCCATGCGCTCCCTCGAGGCGGAGATCGGAGAAGAGCCGGAAGCCTTGCGGGTCGAGGCCGAAGTTGCGCGTGTAGCGGGTGCGTGCGCCGGTGTAGGTGCCCCTCACCGCCTCGAAATTGGGCGCGAAGTCGGCGCTGCTCACCTCGTGGGCGAGCGAGAATTTGGTGCGCTGGCGGGCCGTACGCTCCTGCTCGGCGAACAGTGCCCAGGTGAGCGCGGTCTCGCCGCCGACGTCGGGAGCGGAGGTCAGCTCGAGACCGGAGGCGCGATAGTAGAACCCCTCGTCGCGGCCGAACAGGAACGCGGAGATGGAGCTGCCGAAGCTCAACGGATCGCCCCAGTCGCCCGCCGAGACGAGCCGGTTGTACGCCGTGACGGAGAGGGTGCGGCGCAAGTCGCTGCGCGAGCCGGTGAGCTCGATGTTCGGCTCGCGGTCGGCTACGCCGAGTCGTGCGTCGCCGTGGAGGGAGTATCCGGCGCCAAGCACCTCATCGGCGCGTCCGCCGATGGAGAGCGCCTCGATGCGGTTGTAGCGCGGCCGGTCGAAAGCAAAGGTGGGAAGTTGCGGCGCGTAGGCGGCTTGCGCTCCCATCGAAAGCGCTTGCTCGACGAGGGCGTCCATCTCGGCGCCGCCGAAGACTGCGTCGCCCGGGTCGTAGATGGACGCGGGAAGATCGGGCGAGTTGGCGAGAGCGATGGAGTCGCAGGGCACTCGCGTGAGGACCGGGTCCGGATTCCCCTCGGGATGGCGGATGTAGGTATGTACGCCAGTGCTGTCGCACATGCGGCGGCGCGCCGCATGGCGCGCGACGCGTGCCGAGTCGCGTTCGGTCTTGCGGTCGGCGGCTGATTCGCCGACGCGGACGCTCACCTCGGCATGAGGCCTCGCACTGTCGGCGGCACTCGTCACGATGGGCGGAAGCGGGGCGACGGCGTTCACCGCACCGTACTGGAACTTCTGCTCGAGCTTGAATGGCACTCGCATGAAGCTCACCTGCGCTCCGCCCTCGGCGACCTGGAGGCGCGGAAGCCAGAAGCGCCCCTGATACAACCCATACTCGACGCCGATCGCAGTGACCTGCGCCGTCATCGGGAAGATGAGCGGCTTGACCGCGGCGGGCACGTCGTCGAACGAGTGCGGATCATCGGCCTTCGCCACGGCGACGATGTCCATCGGCACGCTCATGCGATAGGCGGCGCGGACCAGTTGTCCGCCGCTCATGTCGAACCAGAGTGAGCCGACGGCGAGGTTCCACTTCGGCTCACGCGGACGGACCTTCAATTCACGCAGCCGGATGGTCTTCCCGTCCGGGAGGCGAAAGGTGACCGAATCGCCGCTCGCGTACGTGTAGTACGCCTCGGCGCCTTCGGCGAGCGGATGGATGATGCCGTCGTTCTCGTTCACCGTCGAGTGAGCGACGTCGGAACCGATCCAGAGGGTCTCGCTCCCCGGATAGTAGGGAATGGGGGAGATGTCCTGGTCCATGCTGACGTGGCCGGACTCGCCGGCGATCGGAATCACGGCGCGCGAGCCGGTGACGTCGACGTAGGCGCCGACGCCGCGGCGCCATTGGACTCGAGTCGCCGACTCCGAGCGAAAGGCGAGCCGGTCGCGGCCGAACTTCGAGAATCCGAAGCCGGCGGAGATGCGCTGGTACGTCGTGGCGTCGTAGCCCTGGAGCGCCGAGTCCTGACGCATGCGGGCGCTGCGGGCGAGAAGGAGGATGTCGCGTGCGGAGGGATCGCTGAATGCCGTCGCGAGATGCTCGGCGGTGACGGGAATCCGCTTGATCGGCTTGGGCTCGTGGCGGCGATCGCGCAGCAGAGTTGTGTCGTTCGCCGCGCCCTGGTTGACGGCGGACCGCGCGCTGTCGGGAACGGCTGACTTCGGGGCAGTCGCCGCGGCGGGAACCTGCAGCAGCGCGGCGACGACATGGACGAGCATGGAGGGGTGTACGGGAAGGGGAACGAAAGAGTTTCCGCCGGTCTGAACGTAGGTGGGTAGGCATTCGGAAGGGCACACCGGAACAGCCCGGTGTGCCCTTCGTCGTTGCAGTCCTCACCTACGCACCTACGGACCTACTCACCTACGCGCAACAGCGCATTCCATATCAGCGGCAGCGTCGCCATCGTTTGCCCGCGGTACTGGGGCTTGAATCCGTACAGGATCACGTGCCCCTTGCCGCGTGCGACGTCGACCATCGCCGCGAGGCCGGCGAGCTTCTCCCCGCCGAGCAGCCAGCCGCTGAGCAGCGGGTTGCCCGCCGATGCGGCGGGGTAGCGGGCCACCACGGTGGCGCGCGTCGTGTCGGTCACATCGAAGGCCGGCGAAGCCTCGAACCAGACTCCGGAGACCGGCGCCGTGACGCCCCTCGTGAGAGGATTCGCGCGATCGAGCTCGACCCTGATGATCGAGCCCGGAGCGTAGAAGTCGTTCGAGCGCACGCCAGCGAGGACGTTCTTCACCGGCAGCGACAGGGCGTCGATCGCGTAATCGCTGGCGTCGTTGAAGGCGAGCAGGGTGCCACCGGCGTCGACGAACGAGGCGAGGGCGGCCGCACCCACCTCGCCAAGCCCTCCCTTGAGCGAGTCGGGATAGCTGCCGCTCGGCCCACGGGCTATCGCGCGCGGGTTCTGATCGGGAACGATGACCGCGTCGAACTTCGACGCGAGATTGCCGGCGCGAACGTCGCGCGCCGTGATCACGCTGAAGGGGATGTGATACTGATCGAACACCCAGCGAGTCCATCCCTCGTCGATCGACGGGGCGGCGTTGCGGAAAATGGCGATGCGGCGGCTCCGGGAGTCGCTCAGGCCGGCGGCGACCCAGGGGGTCTGCGCTACCGGCGCGAGCGGCGTCGTCGCCACCGTCACGGAGTCGGCGAGGAAGACGACGTCGAAGCCGAACAGAAGCGGGAGGGTGTGCGCGGTGACGTCGTAGGGGCGCTTCGGCGGGCCGCCGGGATACTCGTGGAGGTCAGGGTAATGCTGCGGCTCGAGCAGCGTCTTGGCGAACGATGCATACGGCTGTGCCGTGTGGATGACGTAGCTCCCCGCGGGAAACTCGCGACCGCTCGCCGTGAAGGCCATCGTCGCCCGTCGGACCTCGACCTGACCGCGCTGGAGGATGTGGAGCGCCGCATTCACCGCCGTGTCGCGCGCCGGCTGCGGTGGAATCACGATCGCCGACGGCCAGTCTTCGCGGCCCGAAGTGCGCTTGCCGTCCACGGCGCGCCGCTCGACCTCGTCGTAGCTCGACAGCCAGAGCTCATGGTCGTCAGCCGCCTGCGCCAGCAACGCCCATGACGCCGCCGTCTGGTACCGCACGATGTCGCCGATCCCCCACGCACCGCCCGGCCATTTCGTGAGGAAGTCGACGCCGGTGACCTTGGGATCGACGTTGTAGCCGGGTCGGAGCGAGTCGAAGCTCACCGTGATCGGCGACGCCAGCGCGGCGCTCGCCGTCTCGGTGAGGATGCGGATGGCGCCATGGTAGTGCTGGTAGGCGCGGGCGGGAGTCCACGCGTCGTACGAGGTGTTGTTGGCGATGCCGGTGAAGCCGGCCGCCGTCATCCGCCAGGTCATCGACTTTCCCATCTGCGCTACGCCAGCGATGAGGATCGGATCGATGTTCGGTTCGATCGGATCCATGTACGGCGGAATGAAGATCCGCGTCCCGCTCGAGCCCTGCTGATGGATGTCGTTGACGATCTGCGGGTGGTACGGCGAGTACAGGGAGTCGATCACCATCCTCGTCTCGACCTGGGTGAAGGCGTACCAGTCGCGGTTGTTGTCGTGCCCCGTGTAATAGTGATAGAGCGTCGGCGGGCCGGATCCCTCCCACTTCGTGCCGAGGCTGCTGCGGTACCAGTCGCCGACGATGTCCACGCCGTCCGGATTGAGCGACGGCACGAGCATGATGACGGTGTTCTTCCTGATCGCCCGCGACTCGGCGTCTTCGCCGGTGACGAGCTTGTACGCCAGCGTGAGTGGCGTGACGATGCCGCCGACCTCGGTAGAGTGGATGCTGGAGGTGACGAGGACGACGACCTTGCCGTCGCGCCGCAGCGTCGCGCGCTGCGCTTCGGTGGTGAGCCGCGGATCGGCGAGCCGGCGCGCGTCGTCGCGGAGCCGGGCGAGGTTGGCAAGGGTGGCCGGATCGCCGATGAAGGCGGCGATGAACGGACGGCCGAGCGTCGTCCGGCCGAGGGTATGGACCTCGATGCGCGGCGACGACGCGTCAAGCGCGGCGAAATAGTCGGTGACCTGCTTCCAGGTCGGAAGCTTGCGGTCGGCCCCGGGCTCGAAGCCGATGACGGAGGCCGGCGTCGGGACGCGGCGCGTCTGCGCGAGGGCAGCAGACGGCACGGCAACGAGCATCGAGCCGAGGAGGGCGGCGAGGAAGCGGACGCGCATCAGGCTGGGACTCGCGGTGGAGGTTGTCTCTCGTACGGCGCGGCAGGGGAGGGCGTTGATAATGACCGGTGAGAGGTGAGAGGTGAATGGTGAGACGTGACGGCTCACGTCTCACGTTTCACGATTCACCGTTGTTCAACACGGTACTTCGCCAGGATCGCGCGCACCTTGTCGAGCGGAATCGCATCCACCGTGTGCCCACGGTAGGTCACCGGTGTCGCCATGAAGATCGAGTCGTAGATTGCCTCCTCCGTCGCTTCGACGACGGCCTCGAACAGCGGCGACATGTCGTCGTTCGAGAGCTCGGCCGTCTGGCGCAGGGTGCGCGCGGCGTCGACCTGGCGCGCGTTGGTCACGACGCGCCGCACCTCGTGCGCGGTGGAGAAGGCGATGACGAAGTCGCCGGATCCATTGGATGCGCTCGAGCCCGTGCGCGCGAGCCCCATGATCGCCCGAGCCGCGAGCCGCTGCAGGTTGCGGTCGGAGATCGGCGCGTCGGTCGCGACGACGATCATGCACGAGCCGTCGCCGCGCTCCCGTTCCAGCGCGTCGCGGAACGCATACCGTCCCAGCTCGCGGCCGACGGGTGCGCCGAGCACCTGGAGCACGCCGCCGAAGTTGGTCTGCACCAGCACGCCGACCGTCCATCCACCGAGCGACTTCGGGAGCAGTCGCGACGAGGTACCGATGCCGCCCTTCCACTCGAAGGCGACGGTCCCGGCGCCGGCGCCGACGCTTCCTTCCGCCACCGGGCCGGACGACGCGCTCACCAGCGCGGCATGAACGTCGGCGCGGGTGATGGGGCGGAGCCGGATCGCGTTCAGACCACCGTCGTTCGTCTCGCCGACGACGGGATTGATCGACGCCACCCGCTCCATGCCCGGCAGCTCCAGCATCTCGGTCACCAGCGCATCCGCAGCGCGCCAAACGCAGAGAGTGCAGGTGAGGAGGATGGGCGTCTCCAGCTCGCCAAGCTCAGCGACCTGTGTGGATCCGACGAGCTTGCCGAAGGCGTTGCCGATGTGGACCGCCGCCGGCACGCGATCGAGGAAGAGGTTGCCATCGTGGGGGAGGATCGCCGTTACGCCGGTGTGGATCGAGTCGCCGGAGACGACCGTCGTCTGGCCGACTTTCACGCCGGCGACGTCCGTGATGGCGTTCAGCGGTCCGGGCGCGAAGATACCGGGAGCGACGCCGAGGTCCCGGGCGCGCGCACGACCGGTCTGGGCGGCGATCGGGCGGGCGGCGAGACAGAGCAGAAGAAGCGGAGAGAGGCGCATCGGCCAATGATGCAGCGCGGCCCCCAACGGCGTGAGGCCACGCGGCCGGCAGCTCAAATTCCTCTTGACGGCGGCCGCACCCCGGCCCTATTGTCTGCCATGACCTCGGCGCAGCGCAGCTTTTTCGTCTACTCCTATTACTTCGGCCGTCCTTCGACGGGCCGCGGATGGAGACGTACGCGCGACTGAGGCACCCTGAAGCTCATCGCCTGCGACACCCCGACGGCCCGTGGAATTCCACGGGCCGTCGGGGTGTCGCAGGCGATGAGCTTCAGGGTGCCTCAGTCGCGCGTACGTCTCCATCCG
>JBIOHU010000025.1:0-22203 GCA_044449225.1 Gemmatimonadales bacterium | reverse complement strand
GAACGCCACCGACTGCGCCAACCCCTTCGCCGCCTGAATCGCCGTGATCGCCGCCGTCAACGTCGTCTTCCCATGATCGACGTGCCCGATCGTCCCCACGTTCACATGCGGCTTCGTCCGCTCGAACTTTGCCTTGGCCATTTCTGGTATCTCGAGTAAGAAAGGTCTGTCTCGCCACGAGTAGGTGGATACGTGCGCAGGTGAGCAGGTGGGGACTGCACTGGCCACCGACACCACGAACGTCCCTCTACCACCGCCTGCTCGCCGTTCCGCACCTACACATCCACATCCACCCACCTGCACACCGGCACACCTGCGTGCCGACTCCAATGATTACCTGGGCTTGATCTTCGAAATGATCTCTTCGGCCTTGCTCTTCGGCACTTCCTCGTAATGCGCGAACTCCATCGAGTAGACCGCGCGGCCCTGTGACATCGAGCGCAGCTTGGTCGAATACCCGAACATCTCGGAGAGCGGCACCGTCGACGCGATCACCTGCGCCTCGCCGCGCTGCGTCATCCCGCCGATCTTGCCGCGGCGGGCCGACAGGTCGCCCAGTACGTCGCCCATGTACGCCTCCGGGCAGACCACCTCGACGTTCATCATCGGCTCCAGGATGACGGGATGCGCCTTCTTCGCCGCCTCCTTGAACGCCATGCTGCCGGCGATCTTGAACGCCATCTCGGACGAGTCGACGTCATGGTACGAGCCATAAATGAGCTCGACCTTTACATCGACCATCGGGTAGCCCGCGAGGACGCCGTTCTCCAGCGCCTCCTTGATCCCCTGTTCGATCGGGCCGATGTACTCCCGGGGAATGACGCCGCCGACGATCTTGTCCTCGAACACGAACCCCTGACCCGGCTCGGACGGCTGCATGTTGATCACGCAGTGTCCGTACTGACCCTTGCCGCCCGACTGGCGGATGAATTTGCCCTCGACCTTTTCGACGCGCTTCTTGATCGTCTCGCGATACGCGACCTGCGGTCGGCCGACGTTGGCGTCGACCTTGAACTCCCGCATCATCCGGTCGACGATGATCTCCAGGTGCAGCTCGCCCATCCCCGAAATGATCGTCTGCGACGTCTCGGCATCCGTATGGACGCGGAACGTCGGGTCTTCCTCCGACAGCTTGTTGAGCGCGATGCCCAGCTTGTCCTGGTCGGCCTTCGTCTTCGGCTCGATCGCGACGTCGATGACTGGATTCGGGAACTTCATCGCTTCGAGGATGATCGGATGCTCGTCGTCGCACATCGTGTCGCCGGTGCGCGTCTCCTTCAGCCCGATCGCGGCGGCGATGTCGCCCGCCCGCACCTCCTCGATCTCCTCACGCTTGTTGGCGTGCATCTGCAGCAGACGCCCCACCCGCTCGCGCTTGTCCTTCGTCGCGTTATAGACGTACGAGCCTGACTTCAGGACGCCGCTGTACACCCGAAAGAACGTCAACTTTCCGACGAACGGATCGGTCGCGATCTTGAACGCCAGCGCCGCGAACGGCGTCTCGTCGCTCACCGGCCGCTCCTCGAAGTGCTCGTCGTGGTGCGGCAGGTGACCCTGGATCGCCTTCACCTCGCTCGGCGCCGGCAGGTAGTCGATCACCGCGTCGAGCAGCGCCTGCACGCCCTTGTTCTTGAACGAGGCACCGCACAGGACGGGGACGAACTCCATCTTGATCGTCGCCTTTCGGATCGCACGACGGATCTCCTCGAGCGACAGCTCCTCGCCTCCGAGATACTTCTCCATCAGCTCGTCGTCGTGCTCGACCGCCGCTTCCACCGCCTCGTGCCGCGCCAGCTCGACCGCGTCCCGGTATTCCTCCGGCACCTCCACCACGCTGAACGTCTTCCCGAGGCTCACCTCGTCGAAGATGTACTGCTTCCGCTCGAGCACGTCGATGTGGCCGGTGAACAGCTCGCCCGATCCGACCGGGATCTGGAGTGCGAAGGCGCGCTTCGACAACCGGTCCTTGATCATCGTCATGCAGCGGTCGAAGTTCGCGCCCACCCGGTCCATCTTGTTCGCGAAGATCATCCGCGGAACCTTGTACCGGTCCGCCTGCCGCCACACCGTCTCCGTCTGCGGCTCGACGCCGGCGACGGAGTCCAGCAGCGCGACGGCGCCGTCGAGCACCCGCAGCGACCGCTCCACCTCGACGGTGAAGTCCACGTGGCCCGGCGTGTCGATGATGTTGATGCGGTACAGCGGCCCCGAGCCCTGCTCGAACGACGCGCCGTGGCGCTGCCAGAAGCACGTCGTCGCGGCCGACGTGATCGTGATGCCGCGCTCCTGCTCCTGCTCCATCCAGTCCATCGTCGCGGCGCCTTCGTGCACCTCGCCGATCTTGTAGTTCTTTCCCGTATAGTAAAGAATGCGCTCGGTCGTCGTCGTCTTCCCGGCATCGATGTGAGCCATGATGCCGATGTTCCGATATTCGTCGAGCGGCGTTATGCGTGCCATATCTACCCGTCAGGTGTCAGTCGCGGCGACCAGAGGCTGCCCTCGGCCGCGCCGGCGACAAGCGCGATTCATCAAATACAAACGCGGGTGGACCAGGCGCCCGTTCGGGCCGGTATCCATCCGCTCTCGCCAGGGTGTGCTCGCCTCTGCGGCGCGAGCGGGGACCCAAGGCGCGCCGTCGAAGCAGCACGGCGTCAGATTGTCCTGCACGGCGGCCGGGACGAACCCGACCGAAAAAACCCGTAGCCACTTGAATTTATTGGGGATTCACCGCGTGTCAACTGCTCGCATGCAGCTTTTCCATCATCGGCCTTGCTCTGCCGGCCATGCCTCCGAAGCGCGCTCCCGATACAGATAGCCGGCTCCGAGCAGGAATACCCCGACCGCCCCGTACGCCCCCACCCGCAGCAACAGTCCGCCGATTTCCGAGGCGTGCATCACGGCCTTCACCGCCGCGTAGATCGCCAGCGTCAGCCCGGCCACTCTCAACCGCTGGATCGCCAGCGTCCGGCCGACGACGATCGACCCGACGCCGCATGCTGCGTAGTACGCGATCAGCAGGAAGGTCGCCAGATCGCGCGAGTACGCCCCGGCGACCTCCATCCGCCCCCACAGGATCGCAAATCCGATCAGGGCACCCAGACGCACCGCCCGGTCCGCCCACGTTGCCGGCACTCCCTTCGCCCGACCGAGTACCAGGCCCGCCAGGGCGAGCCCGATCGTCGCGCACAGCGCCGACGCCGACGACCGGGTGGCGAATGGCGTGTACGAGTAGTCCGGCCGGCTGGCGAGCTGGTCGAGCGCCGAGAGAGCCGCCCCTCCGAGCGCCACGACTGCGCCGAGCAGCGGCAGCACCGTGCTCTCTTCCGCCACCAGCGCCGTCACCACCACTCCCCACGCCGCCAGCCCAGCCGCCAGCGCGAATGGATTCTTCCACAGCAGGAGCGCCACCGCCAGGCTGCCCAGCACCCCGCCGGCGAGCAGCTGCACTCCCCCACGCCGCAGCTCGCTTCGCAGCCGCTCGAACCGCCACGCGCCCAGCGCGAACACCGTCCAGGTCGCGAACACCACGCCCTGCGCCGGCTCCCGACCCTGCGTGACCGCGCTCGCGATCGCGAGCGAGCCGAGCGGAAGAAGCAGTGCACTCGCCCTCCACCACGCCTGCCGCGGGCGCCGGATCGCCAGCGCCGCATAGGTCACCGCCGCGACGCCGAGCGCGACCAGCCAGGCGACCCGCGCCTCCCCGTTGGCGATGCGATCCCATCCGGCCGGCACGCCGACGAGGGCGACGGCGAGAAAGGCTCTCGATAGTCCGCCTCGCCACTCCGGCTCGGCGAGCAGCAGCGCCGCCAATGCGCTCACGGCGCCGAAGAGCATCACGGCGAACGGCCCGTACCACGCCGCGCTCGTCGCCATCGCCGCCGCGGCGAGCGCGTACACCAGCGCCCCTCCCGCCAGCACGGCGAAGGCGCGCACCCAGCGCGGATCGCGCGCCGCGCTCAGCGAGCCGATGAGCACCGCCGCGCCGTACGTCAGGAGCGCTGGCGCGGAGCCGCCCCCCTCCGACGTCACGAACGGGGACGACAGCGCCCCGGCGACGGCGATGCAGAACAGGAACTCGCTGCCGTCGTGGAGTGCCAGCGCCGCCAGCGCGATCGCGACGACGTCCACGACCATGAGCGCGACGCCGATCGGCACAAGATGGAGCTGTGGGCCTGCTCCCCACGCGACGAGGTCGACGATCGCCAGCGCCAGCGCCAGCAGCACATTGCCGTAACGCACCTCTCCGCGCCGATGGAAGCGCACCCCCACCGCGCCGACGACGGCGGCCACCAGCGCGCCGCTGCCGATGCGGACCTCCGGCGTGAGCAGGCCGCGCGACACAGCGACCTTGATCAGCACCCCGACGCCCATCAGGATCACCAGCGCCGCGAGCAGCAGGGTGCCGTAGCGACCGACAAGCGACTCGAGCTCCAGGCCACTCGTCGCCCCGTCCATCGCCGCCCGCGCCCGCGCGAACGGATTGCCTTGCGGCGCCGAGTGAGGAGCACTCTGCGGCGGGGCGCGGAGAAAGTCGACGAGCTCGGGAGGAGCCCGGGACGGATCACGGGGAGCGGCCGACGGGCGAAGCTGCGCGACCTCCGCCGCCAGCGCCGCGACCTGACGCTCCAGCGCCGCCAGTCTGGCCGCGGTGCCGGTCTCGCCGGCCACCGCGGCATCTGGTCGGTCGTCGACGGGGCTCATGGGCTCAACTTACGCGCCCCGCCTTCGACCGCCAGACACGTCGGGCTAGGGAGTCAGCACCACTTTCGTGCAGCCCTCCTCCTTGTCACAGAAAATCTTGTACGCGTGCGGAGCCTCCTCGAGACTCAGCCGGTGGCTGATCAGCGACGTCGTGTCGAAGTCGCCGTTCAGGACTCGCTCCAGCAGCTCGGGAAGAAACTGCTGCACGTCGCACTGGCCTCCCGCCATCTTCAGCCCCTTTCCGAAGAAGGCGCCGATCGGGAACTTGTCGATCACCCCTCCGTACACGCCGATCACGCTCACGCGGCCTCCCTTCGCCGCGGCCTGGATCGTCTGCCGGAGCACCGTCGGCCGATCCATCTCCAGACGCAGCGTCTGCTTCACCTTGTCGGTCCTGCTCAACAGGTCGCGTCCGTGCGCCTCGAGTCCCACCGCATCGATGCAGACGTCGGGTCCCTTTCCTCCCGTCATCTGCTTCAGCCGCTCGACGAGATCGTCGGTGTCCTCGTAATTGATCACCTCGGCTTTCCCGACGTCGCGAGCCAGCGCGAGCCGCTCAGGGAATCGGTCGATCGCGATCACTCGATCCGCTCCCTGCAGGTAAGCGCTCTGGATGGCGAAGTATCCCACCGGCCCGCATCCCCACACCGCTACCGTGTCGCCCGGCTTGATCTCGCCACGCTTCGCTGCCTGCCAGCCGGTGGGCAGGATGTCCGACAGAAACAGCACCTGTTCGTCGGACACCCCGTCGGGAAGCTTCATCGGGCCGACGTCGGCGAACGGGACACGCACGTACTCCGCCTGTCCACCCGAGTAGCCGCCCATGAGATGCGAGTAGCCGTACAGACCTGCCCCTGCCGTGCCGCCGTACATCGCCTCCACCAGCTCTCCATTCGGATTGGAATTGTCACAGGCGCTGAACAGGCCGTTCTGGCAATACCAGCACTTGCCGCAGGAGATCGGGAAGGGAACGACGACCCGGTCCCCCACCTTGAGCTTCCTCACGTTGCGTCCGGTCTCCACGACTTCGCCCATGAACTCGTGGCCGATCACGTCCCCCTTTTGCATTCCACTGAAGAAATGATTGTAGAGATGGAGGTCCGATCCGCAGATCGCCGTCGAGCTCACCTTCACGACGACATCGCTCTGCTGTACGATCTCCGGATCCGGAACGGTTTCCACACTCATCCGTTGAGTGCCCTGCCAGGTGACGGCTCGCATCTGCTCCCTCTCAGTCCTGTGGGGTGGATCCGACGTACGCGGAGTCGGCAACGCGGCGGGCGGAGGTCGTGACCTCGCCGGTCTCCATCAGTTGCTTGAACTTCCGCAGGTCCTCGCGCACTTGCCGGTCGGGGTCTTCACCGAACAACCGCGCCAGCACGGCGCCGATCTTTCCTCCCGGCGGCTCGTAGTCGAGGGTGACCTTCACGATCGTGCCTCGGCCGGCTGGGGCATCGCTGAAGTTCACCGCTCCCGCGTTGGCCACGTCGGGATCGCCGAGGCTCTTCCAGGCAATGATCGAATCGGGCACGTCGTTCACGATCTCGGCGTCCCATTCGACCTGCGTGCCAGCCGGCGCCTTCGCAGTCCAGTGCGAGTGAGTGGGAGAATCGACTCGCACCGCATCGAGGTGCTCCATGAACTGCGGCAGATTGGTGAAGTCGCGCCAGAAGGCATAGAGCTCCGACCGCGGACGGGCCACCGTCACCGCCCGCTCCACTTTTTCCGATCTGCGCGCGTTCACGGTCGCCGCGCGGCCGGCGACGCCGGCACGATGCCCTCCGAGCACGGCGTCGGCGTTGCCGGTGCCGACGCCGAGCGCGCCATACACCGGACAGTGCCCCGTCGCGCCTCGCCCGACGAATGCGCCGCCGACCAGCGCCGCGGCCAGTCCGGCGCGATCGTGCCGGCGGATGCCGTAGGTGATGAGCGCCGCACCGAGCGCCACCGAGCCGAAACGCTCCGGATTGGCGACGTTCTGTCGGCTGCGCCCCCCTCCGTAACCGGAGGATCCTCCTCTGTCCCGCGTCGGCGCCAGCTCGCGCCCGGTGCCCTGTGGTGATGTCGTGATGGCCATGGATATCGACTCTCGGTGAAGGAAGTCGTGCGTGAACGGCAGTGGTCAGCGAAGATCGATCGTCGACGGTGGCGACGCGGCACCGACGTCGGCCGCGATGTCTCCAAGGCGATCGTCGCCACGCTCGCGCCGCTGGCGTGCCACGTACGCCAGTCCCACCGCGGCGCCGATCGCCAGTCCGGTCAACGCGAGCGTCCGCCCACTCACCGGCGATGGCGGCAGGTCGACGACGCCGCTGGCATTGGTGACCGCCGGCTGGTCGCGGTAGCGACCGTGTGCCGGCCGCACGCGCTCGTCGAAATGCGCCGACAGTTCCTGCAACGCGACATGCAGCCGCTCGCCGCGCATCGGCGGCCCGTGTCCGGCGATCACCGCCGAGGGGACGTACTCGGCGAGGTGCCGCAGCGAGATCCGCGCGGCGCCCCAGTCCGGAGTGAAGTACATCGGCGGTCCGTGCACCTCCGCTCGCTGCGTCAGGTTGGCGACGAGTGACTCCTGCTTCGTCGTCGTGAACGCATCCCCCGCGATCAGTGCGCGATCCGCGTCGCGCACCAGCGACACGTGGCCGGGCGAGTGGCCGGGCGTGGGGATCCATCGCCAGCCGGGCATTCCTGGCACGCTTCCGTCCGCCGGCAATGCGCGCACCCTGGCGCCGAGGTCGATCGGACGCTTCGGGAAGAGCGCCGACATCAGGCTGACCGCGCCACCGCCGACGAGCGGGTCGGGGGGCGGATACGCCGAGCGGCCGGTCAGATAGGGAAGCTCCAGCTCGTGCGCATACACCGGCACGTCCCAGTCGCGCACGAGTGTGTGGATGGCGCCGATGTGATCGAAGTGCCCGTGCGTGAGCACGATCGCCGCCGGCCTCGATTCCGCGCCGAACAACCTCGCCGCCGCCCGTCTGATCCGATCCGCGGAGCCAGGCAGACCGGCGTCTACCAGGGTCCATCCTCGATCGGGCGCTCCCGCTTCGCCGACGAAGCACACGTTGACGATGCGATCGAGCAGGCAGGAGACCTGCGGCGCCACGTAGCGCGGCGAGTCGTCGTTCGCGTCCCGATGCAGCACGATCTCCGGCATGATACCTCGCGCGAGTGTGGCGTCCCCGTCCGGGCGGCGACACGTTCACTCAGCACATACAATCACCGTGCCGCGCGCATCGCGAACGGCGCGCTCGATCAGCTCGTCCGCGAGACGATGATCAACGGCGCATCGTTGCGCGTCGCCGCCGCCGCCGGCCGAGCACGCATGGATTCGCCGGGGGCGCTCCCCTCGCGCTCGTTCGCCGGCTTCGTCGTCACGTCCTGATCGCTGTCGCGGCGGCGATCCATCGTGTCGTCCATCGCCGTGCGACGCTCGGCGACTCGACGCTCCTCCTCGTGCGCGACCGGTGGTGCGCCACCCGACCGCCGCTGCGAAGTCCGTCGCTCGGCGCTGCGGTCCCAGGCGTCGAGATGGACCAGCATGTCGTCGAGCGATCGCACCGCTCTCCGGCCGTCGCGCTCCCGACGGAACACGACGTGGCTCCAGCCGCGCATGCCCACCGGCTTGTGCCACGCTCCAGCGATCCGCACCCGCCGGCCGGAGATCGCGTTGCTCAGCACACGCTCGTATCGCGACCGCGCCAGCAGCGTCACCGGGAAGAGGTCGTTCCACCCGCACAGCCGGCCGACGTCCTCGTACGCGGCCGGCCTGTCGTCGAGCTCGAGCAACGACGGAGCACGCCCGTGCATCACCGCCGCGATCAGACGAAGAGAGAGCGGATCGCCGAGCGCCCTGATCGAGGGCCAGAAGCGCCGGGTCGTGCGTCCCGCCATCTCGCGCAGCGACATCGTGTCGCCGTCGCGCGCCGTCCAGGTCGCGCCGTCGACGTCGGCGGTGAAGGGATTGCGGGGGAAGCAACTGTGCTTCGCCACCCAGCCCTTACGCGAGCTGTGCGGGATCGGCGTGAACCCGAGCACGACCGGAATCCCGTGCGCATCGAGCTGCCGCAGATCGAAGCGCGGCCAGGTCATGACGTCGCGCACGATGCCGACGATCAGCGTCGCCGTCGCCGCCATCAGGGCGACGTCGGGGGTGAAGTCGGCGGTCACCTCGACCCGGTTGCCGCGCGGACGCACGCCGACGCCGGTCGAGCGGCGATTCGCGGCGAGCAGCATCACCGGTGCGGCGAGCAGGTAGGTCAGGAGGTAGGCCAGACGCTCGACGCTACGCCCGTTCGCGCGCTCCGACGCGCTCAGCTCGAACGAGACGTTGTAGTGGCTGCTGAACCCGACGAGGCGAATCTCGCGCGACGTCCGCGATTCCCAGGCATCGAGCTCTCCGCGAAGGAAACCGAGGCTTTCCCACAGCGAGCGCGTCGCGCGCGCCCCACACCCGCGCTCGATCTCGATCATCGGAGTGGCGATCTCCATCACGCCGGTGTCGAAATACAACGCCCCGCCCGTCGGCAGGTGATACGAGCGGCCGGTGCGATGGACGAGCGGTCCGCGCACGACCTTCCGCGGCGAGCCGAACACTTCTTCGGGTTTCCGGAGCGCGCCGTCGACGACGGTGGAAAACTCCGCCTCGATACCGACCGCCGGCAGGCCGCGGCGCGCGTCTGGTTCTTGCGCTCCGCGCTCGAACGCATCGCGGTCTCGATCTCCCTTCGGCTGCTCCCTCATCTTCTCGACTCCCCGACGGACCATCACCCGCACGGAGTTGCGCGCGGTGCCACTCTCACAGCGGATCTCCAACCAGCTTGACGTTGTACGTCTCGCCGGGCGCCTCGCGGGGCACGGCAATGACGTAGCCCAGGTCCAGGTGCAGATGGTCGTCCGTCTTCGCCATTTCGGGACCCAGCGGCCGCGTCCATACGGTCGGCAGTACCTCGCGGGCGATCGAGGCGTAGCGGGCGATCGACTCGTGCGAATCCAGGTAGGTGTCGCCGATCCGGTAGATATTGGCGGCCGTCCCCCAGCAATGCGGTGATGCACCTCCCGTTCCGGCGTGCCGGGGTGAGCAGTAGCCGCCATTGGCGCCGATGAACACGTAGGTGCCCACCGCCTGCCGGAGCTGCTCCAGCGCCACCGCCAGCAGAGCGGTGGCGCACGGGATGTATCGCGGAAAGACCCGAAGCGGCGGCGCCTCCCGCACGTCGGTGTGGATGAACTCCGACACCGCGAAATGAGGCGCGAGGAAGGTCTCGCGCGCCTCTACCCAGGATGTCACTTCATAGAAGTAGCGGGGAAGCACCCGGGCCTGCCCCCGATGGTCGCAGAGGATGCCGCCGGGTTGGAGCACGTCGCGGTACCGCCGCTCGAGCCGCCGGCCGTCGACGAGGCGAAGGGGGAACGACGGTTCGGCATCCGTCATTCGCTATTCCCGGTCAGCGCCGAGTACGCCAGATAGGACGCTGCGGCAATCGTCGCCGACCGGCCCTGCGTGGACGGCTCCCATTCGGTGAGCACCGCGAGCGCATACGGCTTCCGGTCGGGCAGGTACACGAGGCCGGCGTCATGGGCGATCGTCGAGATGTCGCCAGTCTTGTGCGCCACGCGTGCTTCGCGCGGCAGGCCGGCCGGAATGCCGCTCCTGAATTGCTGCGCGTGCAGCACGTCGAGCATGTGCCGCGACAGGTCCGGGGTGAATGCGCGCTCTTCGCCGATCAGGCGGAGGAGCGACACGAGCCCGTGCGCGGTGACGCGGTTGTTGATGCCGTGCTCGAACGCCAGCTCGTCTTCCACGCCGCGCCGGAGATCGATGCCGGTGATCGCGAAGCCGTCGAGGGTCCGCTGCAGAACGTCCAGCCCGACGAGGTCGAGCAGCAGGTTCGTCGCCAGGTTGCTGCTCGACGTAATCATCTGCTCCGCCAGCTCCGAGACACGCAGGGTGCGTCCGATCTCGGCGTGCACCTCGGCGTTCGAGTCGCGGTCGATCCTCACCCGGTACGGTGAGCCGTCATACGCGCTGAGGAAGCGGTTCCGGACGTGCACCCGCGACTGTGGCAGCAATTCGCCCCGGTGGATCGCGCCGTACACGCCAATGAGAATGGCGAGCTTGATGGTGCTCGCGGCGTGGAACCAGCGGTCGGCGTGGAACTGGAAGGTCGCCCCCGTCTCGAGGTCGTCGATCGCGATGGCGATGGCGCTCGCCCCCGCCTTCTCCTCGAGCTCGGCGAATCGCGCGCGCAGCTCATCGGGCGGATCGAGCGGGGGAGCGAGCGGGGAAGCCTTTTCTGGAGAGCGGGAGGACATGGCGGGCCGAGCAATCGCAAGGCAGGTGCCGCGGCAGTTTGCCGCCGCACCCGACCGGTCCCATCGACGCGCGACGTGCTTACGGCGTCGCGTCGGCGCGTTCGGCCATCACCGATTTGGGAGCCGTTCCCTGGCCGACGATGAGCGTCGCTCCCGGCCGGTTCGCCCTCACCACCTCGCGCTTCGTCAGCTTCGCTGACCGGAACGCGCTGACGGCGAGCACGATCGACGAGATGCACATCACGAGGAGCTTGAGCAGGGCGAGAGCCGAGGCGCCCTTGAACTTGTCGAGGGCCACCGGGTTCACTCGTGCCTTCATCTGAAGGGCGTCGAGGGTGAAGGCTCCAGAGCCCAGCAGCAGCAGCACGGCGAGAATCGCCGCGATGACCCCGACCGCGATCACCACCTTGCGGTCGCCGACGAGGAGAGCGAGGGCGTAGATGAGAGTCAGCACGAGCAGCGGCGCGCCGACGGCGCTCGAGACCAGGCCGACCGCGCCGAACCGCCACATCACCGTGCCCGGATGCATCGGCGAGATGGCCATCATCAGGTCGATCAGGGGCAGGATGGACGTCGCCGCCATGATGAGATAGCCGGGGGTGCGCAGTCGGCGCAGGAGGTCTGGAGCGGTGGACGTCATGGAAATGGCGGGAGGCTGGGGAGGATCGGGTGCCGGGAAACCGTGGCGGCTCAGAATAGGGGAAGCGGGGCGGAAACGCCAGATCGGCGCTTCGGATTCGGCCGCAATGTGGATTATTGACATATCGTGGTTTTTGTGACCGGAGCCCTTCTTCTGCGTCTCCTATGCACAGGTCCCGTTCCCTCCCAAAGCCGTAGAATTGGCATGGATGACACCCGCGACGTCCTGAGTGAAGTCCGGACCGCACGCTTCAACGCCCTCGTCGCCGAGCTCATTCCCAAGATCCGGCGACTCGGCCCCGAGCTGTCCGAGCAGGCCCTCGTCGAGACGGCGGAGCGGCTGGCCAACCATCGGCTGGCGAGCGAAGGGCTGGGGAGAGCCCGGCAGTGACCCATGAGGGCCCCGACCCGCTCGGCAGCCCGCGGGTACGCGCCCTGGCGATGGACATCGCCTTCCGGCTTCGCCCGATCTGCGGCCATCTTCCGGAAGGAGAGCTCGTCAAGCTGGCGACGCGTCTCGCCGTGGCCCAAGACCGATCGGGATCGCCATCCACGAGCCCGCCGGGCGTCCGGCCATCGTCCCCTCCACCGCTGGACGCCGCGTGACCGCCGCGGGTCCGGCCCCACGGCCCGGGAATCGGCCGTCGTGAGCCAGGACATGCATGCCCGCGACCCTCTGGCACGCCTCCGGGAACAGCGGCTTCACGAGATCATGAACGGCATCACCCCCCGTCTGCGCCGGCTCTTCCCCGACATGCCCGACGACCTGTTCTTCGAGATGGTCGAGCGGATGGCGGAGGTCCAGGCGCGCGACGAGCAGCTGGACTGGGGAGAGCTGTAGGCGGGTCGGAGAACGGATCAGCCCCCCGGAGACGAACGAAGCCCCGCCCGTCCACGGTGGACGGGCGGGGCTTCTCGACGCTTCAGCTGGTGTGTTGCGAGCAGCTACCAGCGATAGTGCGCGAACGCCTTGTTCGCGTCGGCCATGCGGTGGGTGTCTTCCTTCTTCTTGACCGCGTTCCCTTCCCCCTTCGACGCCGCGATCACCTCGGCGGCCAGCTTTTCGGCCATCGACTTCTCGTTCCGGTCGCGCGAGTAGCTGATCAGCCAGCGCATCGCCAGGGCCGTGCGGCGCTCCGGACGCACCTCGACCGGCACCTGGTAGGTCGCTCCGCCGACGCGCCGGCTCTTCACCTCGACGACCGGCTTCAGGTTCGTGAGCGCCTGCTTGAAGATGTTCACGCCGGGCTGGCTCGTCCGGTTCTCCACCAGGTCCATCGCGGCGTAGAAGATCCGCTCGGCCGTGCTCTTCTTGCCCTGATACATCAGGACATTGATGAACTTGGATACGGTCTGGCTGTCGTAGCGCGCATCGGGCAGGATGGTGCGCTTCACGGCGCTCTTGCGGCGGCTCATTTCTTGGCTCCCTTGGCGGCGGCACCGGCCTTCGGCTTCTTCGTGCCGTACTTGGAACGGCTCTGGTTGCGGCCGTTCACGCCCGAGGCGTCGAGCGTCCCGCGAACGATGTGATAGCGAACGCCCGGAAGATCCTTCACACGACCGCCGCGAATGAGCACGATCGAGTGCTCCTGGAGGTTGTGCCCTTCACCGGGGATGTAGGCGGTGACCTCGAAACCGTTGGTGAGGCGGACGCGGGCCACCTTGCGGAGGGCCGAGTTCGGCTTCTTGGGGGTCGTCGTGTAGACGCGCGTGCAGACGCCCCGCTTCTGCGGATTCGCCTTCAGCGCCGGCGCCTTTTCCTTCTTGGCAAGGTCGCGGCGGGACTGCCGGACCAGCTGGTTGATCGTCGGCATTACACCTGAATGTGTTCGTCTTCCTGCTACATACGTGGATCGCCTCGGCCGAGGCGGCACGGAACAGACTCGTAACTTAAGCCGGGACAAGGGAGTGAGTCAAGCCAGCCCTCGAGCGCCCCGCACCATTTGCGAGGGTGTCGCGCTGCCTAGGGAGGGCCGCTGGTAGCCCTGGACGCACGAGCGCCGACTCCGGGAGGTCGATCGGTCGCCGCTGGAGGCGGACAGATGTGCACGCGAGATGGAGTGGAAACAGCAAAGGGCGGACAGGTACCGGGCGAAGTTCGACTGGTGACAATGCCGAATCGACCGCTAACGCCGCCAGAACGACCGGAAACATCCGGAGGACGACCGCCGCCACCGAAAGGACCACCGGTAACACCCGAAGGACGACCACCGCCACCGGAGGGACCATCGCCGCCACCGGAAGGACCATCGCCGCCACCGAAAGGACCATCGCCGCCACCCGAAGGACCATCGCCGCCACCGAAAGGACTAGCGGTAACACCCGGAGGACGACCGCCGCCGCCGGAAGGACCACCGCCGCCACTCGGAGGACGATCGGCCGCGACGACAGGACGGCCGGTGAGCGCTAGCGGGCCGGTCCCTCCCAGATCCGCGGATCTTCCATCCCGAGCACCCAGACCGAATAGCCTCGCAGCTTGTACTGCGACACGAGCCCGAGCCGCGCCGCGAACGAACGGGAATCGACGAGAAAGAGGAACTCGTCGATCCCATCGTCCTGCCAGAAGGCGTACGCTTCCTTCTCCCGCTCGTCCCAGACCGGCTTGACATCGTTCTTCGCCAGAGTCCCCAGCGCCGCATCGTAGGCCAGTCCGCCGCCGGCCATCCGCGCCCCACCCACAGCGTCGTAGGTCGGGTACCACCATTCCGAGTACGACGGAAGCCCGAGCGAGAGCTTCGACGGCGGAACGCCGAGTCCGAGGACGTACTTCACCACTCCTTCCATCCACGGATAGCCGGCGACGGGACCAGGCGGCGTGCGGCGCGTGTGCTGCGAGTACGTCATCAGCGACAGGAAGTCCATCACGTCGGCAAGCGCCTTGTAGTCGTAGGCGCCCCGCCAGTTGTCGAAGATCCACTTGTGGTACGACGTCGGTCCGGGAAAGTCGCTCGACCGCGGTACCACCGCCGCCGAGAGCGAACAGCCGACCCGGTGCAGCGAATCGGCTGCCTCGCGCGCGAACGACGTAAAGGCATCCCGGTCGGTGACGCGGATGTTCTCGAAATCGAACTGGATGCCGTCGAACCGGTTGTCGCGGCAGAGCGCCGTGATGTTGCGGACGGCGCGCAGCCGCGATTCCGGCGTCACGAGGACGCGATGGAAGATCGATTGGTCGAAACCCGGATTGACGATCAGCGGAATGACCTTGACCCCCTTCGCTCGCGCTGCAGCGACCAAGCGCGGGTCCACCTTCCCCCAGATCAGGCCGATGCTGTCCATCGAGAACGACTGCGGCGCGACGACCGAGATCCGATCGGCGTGGGCGATGAAGCTCTGCACGCTGCGCTCGTCGTTCGTGGCGTACCAGAGGCGTTCTGGCGCCTGAGCCTGCAGCGGCGCCGCGGCGACGAGCGCCGCGAGCGCGAGCAGGGAGCCCCGGATCGTTCGCATCAGCAGGTGACGTTCGGGTTCGTGTTGCATTCCGCCTGCGGCATCGGCAGGAAGGTGACCTTCGGCTGCACGCCGACATACTGACCCAGCCGGCGCAGATCCTCCCAGCGCAGCCCCTGGGAGAACAGCTCGTACCGGCGCTCACGGGCGATCTGCGCCAGCACCTTGTCCTGGGTGTCGAGCTGCAGCGCGGTGAGCGGCGGAAGCTGCGCCCCCGGGGTGTTCACCGTCCCCGTTTTCGTGCGGACCGCGTTGATGTCGGCAATCGCCGACGGCAGGTCGTTCAGCCGCGCCTCCGCCTCCGCCTTGATGAGCTGTACTTCACCGGGCAGGTAGACGGGAAATGGCGCGTTACGCGTGCCGTAGAACTTGAATGGCAGCAACGCGAGCGTCGGTGGATTACCCTTCGGCGGCGTGCCCGCCGGATCGACCCAGAAGCTCACACGCTGGTCGCCCGGCTCCGCCTGATCGGCCCAGCTCTTCAGCGGCGCCACGTAGCCGGCGACGACCGAGTAGTTGTAGATCGGGTTGAGATCGGGATCGGGGTAGGTGAGCAGCGAGACCTTGCTCAGGTCCACCCGCTTCGCCGCGTCGAGCGCCTGCTGATACTGCGCCGTGTAGAGGTAGTAGCGCGCGAGCATCGCGTCGATCGTGTTGCGAAGGTCGAAGCCGGACGAGAGGGCGCGGCTGGTGAAGCCGCTCAGATCTGCCGCGGAGTAGGGCTGAAGATCGGACCGCGCCGACTCGAGCAGCCGGATGACCTCGGCGAACGCCTGATCGCGCGCCACCGGCGTGCCGCCGGCGACCGCTGCATCGAGCGGAAGCTGCGCGTACTGCTGGGCGGCCATGCCGAGCGCCATCGCCTTGAACAACTTGGCGTTCGCCGTCAGGCCGGCGGAGAAGCCAGCGCTCAGTCCCGGGATGTTGGGCACCGCGGCGATGATCGCGTCGGCCGTTCTACCGACCCGATACGTCACGTAGTAGGGGTCCGACACCACGGTATACGATGGGTCGATGCCATCGCCGGTATACAGCGAGATGTCGGCGGCGAGCGCCTTCGACACCGTTCCCCATTCGTCGGTCACGAGTGCCGGCGCCCGCACGTAGATCAGGGTCGACGCCGCGAACTGATCCTGCATGCCGAGTGAGGTCGCGACGACGCCATCGATGTTCGACAGGGCCGCCTGCTCGGTCGGGGAGTTCGGGTTGGTGAGGTCGAGACCGGTGTTGCAGGCCGTCGTCACGACGAGCGCGAGCAGGACGACAGCGAGTCGAACGCGCATCCGCGTCGCTCTCATCGTCGTCGGCTGGATTCGGGAATTCCGGGTCATGGCGGG
Source organism: Gemmatimonadales bacterium (assembly GCA_044449225.1). Lineage (GTDB taxonomy): Bacteria > Gemmatimonadota > Gemmatimonadetes > Gemmatimonadales > Gemmatimonadaceae > AG11. The sequence goes on along the minus strand of JBIOHU010000025.1, from coordinate 5,761 downwards.
CCTCAGAAGTTGAGGGTGAGGCCGAGGGCGAACATCCGCGGGATCGGCGAGGTGCCAAACTCCACCCCCCGCGCCACGGTGTTCGCCGAGAAGAGATTCACCTCCGGGTCGATCCCGGAATACTTCGTCCAGGTGTACAGGTTGCGTCCCGCCAGGCTCAGCGTCGCGCTCTGTGCCCCGAGGCGCTGGACGAACGGCTGATCGAACGTGTAGCGGATCGACGCCTCGCGCATCTTCACGAAGCTGCCATCCTCGACGAACTCCTCGTACAGGACGTGACGCTCGCTGTTCAACGTCTCCTGACAATAGACCGTCCCGTTCGCCGTGACGCATTGCTCGTTGGCGTTGCTCGCGCCGGCGCCGAAGTACTCGGAGATGCGCCGGGAGAAGTTCGCGACCTTGTTGCCGAACCGGCCGTCGAGGAGAAGGCTGATCTGGGCGTGTGAGCCGATGTTGATGTCGTTGTTCCAGGACAGAGTGAACTTGGGCTCCGGACTGCCGAGGAACTTCTTCAGCACGGTGCAATTCGGTCCGCGGGCTCGCGAGACGATGATACCGACGGTGCCGGCGATCGGGTTGCAGCTCGCATCGAGACGGCCGGTGACGACGATGTTCCCCTGGGAGTCGCGCGGGTAGTATGCGCCGTAGAACTCGCCGACCGGCTGGCCGATGGCGACGGCGTTGAAGTAGCCGAAGATGAGCGTGTCGTTCGGCGTCACCAGCTTCTCGACCTTCGACTGGTTGGCGCCATAGGCGAGTCGCGAGTTCCACTGGAACAGCCTCGTGCTGGCGAGCAGGGAGCTGAGCGAGATCTCCACGCCGCGATTCGACAGCGTGCCGACGTTCTGGAGCTGCTGGCTGAAGCCGGAGCGGAGGGGCAGCGGGACGCCGAGCACGAGGTCGGTGGAGCGCTTGTCGTACCAGGTGAACTCGAGCGACGCGCGGTTGTTCGGCAGCGCCGCGTCGAAGCCGGCCTCGTACTCGCGCTGCCGCTCCGGCTTCAGCCCCGCATTGCCGGCGACGGAGCCGGGGATGAGCGCCGGCTTCCCCGCCCGCGAGCCGACTGAATAGTTGTCGAAGATGCTGTACGCCGAGGGTGGCTGGCCGCCCGTCTCGCCGAAGGCCGCACGGAGACGCAGCGTGCTGAGAGCGCGGCCGAGGAACGACGTCTCCCAGAACGGCTCCTGATTGACGCTCCAGGATGCGCCGAGCCGCGGAAAGAGCTGCCAGCGCTGATCTCGACCGAAGGCGCTCGACGCTTCGTAGTTCAGTCCTCCGGTGACGAAGAGCCGCTCACCGAAACCGAACCGCTCCTGCGCGAATCCGCCAAGGGTGCGTACGTCCACGATGCTCTCGCTCGACGACGGAGTCGCTCCGCCGGATCCGACGGTGATCTGGCCGGGAGACAACCCGAGCGCCCCCGCGAAGACCTGGTCTGAGTGGTCCGACGTCTGGCGAAAGCCGAGTGTCGTCGTGGAGTGGAGCAGCCCCGCGAGCTCGCCCTCGTGGGTCGCCGTGAGGTCGTTGTTGAACCGCTGCACCGTACGCGTGGGGTTCTGGATCGAGCCGGTGAACGCCGCGCTGCCAGATCGCGGCGGCTGGTAGTAGTAGAAGGTCTCGTTGTCGTGATCGAGCCCGAACAGGTAATTCACCGTCACGTTCGACAGCGGGTTCCAGTTCGTGCTGAAGCCGCCGATGAAGCGGTTCACGTTGTCGCGCGCCTTCCAGTTCGCGATGACGTCGAGCGGGTTGGTGCCGAGGATCGGGCTGTAGGGATAGGCGCCGATGGTCGGGTCGTATGCCGGATTGAAGGTGGTCGGCGTGAAGATGAGGGTGGTGATCACGCCCTGCGTTTGCTCCCCTTCCGGCACGAAATCGGACTTCCGCTGGATGTAGCTGCCATTGACGGTGAATGACAGCTTGTCGGACAGCTTCTCAGTGAGCGAGGTGCGCGCATTGACGTTGTTCATGTCGGTGCTGCGCATGATCCCCGTCTCGTTCTGCCAGAGGGCGGAGGCGTAGTACGTCGTCGCCTGATTGCCCCCGCTCGCCGAAAGTTGGTTCGTCGTGCCGTTGGCGCGCTGGAAGATCTGGTCCTGGTATGGGTAGCGCGTCACGGGAACACCCATCGCCGACGCGCCGCCGTAGAGAAAGTCGCCTCGGCCGGCGGTGGGCGACGTGTTGAGATCGTATCGTTTCGGCGCCGTGCCGGTCTGAAACTCCGTGCGGTAGGTGACGCGAGTCGCGCCCGTGCTGCCCCGCTTGGTGAATATCTGGATGACGCCGTTGTTGGCGCGCGACCCGTACAACGCGGCCGCGGCCGCTCCCTTCACGACCTCGATGTGGTCGATGTCGCCGGGCGCGATGTCGGCGAGGCTGTTGCTGAGCGCCGCGCCGCCGCGACTGGCGTTCGCGCCGAGGCTGACGAGGGCCTCCGAGTTGTTCTCGACGATCACCCCGTCGATCACGATCAGCGGCTCGGCGCCGCCGAGGATCGACCCGGTGCCGCGCAGGCGGATGCTGACCCCGCCGCCGGGCTGGCCGTTGTTCTGGCTGATCACGGCGCCGACGACGCGCCCCTGGAGTGCCTTGTCCACCGACTGGGTAGCCGGCGCGTTGTTGACCTCGTCGCCGGCGACCGAGGTGATCGTGCTGCCGACCTTTCGGCGCTCGGTCGGCGCGCCGGTGCCGGTGACGACGACTTCGTTGAGCTGGATGGCCGCGGTCTGCATGACGATCGTGCCGAGCTGCACGTCGGTGCCGCTGCCGAGCGTCAGGGCACGCAGCACGCGCGCGTGGCCGAGATGGGTGATCTGGATCTCGTGGCTGCCAGGCGACAGCGTGCCTCTGAGGGTGAACTGTCCCTGGTCGTCGGAGACCGTGCCGAGCTGCGTGCCGACGACCACGATCGTCGCGCTGGGAAGTGGGCGGAGCGAGGTGGCCTCGACGACGCGGCCGCGGATCGTGTAGCTCTGCTGGGCGCCGAGGGACGAGGCGGCGCCGCTGATCGCGAAACCGAGGGCGAGCGCCGCCGCCCTCTTCATGGTGCGCGAGAGATCCATGGAGACTCCTCCGTTGGTGAGGCTATTCCACTCTTGGCGGCGGAAGACGATGACGAGAGCGCGAACGGTGGGTAGGGGGTCCGAGCTCGCGGGGACCGGCTCCGGGGTACTATGAGGCGGGATTCGTCGCTTGACAAGCAGGCGTCGGACGATCTGCAAAGCAAAGAGACCCCGGCGCGAGGCCGGGGTCTCTTTCACGAGCGCCAATCGAAGGCCCGGCCATCGAGGCCGGGACCGCGCCGAGCCGTTCTTTCCCTACCGGTTCACCGTGTTGTCGAACTTCGGGACGTTGGTGCCGGTCGTGGCCGTGATGTCGCCGAGCGCGGTGACCGTGTAGACCCGGGTCGCGCCGAACGACACGCCGGTGCGCGTGAACGCGTCCGTGCTCGCGCCGGTCGCGCGAGCCCTGAGGTCGTAGATGCCGGTCGGCAGCGAGACGAACGCTCCTGCTCCCTTGTACGCGACCACGCCGCCGATCGCCGTCTCGACGCCGCTCGTCTCCTCCTTGGCGTAGAGCGTCATCGGCTGCGAGTTCGAGATGGCGTTCACGAAGCGAACAGCCGCCTGATTGTAGTCGAACGCGGGAAGAGCGTCCTCGACGACGAACCCTTCGACCGTCTTGGCCGCGCTGTTGTAGATGCCGCTCAGATAGTAGGAATAGAACTGTCCATTCTCGATCGTCGCCGGTGTGTTGGAGATGGCGACTCCGTTGTCCGTCGTGGCGGTGATCCGCCCGGAGAGGGTATACGATCCGGGAGCGACGGAGGCGTACAGACCCACGAGCGCGGCGGCGCCATACGCGGTGCCGGTCGTCGACTCCTTGCCGGCGGCGAGACATGTCCCGTCGGTCGTGCTGCCATCCGTCGCGCTGCTGCAGGCGGTCGACTGCGGCCCCGACAGCTTCTGGTCGTTGGCGTAGAAGTTCACCGCCGGCGCATTGACCCCGACGTTGAAGAACTTCACGGCCGAGCCGGCGGTCGGGGCAGAGATGTCCTGGGCGGCATTCTGCTTGTCGCACGAGACGAGCGCGACGACGCCAAGCAGCACCGCGAGTGAGCGATAGCTATTCATGTCCCGGTTACGGTTGAGTGATCCAGAGCGGAACCGTCTGATAATCCGGAAGCAGTCCACCGATCGGCCCGAGTCCGGCCTGGTTCCAGACGTACTCCGAGTTGTATCGCGGACGAATCCGCTGCACGAGCTTCCCCGCGTTGTCGGCGTAGATGTTCGTCGGCGGCGTGAAGCCGATGAAGACCTCCTTGCCGCTCGCCGGGTCGATGTCCGTGTAGTGATAGCGGCGCAGATCCATCCAGGTTTCGTTGAAGTTCCATCCCCACTGTGCGATGTACTTCTGGGACATGATCTGCGACAGCGTCAGGTTGGCCGCCGGCGGAACGATCGCCGGGTTGGCGAGGAAGGCATTCTTCTCGGCGACCGAGATCGGGTGCTCGGCCGTGTCGCCGTCCTCGGCGAGTCGCGCGTTGACGAAGTCGATGTGCGCCGAGATCGCGGTCTGGTAGGCCGCGAGCGCCGTCGCCTTGTCGCCCATCCGGTACGCCGCCTCCGCCTTGACGAACTGCAGCTGCGCGTAGGTCATCGCCGGAATCTTCGCGTTGTCGGAGAAGACGTACCGACCGGAATTGGGGAGAGGGCGCGCGCCGCCCGGGAAGCCGTAGAAGTTGTTCGGCGCCGTAGTCGAGTCGAAGCTCCCGCCGGTGGGGCTGTTCGGGTCCATGCCTCGATATACGCCATCGGGTGACGCGGACAGCATCCGGGTCAGCCGCGGATCGACCACACCTCCGAAGTCCGTCCCGTTCATCAGGTTGACGGTGAATTGCGTCTGACGATAGGACGGGAAGTTGCCGCGGCTCTGGCCGAGGAAGTTGTAATCCTGGAGGTTGGGGTCCTTGTCCGGAAACGACCAGAGCGCATCATCGACATTCCCCACGAACGAGCTGTCCACGTAGGCGATGACGGTCTTTGGATCGTAGGTCGCCTTGTTCGTAAAGTGATTGTGACTGATGGCGAGCAGCCCGTACGCGAACTTCAGCCACTTCGTCCGGTCGCCGCCGTAGAGGTTGTCACCCCTTGCCAGGTAGGACGGGTCCACGGCGCCGTCGCTGCGCTTCAGGTTCTTGACCGCCTCGTGGAGCAGGCTGTCCACCACCTGATAGGCGTACTGCTGGCTGTCGTAATCGAAGGTCGAGCGCGTCGGATCGAATGCTTCCTTGATGATGATCTCGCCGTGCAGGTCGGTGAGCACCTGCCACCCCCACGCGCGGAGCACCTGCCCGACGCCGAGCAGGTCCCAGCGCTGCTCCGCCTCGGACTTCGCCATCATGTCGCTCAGGCCCTGACCGAGGGACCAATAGACGTCGCGCCACTGCTCGCCGCCATTGTCGCTCCCCGGATCGTAGCCCATGCGGTCCCACGTCGTGGGGATCGTACCGCTCGTCGGCAGCATGAACTGCTGCGTGTATCGCCCGACGAAGCGCCCGTCATACAGCGGCGACGTGATGAGCCAGTGCTCCATCGGCGGCAGATACAGATTGGCCGTCACGGCCTGGGGAGCATTCGGATTTGTGTTGACGTCGAGGAACTTGTCCATTTTGCACGCGCTCGCCATGCACAGAGCACCGGCGAGGAGTGGCAGGATTCGCTGATTCATCGGCTATTGACTGGACGGTGTAGGTCGGAGG
>JBIOHU010000024.1:0-22688 GCA_044449225.1 Gemmatimonadales bacterium | reverse complement strand
TCGCTGGAGTTCCTCGAGGGCAAGACGCTGCCCGGCGTCGCAGCGCTCCACGCGAAGTAGGCCGTGGCGACTCATTCGCGGCCCGTGCTCGCGGCCAACTGGAAGATGAACCTCGGGCCGGCCGAAGCGACCGAGTTCCTCGACGGCTTTCTCGCGCGGCATGCGCCGCGCGCCGATCGAACGGTGATCCTCTTCCCGTCGGCGCTTGCCTTCGCCGCGGTGCGCGAGAAGGCGCAGCCCCGACCCGATATCCGGCTCGGGGTCCAGAACGTCTCGACCGAGGAGAAGGGTGCCTTCACCGGCGAGAACTCGGCGGCGATCGCCGCGGCCGCTGGCGCGTCGTTCGTGCTCGTCGGACATTCGGAGCGTCGACATGTCTTTGGCGAGACCGACGCGCAGGCGGCGCAGAAGTGCGCCAGGGTCGCGGCGCACGGTCTCGTCCCGGTGCTGTGCGTCGGAGAGACGCTCGAACAGCGGGAGCACGGTGAGACCGAGGCGGTGGTGCTGCACCAGCTTCGAGCCGGCGTGTCGATGCTCGCGCGGGAGACCGTGTGCGAGATGATGGTCGCGTACGAGCCCGTCTGGGCGATCGGTACCGGCCGTACCGCTACGCCGGAGAACGCGTCGGACGTGCATCTGGTGCTCCGCGCCGCGCTCGCCGGTCTCGTCGGTGAGGAGGCGCGGGCCATTCCGCTGCTCTACGGAGGGAGCGTGACACCCTCGAACGCCGGGACGCTGCTCGCCGTGCCCGAGGTGGACGGCCTGCTCGTCGGTGGAGCGAGCCTAAACGCGTCCAGCTGGGCCGACATCTGCCAGGCGTGAGACGCAGCACGCCCCAACCGCGGTCACTTGACCTCACCCGTAAGTCCAGCGATATTTGGGGTTTAGCTCCACCAGTCGCCCACCCGCTCCGACCGCCGGCATGTATACGTTTCTGCTCGTCCTGCTCGTCATCGACAGCTTCGTGCTGGTCGGCGCCATCCTCATGCAGAGCGGTAGTGGGGACGGGCTGTCGGCCAGCTTCGGCGGGGTGAGTAGCTCGTCGGACTCGCTTCTCGGCACTCGCCAAGCGGGCAATCTGCTGACCAAGTCGAGCTGGTGGGGAGGCGGAATCTTCCTCCTGCTCTCGTTCATCCTCTCGCTCGCGTCCACGCAGCAGCGCGCCCCGAAGTCCGTGCTCGATCAGGCGTTCACGCAGCCGCCTGCGCAGGCGACCGTGCCGGCGAACGCGAACAGCGCCCTCCCGCTCACGCCCGCTGCACCGGCGACCGGCAAAGGCACCGCGCCGGCGCCCGCACCGGCAGCGACGAAGCCATAACCGCGTTGAGCGAGAGCCAGACGGTGTCAGGGTTCCTCCTCCTCGAGGACGGAACCCTTTTTCACGGCGTCCTCCATGGGTCGTTCGGCGCGACGGTGGCCGAAGTCGTCTTCACGACGAACATGAGCGGATACCAGGAGGTGTTCACCGACCCCTCCTACAGCGGCCAGATCGTCGTCATGACGGCGCCGATGCTCGGCAACTACGGCGTCAATCCGACCGATCCTGAGTCGGGGGCGCCTCAGGTCGCCGGCGTGGTGTGCCGCGAGCTGGCGCGCGCGTACTCGAATTGGCGTGCCGAAGGCGATCTCGCGAGCTATCTCGCAGCAGCGCAAATTCCGCTGTTGGAAGGCGTTGACACGCGTCGCCTCACCCGGCATCTGAGGACCGTCGGCGTCATGCGAGGGGTGATCGGCGCCGGCCACACGCCGGGAGCCGACGCCCTTGCCGCTCTCGAGGCTTGCCCCTCGATGGAGGGGCTCGACCTCGCCTCGCGCGTCACCACGGCGGAGCGCTACGCCTGGGGAAACCCCCAAGCGCCGCACCACATCGTCGCCTACGACTTCGGTATCAAGCGCAATATCCTGCGGCTGTTCGACGAGGCGGAGTGCCGGGTTTCCGTCGTACCGGCGCAGACGACGGCGGAGGAGGTATTCGCCCTCGAACCCGACGGCGTCTTCCTCTCGAACGGGCCGGGCGACCCCGACGCAATTCGCTACGCGCCGGCGACGATACGCTCGATCGCCGACCGGAAGTTGCCAATCTTCGGCATCTGCCTCGGGCATCAGTTGATTGGCCTCACCTACGGCGCGGACACGACGAAAATGCCGTACGGGCATAGGGGAGGAAACCACCCCGTACGGGAGATCGAGACCGACCGGATTCTGATCACCTCCCAGAACCATGGATTTGCCGTTCGCGGCAACGCCGACGGGATGCCGGGGGCTCCCGATCTTCGGGTCACCCACGTGAACCTGAACGACGGCACCGTGGAGGGGCTCCGGCACCGCGAACTGCCGATCTTTGCCGTCCAATACCATCCGGAGGCCGCGCCAGGACCGCACGACGCCAGGCCGCTGTTCCAGCAGTTCATGGAAACAGTGCGAAAATCCGAGGGGTGAAGGGGCCCAAGCTCTTGACACACAAGAGTTAACGCGGATAAGTTCGATCAGATTTCAACAGCCCTCCGCCGCCCCGCTCTGAGGCATCTCCGATGACGAAAGCCGATCTGGTCGAGCGTGTCACCGCCCAGATTTCCCGCACGGCGGGGCCGATGATCTCCAAGAAGGACTGCGCGCGCGTCGTCGATTCGTTTCTCGACGCCATCAAGGAGGCGCTGCAGGAGCAGAAGAACATCGAAGTGCGGGGATTCGGTACCTTCAAGATTCGGCACCGCAAGACGCGAATGGCGCGAAATCCTCGCACGGGCTCGCCGGTGGAGGTCTCTGCCCGCCCCGTGCCGGTGTTCAAGCCGTCCAAGGAATTGCGGGCGATGGTCGCCAACATCGACATCGCCGACCTGGAGAGCGATTACGAGGAAGTCAACGAGGCCTAAGCGCTTTCGAGATAGTTGTTTGCGCCTCGGCCCGGACCGGGGCGTCGGCATTTCCGGCCGGTGCTTCCGCCGGCGGCGGTGGTCGGGTAGCATGAACTCATGAGCGTCACCGTCCTCCTCTTCGCGTCGTACGCCGACGCGCTCGGCGCGTCGCAACTCCAGGTCGAGCTACCGGACGGAGCGACGGTGGCCGACGTGCTCGCCGACCTCATGGGGCGGGCCGGCGCTGACGCGCTGCCCCCGGCGCCTCTGGTGGCGGTGAACGAGCGGTTCGCGCAGTTGGAACGCGTTGTCCGGCCTGGGGATGAAGTGGCGATCATTCCTCCGGTGGCAGGCGGATGACACCGACGACCCGACTTCGCCACGACGCCATCGAGCCTGAGACACTCCTGAGGGCCGTCGCCGGTTCCTCCAACGGCGCCGTGCTGCTCTTTCTCGGCGTGGTGAGGGAAGTGAATGCCGGGCGAGCGGTGACGGGAATCGAATACTCGGCCTACGAGGCGATGGCAGCGCGTGAGCTCGCAGCGATCGCCGGCGAGGCAGCGGAGCGGTTCTCCACCGCGGCGATCGCGATCGAGCACCGACTCGGTGTGCTCGAACTCGAGGACGCGAGCGTGGGGATCGCCGTGGCGCACCCTCACCGGGCCGGGGCATACGACGCGTCGCGATGGATGATCGAGGAGCTCAAGCGGCGGGTTCCGATCTGGAAGCGCGAGCGGTACGTCGACGGCACGCGGGAGTGGGTCGATCCGCTGGAACGGCAGACCGGCGTCGGATCATGAGCGCGCTGATCGATCAGTTCGGTCGGACCATCGAGTATCTGCGCGTGTCGGTCACCGACCGGTGCAACTTTCGCTGCCGCTACTGCATGCCGCTCGACGGTCTGCCGTGGCTGCCGAAAGCGGACATCCTGAGCTACGAGGAGATCCGCGACGTGGTGGCGCAGCTCTCGCCGATGGGACTGCGACGGATCCGCCTGACGGGTGGCGAGCCGACGATCCGGCCACAGCTCGCCACGCTGGTGCGGATGCTGCGCGCCATCCCTACGGTCGACGACATCGCGCTCTCGACCAACGGGGTGAAGCTCCCCGCCCTGGCGGCGGAGCTGGCGGCGGCCGGGCTGGACCGGGTGAACATCTCGGCCGACAGTCTTCGCGCCGAGCGCATCGCCGCGATCGCGCGGCGGGATCTCGGATTTGACCCTGTGCGTTCGGCGCGGGCGGCCGAGGATGCGGGGCTGGCGCCGATCAAGCTGAACATGGTCGTCATGCGCGGCACGAACGACGACGAGGTCGTCGACTTCGCTCGGTTGACGATCGAGCGGCCGTGGCACGTGCGGTTCATCGAGCTGATGCCGGTTGGGGAAATGGAGTCGCTGACCGACGAGCAGGTGGTGCCGAGCGGCGAAGTGCTGGCGCGGATCCGAACGGCGCTGGGGCCGCTCGAGCGAACCGCCGGACCGCCGCGCGGCAACGGGCCGGCCGCGTACTGGCGACTCGCCGGTGCGGCCGGCAGCCTCGGCGTCATCACGCCGATGACTCACACCTACTGCGGCAGCTGCAACCGGGTGCGTCTTACCGCGGACGGGCGGCTGCGCACCTGCCTGTTTGGCGATCACGAGGTGGATCTCCGAACGCCGCTTCGCGCCGGCATCGACCTCGCGCCGTTCGTGCGACAGGCACTGGCGGAGAAGCCCGAGGCTCACGCGCTGTTGTCACGCCGAAACGGCGGGCTGCGCGCGCTGTCGCAGGTGGGAGGGTGATCTACCGGTGAGACGTGAAGCGTGAGACGCGAGACTGAACCGCAGTTCACGTCGCACGTCTCACGAATCACGCGTGGAGAGAGCTACCATCCTCCCGCGACCGCGATAGTTTAATCTGAGCGGCACTTCACCTTCAGACACAAGCTCTCATGGTCAATAAGATCACCGTCGTCGGGGCCGGCAACGTCGGCGCGACGACTGCGCAGCGCGTCGCGGAGAAGGAGCTCGCGCGCACCGTCGTCATGGTGGACGTCGCCGACGGAATACCGCAGGGGAAGGGGCTCGATCAGTGGCAGAGCGCGCCGATCGAGGGATTCGACTCCCGCATCGTCGGCACGACCAGCTACGAGGAGACGAGGGATTCGGACCTCGTCATCATCACTGCTGGCATCGCGCGGAAGCCGGGCATGTCGCGTGACGACCTGTTGAACACCAATGCGGGCATCGTCCGCTCGGTGTCGGAACAGATCGCGAGGACGTCGCCGAAGGCCATCCTCATCGTCGTCAGCAACCCGCTCGACATCATGTGCTACGTCGCCATGAAGACATCCGGTTTTCCGCGCCAGCGAGTGCTCGGCATGGCCGGCGTGCTCGATACCGCGCGTTACCGGGCGTTCCTCGCCACGGAGCTGGATGTGTCGGTGCGCGACATCCAGGCGATGGTGCTGGGCGGGCACGGCGACACGATGGTGCCGCTGATCTCCTACACGAGCGTGAGCGGCATCCCGATCACGCAGCTGATCGACAAGACGAGGCTGGATGCGATTGTCGAGCGGACGCGGACCGGCGGCGCGGAGATCGTGAAGCACCTGAAGACCGGCTCGGCCTACTATGCGCCGTCGGCCGGCGCGGTGCAGATGGCGGAGGCGATCGTCAACGACCAACGCCGCATCCTGCCATGTGCCGCGTGGCTCCAGGGCGAGTACGGCATGAAGGACCTCTTCCTCGGCGTGCCGTGCAAGCTCGGGCGCAACGGGCTGGAGAAGGTCATCGAGGTCACGCTCACGCCGGACGAGAGGGCCGCGCTGCAGAAGAGCGCCGATGCCGTCCGCGAGCCGATGGCCGCCGTCAAGCTGTGATTCACGGACGGGCGGCGCTCCGAGAGCGCCGCCCGTCATCGCATGATTCCCGGAGCCTTCACGACATGTGGGCGATTCGGCTATACCGGTCCACCATCGGCAAGAAAATGATCATGGCGGCGACGGGGCTCATCCTCGTCGCATTCGTCATCGTGCACATGCTGGGAAATCTCCAGGTCTTCATCGGACCGGCGAAGATGAACTCCTACGCGGCCTTCCTGAAGAGCCTGGGGGAGCTGCTCTGGCTGGAACGGATCATCCTCCTGGCCGCGCTCGTGCTCCACGTGCTGATGGCGTGGCAATTGACGCGGATCGCTGGCCGGGCGCGCCCGATCGCGTACGTCTCGCGAGAGCCGCAGGTCTCCACCACGGCGTCACGAACGATGCGCTGGGGCGGGGTGCTGATCCTCGTGTTCATCGTCTTCCACATCCTGCATTTCACTACCGGCACGCTGTTCCCGATGGCCAGCCGGCCCGATGCGCTCTATCCGGCGTTCAGCCAGACGGACGTGTACGGCAACGTGATCGCCGCCTTCCGGACGCCGTGGGTGGTGACGTTCTACGTGGTCGTGATGCTCTTTCTCCTGCTGCACTTGTTCCATGGCGCGTGGGCGTCGGTGCGCACGCTCGGCCTCTCCAGGCCGACGCCACACCCGCTGCACCGCCGCGTCGCCACGGTGATCGCCGTCGTCGTCTGGCTCGGCTTCACCGCCGTGCCGGTCGCCGTGTTTCTCGGAGTGATCCGATAGATGACCATCGAGTTGAAGTCCCGCGTGCCGGCCGGTGCACTGCCGGAGAAGTGGGACAAGCACAAGTTCGACATGAAGCTCGTGAACCCGGCGAACAAGCGGACACACACGATCATCGTCGTCGGGTCGGGGCTCGCCGGCGCCTCGTGCGCCGCGACGTTCAGCGAGCTGGGATACAACGTGCGCTGCTACTGCTACCAGGATTCGCCGCGGCGCGCACACTCCATCGCGGCACAGGGAGGGATCAACGCGGCGAAGAACTATCAGAACGACGGCGACAGCATTCAGCGGCTGTTCTACGACACGATCAAGGGCGGCGACTTCCGGTCGCGCGAGGCCAACGTGTACCGGCTGTCGCAGATCAGTGTCGACATCATCGACCAGTGCGTCGCGCAGGGCGTGCCGTTCGCGCGGGAGTATGGCGGGCTCCTGGCCAACCGCTCGTTCGGCGGCGCGCAGGTGTCGCGCACCTTCTACGCGCGAGGCCAGACGGGGCAGCAACTGCTGCTCGGCGCCTATCAGGCCCTGGAGAAGGAGATCGTTCGCGGCGGGGTGACGATGTTTCCCCGCGCGGAGATGCTCGACCTGATCGTGGTGAACGGCCGGGCGCGGGGGATCGTCGTGCGAGACGAGCTCACCGGCACCATCGAGCCGCACCTCGCGGACGCCGTCGTGCTGTGCACCGGGGGGTACGGGAACGTCTTTTATCTATCGACGAACGCAAAGGGATGCAACGCGACCGCGATCTGGCGAGCCTACAAGCGCGGCGCGGCGTTCGCGAACCCCTGCTACACGCAGATACATCCGACCTGTATTCCCGTCTCCGGCGAGCACCAGAGCAAGCTGACATTGATGTCGGAATCGCTGCGCAACGACGGCCGGGTCTGGGTGCCGAAGCGCCGGGAGGACGTGGGCAAGAAGCCGGGCGACATTCCTGAAGCGGACCGCGACTACTACCTCGAGCGGAAGTATCCGAGCTTCGGCAACCTTTCGCCTCGCGACATTGCCTCGCGCGCTGCGAAGGAGGTGTGCGACGAAGGACGCGGAGTGGGACCGGGCGGCCGCGGCGTCTACCTCGATTTCCGCGACGCGATCGCGAGATTGGGCGAGGACAAGATCCGCGAGCGCTACGGCAATCTGTTCGAGATGTACGAGCGCATCACCGACGAGAACCCGTACCAGGTGCCGATGCGGATCTATCCCGCCGTGCACTACACGATGGGTGGCCTTTGGGTGGACTACAATCTGATGAGCACGATCCCGGGACTTCACGTGGGAGGAGAGGCCAACTTCTCGGATCACGGGGCGAATCGCCTCGGCGCGAGCGCGCTGATGCAGGGACTCGCCGATGGCTATTTCGTCCTCCCCTACACGATCGGCGACTACCTCGGCACGACGAAGCTCGAGCCGGTGTCGTCCGACGCGCCGGAGGTGAAGGCGGCGGTGGCCGACGTCTCGGCGCGCACGAAGAAGCTGCTGGGCGTCAATGGGACGCGGACCGTGGCCTCCTTTCACCGCGAGCTGGGAAAGATCATGTGGGAGTACTGCGGGATGGCGCGCGATGCGCAGGGTCTGCAGAAGGCCATGGAGCTCATCCCGCAGCTTCGCGACGAGTTCTGGCGCGACGTCCGCATCCCGGGTGAGGGCGATGATCTGAACCAGACGCTCGAGCACGCGGGGCGGGTGGCGGACTTCCTCGAACTGGGCGAGCTGATCTGCCGCGATGCGCTCCATCGCGAGGAGTCGTGCGGCGGCCACTTCCGTACCGAGCACCAGACGGCCGACGGAGAGGCGCTGCGCGATGACGAGCACTTCGCCTACGTCGCGGCGTGGGAATATGCCGGGCCGAACGCGGCTCCCGTCCTCAACAAGGAGCCGCTCGTGTACGAGAACATCAAGCTGTCGCAGCGGAGCTACAAGTGAGCGGATCGACCGAACCAATGAATCTCACCCTGAGGGTGTGGCGCCAGGCGGGGCCGGACTCGCCGGGCGGGCTGCGGGAGTACCAGGCCACCGACGTGAGCCCGGACATGTCGTTTCTCGAGATGCTCGACGTGGTGAACGAAGGTTTGATCGAGCGGGGCGAAGTGCCAATCGCCTTCGACCATGACTGTCGCGAGGGGATCTGTGGTGCCTGCGGGATGATGATCAACGGCGTGGCTCATGGACCGATGAAGGGCACGGCGACCTGCCAGCTCCACATGCGCAGCTTCCGTAGCGGCGACACGCTGGTGATCGAGCCCTGGCGCGCCCGCGCCTTCCCGGTGATCAAGGATCTCGTCGTGAACCGCAGTGCGCTCGACCGGATCATCGCGTCGGGAGGATTCGTGTCCGTGCCGACTGGGAGCGCGCAGGACGCGAACAACATGCCGGTGCCGAAGACCGCCTCCGATTCGGCGATGGACGCCGCAGCGTGCATCGGCTGCGGCGCCTGCGTCGCGGCCTGCCCGAACGGTTCGGCATCGCTTTTCACCGGGGCGAAGATCTCGCACCTCGGCCTGCTTCCTCAGGGACAGCCGGAGCGGTACCGGCGTGCGCTGAGGATGGTGACGCAGATGGACCTGGAGACCTTCGGGCACTGCACATGGTTCGGCGAGTGCCAGGAGGCGTGCCCGAAGGAGATCAGCATCGACGTGATCGCGCGAATGAACGGCGATTTTCGGACAGCGACGCTGAAGGAGAGCGCAGGTGGGTAGGTGGGTAGATGGGTGGAGGCTCGGAAGAGGCACACCGGAGCCGCCCGGTGTGCCCTTTGCAGTCCACGCCTACCCACCTACGCACCTACCCACCCACGCTCACGGCACCGACCATGGTAGACCGTCCGACCGATCGACCGAGCTTCCCCAAGGATCGCTTTGAGAATCCCGAAGCGGCGCTCGGGGGAGCGGATGCGGTGGAAAAGACGACCTTCGTGACGGGGAAGGGCACCGACCCCGACGCGCAGAAGGCGGGCGGAACGCCGTCGGCGCGCGTGCAGCCCGCAGGCGGTCAGGGCGCGACCTGGGCGATTCTCGTCTTCCTCGTCGTCGGAGCCGTGCTCGTCTACCTGCTCGGCTTCGGGCAGTGACGAGGAGGGCGATCAGAGACGAGGCAGGGTGACCCCCTGCTGCCCCTGATACTTGCCCTTCTTGTCCCGGTAGGAGACTTCCGGCTCTTCGCGACCCTCGAAGAAGAGAACCTGGGCGATCCCTTCGTTGGCGTAGATCTTGGCCGGCAGTGGAGTGGTGTTGGAGATCTCGAGGGTCACGAAGCCCTCCCACTCTGGCTCGAAGGGGGTGACGTTGGTGATGATGCCGCAGCGCGCATAGGTCGACTTCCCGACGGTGACGGTAAGGACGTTTCGCGGGATGCGGAAGTACTCGACCGAGCGGGCGAGGGCGAAGCTGTTCGGTGGCACGATGCAGACGTCGCCCTCGAACTCGACGAAGCAGCTGCTCTCGAAGTTCTTCGGGTCGACGATGGAGTTCAGGACGTTGGTGAAGATGCGGAATTCGCGCGCGACGCGCATGTCGTAGCCGTAGGAGCTCACGCCGTAGGAGATCACGCCCTCGCGGACCTGGCGGCCCTCGAACGGCTCGATCATCCGGTGCTCTCTCGCCATGCGAGTGATCCAGCGGTCGGACATGATGGTCATGCGGAAACGGGCCGGGTGGAAGAAAAGTGCCGCGACGGGCGTGAATTGGCGGTAAAGCTAATCTTCGGCGAACTCGCCGCGCCACGCGCCGTTGACACTGCTTCGCCGCGCTGGGTAACTTGATGCGCTGCGACTTAGTGAAAGATTTCACGAAGTGCGGAGACCATGGAACGTACGTACCTGCCGCTCCTCCTGCTCGTCGGATTCGTCGCGCTCAACGCCGCGCTGATTCTGATCATTTCCCACCTCACCCTGCGGCCCCGTCCGACCGCGGAGAAGCAGACGCCCTACGAGTCGGGTATTCCCGTGCTCGGCGACGCGCGCGAGCGCTTCTCCGTGAAGTTCTACATGGTCGCGGTGCTGTTCATCATCTTCGACATCGAGACGGTGTTCATGATCCCGTGGGGGGCGCACTTCCGGCGCCTGTCCTGCGCGATCGATCTCGTAGGGGGCGCCTGTCCGGCCGGACGGCTTTCGCTGTTCGGCCTGTGGGAGATGCTCGTCTTCATCGCCATTCTCCTCGTCGGCTTCATCTACGTGTGGAAGAAGGGAGCGCTGCAATGGGATTGAGCCCGCGTCCGGACACGAGGGTGGTGACCATGGACCCGCACTCCCAGGAGAGCTGGGTCACGACGAAGCTCGACTTCCTGGTGAACTGGGGAAGAGCGAACTCGCTCTGGCCGATGCCGTTCGGCACCGCCTGCTGTGCGATCGAGTTCATGGCCACGGCTGCGAGCAAGTTCGACCTCGCTCGGTTCGGCATGGAGCGCATGAGCTTCTCGCCGCGCCAGGCGGACGTGCTCATCTGCGCCGGCCGGGTGCCATTCAAGCTCGCGCCGGTGATCCGGCGCATCTGGCAGCAGATGCCGCAGCCCAAGTGGTGCATCTCGATGGGCGCTTGCGCGTCCTCCGGAGGGATGTTCGACAACTACGCCGTCGTGCAGGGGATCGACACGATCATCCCCGTGGACGTCTACGTGCCCGGCTGTCCGCCGCGGCCAGAAGGGTTGCTCTACGGCATCATGATGCTCCAGAAGAAAGTGATGCGGGAACGAATGGCGGACAAGTCGCTGCGCAACGAGATGGAGCCCGATCCGGAGAGCCAGCTCTACATCGCGCCGCCCCGCATCGACGAACTCTCCGAGCCGTTCGGCAACTCGATCCATCAGACGCGGTCCGGCCTGTGAGCGACGAATTTCAACCGGTACTCGCCGGCCGCGCCGTCGGCGGGAGCGTTCCTGCGCCGGTCACCCCGACGAACGTCCCCTATCGCGACGGAACGGCCAATCCGACGGCGGATGCGCTTCGGACCCGCTTCGGTGCCGCTGTCTCGCGCGTCGACGTGATCTGGGGGGAGACGACCGTCATCATCGCCGCAGCGCGGGTGAACGAGATCGTGCGCTGGCTGCACGACGATCCGACCCAACGCTATGACTACTGCGTCGACGTCACCGCAGTCGAATACCGCGACCTCGAGCGCCCCATCGAGGTTGTCTGGCACCTCCGCTCGCTCCCCTTTCGCCGCTTCATCCGACTCAAGGCGCTCATCGCCAAGGGCCAGCCTCTCGAAGTGCCGAGCATCTGGGACATTCACAAAGGCGTCGACTGGATGGAGCGCGAGTGCTACGACATGTTCGGCATCCGTTTCGTCGGGCACCCGGACCTGCGCCGCATCCTGATGTGGGAGCAGTACAAGGAGGGCTTTCCTCTCCGGAAGGATTTCCCGCTGCGCGGTCGGTTCAGCCGCTCGGAGCAGTTGCGGCAAATCCTCGCGCAGAACCCGGAAGCCAAGTACAGCATGGAAGAGATCACGATCGTCGAGGCGTTCGAGGACTTGCCCGCCGACGTGCGCGAACGCCTCGGGTCGGGCGAGAAGGTGGGGGAATAGTCATGGCGACGACGAAGCGAACCGTCGAGGTCGAGCTCTCCACCACGGGGCTCGACGCGCGTGGCCGCCCGCAGCGCGTGCCTCTGGCGACCGACAGCGAGGGCAACCTCGTTCCCGTCATCGCGCCCCCCGCCGTCGAGCCTGAGCTCGAAGGGGAGCACATGCTGATCAACATCGGTCCGCAGCATCCAGCGACTCACGGGGTGCTTCGGCTGGTGCTCGAGCTGGACGGCGAGACGGTGGTGCGCTGCGTCCCGCACATCGGCTACCTGCATTGCGGGTTCGAGAAGATCGGCGAGTATCGCCAATACAACCAGATCATTCCCTGGACCGACCGCGAGGACTACCTCAACAGCCCGGGGAACAACGTCGCCTTCTCCCTCGGCGCCGAGCGGCTGTTCGGAATCGAGATCACGGAGCGGTGCAAGGTGCTCCGCGTCATCGCATGCGAGCTGTCGCGGCTGATCTCCCACTGCGTCTGGCTCGGCACCTTCTGCATCGACATCGGTGCCTTCACTCCATTTCTGTGGATCTTCCAGCAGCGCGAGCGCGTGTACACCATGCTCGAGAGCTGGATCGGCGCACGGCTGACCACGAGCCTGACTCGCGTCGGCGGCATGGGTGCCGACATTCCCGACGGATGGACGGACGATCTCGCGAACTTCGTGCGCACCTTCCCGAAGGTGCTCGAAGAGTGCAGCACGATGCTGACGAAGAACGCGATCTGGATCGGGCGAACCATCGGCCTCGGTGCCATGTCGGCGGACGAGGCGGTCAACTACGGGCTGTCGGGGCCGATGCTCCGTGCGTCCGGTGTCGCCTACGACGTGCGGAAGGATTTTCCCTATCTCGACTACGAGACGTACGACTTCGAGATTCCGGTCGGCCAGGCGGGGGATGTGTACGACCGGTACCTGGTCCGCATGGAGGAAATGCGGCAGTCGATCCGGATCCTCGAGCAGGCGCTGAAGCGCCTCCCCGACGGCCCGGTCAACGTGGCCGATCATCGGGTCATCCTCCCCCCGAAGTCGAAGGCGATGAGCGACATGGAGAGCATGATCCACCACTTCAAGCAGGTGATGGAGGGTCCGCGTCCACCGATCGGCGAGGCATACGTCGCCGTCGAGAGCCCGAAAGGGGAGAAGGGCTACTATATGGTATCGGACGGCACGTCCAAGCCGGTGCGTTGGCGCATTCGTCCTCCGTCATTCGTCAACCTGTCGGCGATTCCGAAGATGGTCGAAGGCCACCTGCTGTCCGACGTGATCGCGATCAACGCGTCGATCGATATCGTGATGGGGGAAATCGACCGATGAGCGCTTCTCGCAACGAAATCGGCGAGCTGCGAGCGCCGGGCGACGCGTCTCACGGCCTTCACGCGGCCTCGCCCTACTCGCCGGTATTCACTGGGGCGCGGAAAGCGGAGCTCGATGAGCTCCTCAGGAACTACCCAACGAAGATGGCCGGACTGCTCCCCGCGCTCTGGATGGTGCAGGAGGACCGCGGTTGGGTGAGCAGCGAGGCGATGGTCGAGGTGGCAGAACTGCTCGACCTCACGCCGGCCTACGTGAAAGGGGTCGTGACGTTCTATACGATGTACCATCAGCACCCCGTTGCGAAGCACTTCATCCAGGTCTGCACGACATCGCCCTGCAACGTCTGCGGCGCCGAGGACGTGGTGAAGTCGCTGCTCAGGCACACCGGCTGCGAGGAGCTCGGCGTCACCTCGGCCGACGGCCGATTCGCCGTGATCGAAGTGGAGTGTCTCGGCGCGTGCGGCTTCAACACGCCGTTGATGATCAACGAGCAGTTCATCGAGTCGGTGACGCCGGAGACGGTGCCCGAGCTCCTCGCCTCCCTCGACTGACATGGGTTTCCCGCACAAGCCGCACGAGCGTGAGACGCTCGTTCTCTCGAAGCACTTCGGGGAGCAGGAGGCGATCGGCCTCGCCGGCTGGCGCAAGCGCGGCGGCTACGTCGCGCTGGAGAAGGCGCTGAAGATGGAGCCCGCCGAGATCGTTCAGATCGTGAAGGATTCGGGATTGCGCGGCCGCGGCGGGGCGGGGTTCCCGACCGGCATCAAGTGGAGCTTCATGAAGCCGGGAGACGGCAAGCCCCACTATCTCGCGTGCAACGCTGACGAATCCGAGCCGGGCACGTTCAAGGACCGCGAGATCATGCGCTGGACGCCGCACTCACTCGTCGAGGGGTGCGCGATCGGCGCGTATGCGATCGGCGCCGAAGTCGCGTACGTCTACATCCGCGGCGAGTACACCGAGGCGCTGGAGAAGATGAACGCCGCCTGCCGGGACGCATACGCGGCGGGCATTCTCGGCACCAATGCGATGGGGACGGGGAAGACGGTACACGTCTACATCCACAAAGGCGCTGGTGCGTACATCTGCGGCGAGGAGACGGCGCTCATGAACTCGCTCGAGGGGCGCCGCGGAAACCCACGCATCAAGCCGCCCTTCCCGGCGGTGGCGGGACTATTCGGCCAGCCGACGACGATCAACAACGTCGAGACCCTGGTCGCTGTCCCGCATATCCTGAACAACGGCGCCGACTGGTACCGGAAGTTCGGCCGGCCCGAGAACCCGAAGTCCACCGGCACCAAGCTGTTCTCCGTCTGCGGCAACATCGCGAAGCCGGGAAACTACGAAGTGACACTCGGCTTCCCGTTCAAGGATTTCCTCTACGACCTGTGCGGAGGCCCGCTTCCGGGGCGCGCCTTCCGGGCGATCATTCCGGGCGGGATCTCGGTGCCGATCCAGACGCTCGAGGAGGCGGAAAATTCGCCGATGGACTACGAGGGCTTCGTCGCCAACGGCACGATGCTCGGGTCGGGAGGGGTTATCGTGATCGACGACGCGCAGAACCTCGTGAAGCAGATCGCTCGCGCGGCGCGCTTCTTCGCCCACGAGAGCTGTTCCCAATGCACCCAATGCCGCGAAGGTACGGCGTGGACGACGAAGATCCTCGAACGAATCGTCGCCGGCGAGGGGACGCACGAAGACCTGGACACCCTGCTGGACATCGCCGAAAACATGACCGGCAAGACGATCTGCGTACTCAGCGACTCGTGCGCCACGCCAGTGGTGTCGGGGCTCAAGAAGTTCCGCGGCGATTTCGAAGCGCTCATCAAGCGAAAGAGGGTCCACATGGTACCGGTGCAGGTGGCCTGATGGCGGTCGACGCGAAGATGGTGAACTTGACGATCGAAGGCAGGCAGATCAGCGTCCTCGAGGGGACATCCATCCTCGAGGCGGCGAAGACGGCCGGCGTGCTCATCCCGCACTACTGCTACCATCCGGGTCTGCCGGTGGCGGGAGTCTGCCGGATGTGCCTCGTCGAGGTGGAGAAGGCGCCCAAGCTCGCTCCGTCGTGCGCGACCTCCGTCGCCGAGGGCCAGATCGTCCACGTGCACACCGAGAAGGCGCTGGAAGCGCGGAAGGGCGTTCTCGAGATGCTGCTGATCAATCATCCTCTCGACTGTCCGATCTGTGACCAGTCGGGGGAGTGCGAGCTGCAGGATTATACCTATCAGGAAGGACGGGCCGAGGGCCGCCTGCGCGACCCGAAGCGGTTCAATCCGATGGAGGATTTCGGCGGCGACGTCGTCTATGTGACGAACCGATGCATCCTCTGTACGCGCTGCGTACGGTTCATGGACGACGTGGCGCACGATCCGGTGCTGACGGTGGCCGAGCGTGGCGACCGGGCGCTGATCGCGAAGTTCGAGGGGCAGGATCTGACGCATCCATGGGCGGGCAACGTCATCGATCTCTGTCCGGTGGGAGCGCTGCTGAGCAAGGACTCGCTGAACAAGGCGAGAGCATGGGATCTCGACCGGTCGGCGTCCATCTGCCCGAACTGCTCGCAGGGCTGCAACATGATCGTCGAGTCGCGCGACAACCAGGTGGTCCGCCTGCGACCGCGACCGAACGACGAGGTCAACAAGTTCTTCATGTGTGACCATGGCCGGCTCAACTACCGCTGGATGAATCGGCAGGACCGGGTGGATGTACCTCTCGTGCGACGGAACGGCGTGCTGGCAACGGCCGATTGGGACGCCGCGCTTGGTGCCGCCGCCCGGCTGCTGGCCGGAAAACGAACCTTCGTGCTCGCGTCGCCGAACCTGTCGAACGAGGCGTTGTTCCTGCTTGGCAAGCTGGCGCGCAAGTCCGGGGGTGCCGGCGCCTTTCGCGTGAACCAGGGCGCCGAAGCGCCGCTGGCCGGGGTCGAGGATCTGGCGCTCCGCGCGGACCGCGCAGCAAACGTTCGCGGGGCCGAGCTCGCCGGCTTCAACCGCAGCGACGCCCCACTCGGCGCGATGGGGGCGGGGGACGTGCTCGTCGTGGCCGACGAGGAGCTCGCCGGGGTGGACGCGATCGACGTGGCGAAGGCGGGGGCGATCATCGTGATCGGCACGACTCTGCCGCCGTGGGCACGGCATGGAGCGAACGTCGTCCTCCCGATCTCGAACTGCGTCGAGGAGGAGGGCACCTTCACCAACCTGCGGGGCCGCGTGCAACGGTTCCTCCAGGCGAAGGCCGCGCCCGGGCTCGCGCGGCCGAGCTACTTCGTCATCGGCGACCTGCTCGCCGCGATGGGCGAAGGAGAGGGATTCTGGACGGCAGGAAAGGTGTTCGACGCCCTCGCGGCCACGCAGCCGGCTTTCGCCGGCATGTCGTATGACACCCTCGGCCTGAAGGGCGCCTCGATGGCCGACTCGCCAGCGGGGACGCGCACATGATCCCGCTGCCAGCGCTGCTCCAGATCGCCGGGCCGACGACCGAACCCGGGTTTGGTGTCTGGTTGCTGTTCACCCTGATCAAGCTGATCGTCGTCTTCACGATCTACATGCTCGGTGCGGCGCTACTTACGCTGGCCGAACGGAAGATCTCGGCATGGATGCAGGACCGGCACGGCCCCAATCGCGTCGGGGGCCGGAGCGGCATCCTGCAACCGATCGCCGACGGCGTGAAGAACTTCGTGAAAGAGGAGACGTATCCCTCGGCGGCCAATCTGCCGTTGTTCATCCTCGCGCCCGTGATCTCGTTCATTCCCGCCCTCATCACCTGGGCGGTCATTCCCTTCGCCGCCCCGTGGGGCTCGCACTGGGGAATCATCGACATGGTGCTGGCGCCGATGCCCATCGGCTTCCTGTTCATCCTCGCCATCTCGTCACTCGGCGTGTACGGGATCGTGCTGGCCGGCTGGTCGTCGAACAACAAGTACGCGCTGCTCGGCGGACTGCGATCGAGCGCCCAGATGATCTCCTATGAGATCTCGCTGGGGATGGCGACGATTCCCGTGCTCCTCCTCGCCGGCAACGTCTCGATGAGCAGCATCGTGAACCAGCAGGCATTCGAGACGTGGAACGTCATCAACCTCACGGTCGCGTTCTTCATCTTCGTCGTCGCGGCGTTCGCCGAGACGAACCGTCTGCCGTTCGACCTGCCCGAGGCGGAATCCGAGCTGATCACGGGCTATCACACCGAGTACAGCGCGATGAAGTTTTCGTTGTTCTTCATCGCCGAGTACTGCAACATGATCACCGCGAGCGCGCTGATGGCGACGCTGTTCTTCGGCGGATGGGACATCCCGTTCACGCTGTGGGACAACCTCGCGCCGCACACGGGACTCAAGACAATCCTCACGTTGCTGTGCTTTGCGGTGAAGACGGCGAGCTTCGTCTTCCTCTTCATGTGGGTGCGCTGGACATTGCCGCGCTTCCGCTACGACCAGCTCATGTCGCTCGGATGGAAGTTCATGCTTCCGCTCGCGCTCGGCTACATCGTCCTCATCGCTGGCGCGATCGTCACCCTGGACTATCTGGGCTTCGCCCGGGGCTCGTGGCCGTTCCATCTCGGCCTGGCGATCATCAATCTCGCGGCCGTAGTGATCCTCTTCATGATCCTCGATCGCGGGCGGATCATCAGCCCAGCGTATTCGCGACTCGACCGGCGAGATCTCGCCAAGCTGCGCGCGGTCAGCACGCCGCGGCTCGTCCCACCGATATCCGAGGCCGGAGACTGATGTCCATCGGCGTGAAGGTCGTCGAGCGACCGATCGAGCAGACGAGTTATCTGCGGGCGACGCTCACGGGCATGTCGCACACCCTCAAGCACATGTTCCAGGAGAAGGTGACGACGCAGTATCCCGAGGAGAAGGAGTCGATCAGCAAGCGGTGGCGCGGCACCCACCGGATGCTGACGACCGAAGACGGGAAGGCGAAGTGCGTCGCGTGCGGACTGTGCCCGACGGTGTGTCCCGCCAATTGCATCAAGCTGGTGCCGGGCGAGGACGAGAAGGGAAACCGTTACCCGCTGGTGTTCGAGATCGACGAGTTCCGCTGCATATTCTGTGGCTACTGTCAGGAAGTCTGCCCGGAAGAGGCGATTCACGTCGGCCGGCATTACGAGAACTCGGAGTACAGCCGCGAGGGATTCGTCTACGACCTCGAGCGGTTGATGGCGCAGACTCACCCCGTGTGCGAGATGTGGGACCCCGCGGATCCGAAGGGGGAGTGATGAGCCACACCATCCTGCCGCTCTTCTACGTCTTCAATTTCTACCTCTTCGGGCTCGTCGCGATCGCGTCGGCGCTGGCGTTTGTCACCAGGAAAAGCCCGGTGGCGGCGGCCTTGTGGCTGGTGGCGACCATGTTCTGCCTCGCCGCGCTCTACGTGATGCTCGATGCCCCCTTTCTCGGCGTGATCCAGGTGCTCGTCTACGCCGGCGCGATCATGGTCGTGTTCCTGTTCGTCATCATGCTGCTGAACCTGGGGAATCCATCGGCGATCACCGACACGCCCGGCGTGTGGTGGAAGCTGGCTGCCGGGTTCGTCGGGCTGGCGCTACTGGCGCAAATCCTCGCGCTCAGCGGCGCACACCTGCCAGAGCGGCTGATGCTGCCGGAGAACTCGGTGGCGAACCAGGTGACGCAGACGGGGGTAATCGCGCCGATCGCCGGCCCGCTGTTCAATCAGTATCTCCTCGCGTTCGAGGTCACGAGCGTCCTGCTGCTCGCCGCGGTCGTCGGCGCGGTGGTGCTCGGCAAGCGGAAGGAGCGTGCTCGTGCTCAGTGAGTCGCTGTTCTTCAGCGCCGTGCTGTTCGCGATCGGCGTCGTCGGCGTCCTGACGAGACGCAACGCGATCATCGTCTTCATGTGCGTCGAGCTGATGCTCAACGCCGTGAACCTGACGTTCGTCGCCTTCGCCCAGATCTACGGCGTGGCGGGGCAGGTCTTCGTGTTCTTCGTCATGACGGTGGCGGCCGCCGAGGCCGCCGTGGGGCTGGCGATCATCATCGCGCTCTTCCGCCATCGCCAGACGGTCGATCTGGCCAACATCAATATCCTCAAGGGCTGATGCTCCTCCAGCATGCAGCACAGGCGGCGCAATCAGCCGCGCACCCACTGAACGGCACGGCAGCGCGCTACATGTGGCTGCTTCCGCTACTGCCGCTGCTCGGCTTCGTCCTGAACGGGCTCCTCTCGCTGCTGCCGGCGTATCACGCCGGATCGGCCGACCCGAGCGCCCCCCACGGCGATTTGGCCGGAGCGACGGCGCACGCAGTCGACACCGGCGCTGCGCACGGCCACGACGACCATCCCGTCGCCCGGCATCGGTTCGCCGGCCTGGCGACCGTGATCGGGCCCGGGGTGCTGCTCGTCTCGTTCGCCCTCGCCGTGGCGATCTTCGCTGCGATGCTCGGCGCCGGCGGCAGTGGAATGCACGAGCCCTTCATCCAGCGATACTTCAGCTGGATGCCCGTCGGCGACCTCCAGATCGACGCCGCGTTCCAGCTCGACCAGCTCGCCATGGTGATGGTGCTCATCATCACTGGCGTCGGCTCGATGATCCATCTCTTCAGCGTCGGCTACATGCGCGACGATCCGGGGTATCCGCGCTTCTTCGCGTACCTCAATCTGTTCGTCTTCTTCATGCTGGTGCTGGTGCTCGGCGCGAACTATCCGGTGGTGTTCGTCGGTTGGGAAGGGGTCGGTACCTGCTCGTACCTGCTGATCGGCTTCTGGTTCGCCGACAAGGCGAACTCGGATGCGGGCAAGAAGGCATTCATCGTCAACCGCATCGGCGACGTCGGATTCCTGCTCGGAATGTTCCTGCTGTTCGCAAGCCTCGGCACGCTGGACTTCGTGCGCGTCGCGGCGCTGGCGCCGACGCAGCTCGTCTTCGGCGGCGCGGTGGTGACGGCGATATGCCTCTTCTTCTTCCTCGGCTGCATCGGAAAGAGCGCCCAGATTCCGTTGTACGTCTGGCTGCCCGACGCGATGGCCGGTCCGACGCCGGTGTCGGCGCTGATTCACGCCGCGACGATGGTGACGGCGGGGGTGTATCTGGTCGCCCGAAGCAACGTGCTGTTCTCGCTGGCGCCGGTCGCGGGTCTCACCGTCGTCGTCGTAGGGGCGCTGACGGCCATCTTTGCCGCGTCGATCGGTCTCAAACAGTGGGACATCAAGAAGGTCCTCGCGTATTCGACCGTCTCGCAGCTCGGCTACATGTTCGTCGGCGTCGGATCAGGGGCATACGTGGCGGGCGTCTTCCATCTGATGACTCACGCCTTCTTCAAGGCGCTCCTCTTCCTCGGCGCCGGCTCGGTCATCTACGCCATGCACGCGGCCTATCACCACACGGGGAACCAGGACGACGCGCAGGACATGCGCAACATGGGCGGGTTCCGGCACTTCATGCCGGTGACGTGGGTGCTGATGTGGGCGGCGACGCTGGCGATCTCCGGCGTCCCTCCGTTCTCGGGTTTCTTCTCGAAGGACGAGATCCTGGGAACTGTGTTCAGCCGGGCGCAGCACTCGACGCTCGCCGACGCCACCTGGCTCGGGCTTCCGGGTAGCTGGGTGCTCTACGCCTGCTATGCCCTCGGCCTCGCCGCGGCGCTCATGACGGCCGTCTACATGACGCGCATGATGCTCTACACGTTCCACGGGCCGAACCGGACGGGAGAGCGGGAGCGCGAGCACCTGCACGAGGCGCCGTGGATCATGACCGGTCCGCTCGTCGTTCTCGGAATCGGCGCCGTGGCGGGCGGGTGGTTCAACCTTCCGGCGTTGATTCCGATCGGGCCGGTCGGAGCCCTCGAGCGCTGGCTCGAGCCGGTCGTCGGCGGCGGGACGCTGCGAACGACGCTCGGGCCGCTGTCGGAGGCGAGTCACGGCACCGAGTACGCCCTGATCGGTGCGGCGGTGCTCATCGCCGTCGTCGGCATCGGGCTCGCCGTCGCGCGGCTCAAGCCGCGGTCGCTCGTGCCAAAGGCGCAGTCGCCAGAGGAGCACGGCTTCGAGAAGGTGCTCGCCGACAAGTTCTACGTCGATGAGCTCTACGACGACGTCATCGTCCAGCCTCTTCTCTCGACCTCCCGTGGCTTGCTCTGGCGCGGCGTCGACGTCGGTCTGATCGACGGCCTGACGAGACTCGTCGTGCAGAGCAAGGATGACGACGCGGCGCCCGGCCGCGTGCCGATGGGTGGCCTCCTGACGCGTTCCGTCGGTTGGCTCGGCTCGCAGCTGCAGTCGGGACGGCTCGGCACCTATGCCTGGGTGCTCGTCGTGGGTGTGCTGTTCGTGCTCGGCGCCTTCACCTTCCGCTAACGAGATGCGCGAGTTCCTGCTTTCGGTCGGCTACGACCACTGGATTCTTCCGGTGCTGCTGGCCCTGCCGGCGCTTGGCGCCGTCGTGGTGCTGCTCGCGTCGCGCCGCGGCGGCGGCGAGGAGGACGAGGTGGCGTCGGGAGCAGCTGTCGTCCCACGCCTCGTGGCGACACTCATCTTCGCCGTCGAGTTCGTGCTCTCGGTCGGTCTCTGGTGGGCGTTCGACCCCGGGGTGGCCGGCTGGCAGCAACGCTTCGACATGCGGTGGATTCCGTCATGGGGTGCCCGGTTCACGGTGGGCCTCGACGGCTTCGCGCTGATGATGGTGCTGCTGACCACCTTCATCATGCTCCTCGCCTCCCTCGGCAGCTGGACGTCGGTGCGGCGCAAGACTGCGGCGTACTACGCCCTCCTGCTGCTGCTGACGACGGGAATGCTCGGTGTCTTCATGGCGCTGGATCTGTTCCTGTTCTACGCGATGTGGGAGATCATGCTCGTCCCGATGTACTTCATCATCGGGATCTGGGGCGGGCAGCGGCGCGTGTATGCGAGTCTCAAGTTCTTCATCTACACGATGCTCGGCTCGCTCCTGATGCTCGTCGGCATCATCTATCTCGGCCTTGCAGCGCAGAATGGCGCCGGGGTGCCGAACTTCTCATACGATGCGATCATGGCGACGGCTCACCTCTCGCCGGCCGCGACGATGTGGGTGTTCGGGGCATTTTTCCTCGCGTTCGCCGTGAAGGTACCGATGTTCCCGCTCCACACCTGGCTGCCGGATGCTCACGTCGAAGCCCCGACGGCGGGGTCGGTGGTGCTGGCGTCGATCATGCTCAAGCTCGGCACCTTCGGGTTCATCCGTCTGGCGGTACCGCTCTTCCCGGGCGCGGCGATGAACGACACCATCCGCACGATCATCCTCGTGCTCGCCGTGATCGGCATCATCTACGGTGCCTTGATGTCGCTCGTCCAGCCGGACTTCAAGAAGCTGGTGGCGTACAGCTCCGTGAGTCATCTCGGTTTCGTGATGCTGGGCATCTTCGCCCTGACCGTGCAGAGCGTCCAGGGCGCG
>JBIOHU010000023.1:0-22842 GCA_044449225.1 Gemmatimonadales bacterium | reverse complement strand
CGTTCGAGCCGACCGCGCCGAGCTGGAGAACGCCGTAGCCGAGGAGCGCGCTCGGCTCGAACGCGCCGCTACCGAGGAGCGGGCGCGTCTCCAGCGCACGCTCGAGGATGAGCGCGCCGCGCTCGTGGCGAAGCGCGAGGAGCTCGAGCGGACGGTGGCCGAGCAGCGGGCCGAGATGGAGCGTGCGGCGGCGGCGGACCGCCGGCAGATCGAGCGCCTGCGCGCGGAGCTCAAGCGCGCCGGCGAGCTCGAGATCGAGAAGAAGCGCCAGGCCGCGCTCGAGGACATCTCCGACGACGAGTCGTCGCTCGACCGGGAGGAGCTCGCGCCGCCGTCGTTCCTCACGCCGGTTCTCGCCCCCCTTCCAGCGCTGGCGTTCGACGAGGACAGTCCGCTGTTGAGCGATGACGCAATCGACCTCGGGCCGCCAAGGGAGCTCGACGAGACGCTCGACGAGGTGAGCGCGTCGTCGAAGCCCATCGGGCCGACGACGAGGCAGCGCTGGGCGATCGTCTCCGCCGCGGTCGTCGGGATCCTCGCCGTCGCCGGCATCTCGGCGGCGGTGATCGCTCGGCACGGACCACTGCCGGCGTCCGCCACGACGTCGGCGACCAGCGCCGGCGAGGCGGCGGCGCCCATCGCGCGGACGCGCGCCGTGACGCCGCCGGTCACGGCGGCGTCTCCGGCGCGGCCCGAGTCGCTGGCCGCTGGCAACGCGGCGCCGGATTCCACGACGACGCTCGCCGCGCTGCAGTGGATGGACTCGGTGCGAAGTGCCCATCCTCTTCAGGCACCGCCAGTGGCGCCCCCGCGGGCGGCGTCGAGCAGCTCGACGCCCACGTCGTCCAGCCAGCCGCAACAGTCGAGGGCAGCGCGCGATACGCTGCAGCGGCAGGTGATCCAGAGCGTCACCGACAGCATCTTCGACTTCCGTCGCGTCACACCCGCGAAGCGCGATTCGAGCGTCAGGAGAGATTCGCTCGGCCGTCCGGTCATTCCCCGACCCAGGTAGTGTCGAGCCGCGCGCGCATCGAGTCGGTCGATCTCCTCCGCGGCGTCATCATGATCCTGATGGCGCTGGATCACACGCGGGACTACTTCGGCGTTGCCGGTGTGAACCCGACCGATCCCGCGACGACTACCGTCGCGCTCTTCTTCACGCGATGGGTGACCCACTTCTGCGCGCCGGTCTTCTTCCTCCTCACCGGGACCGGCGCCTTTCTCGCCCTTCGCCGCCGAACGATCGCCCAACTGTCCCGCTTCCTCTTCACTCGCGGGCTCTGGCTCATCTTCGTCGAGATCGTGCTGCTTCGCTGCTTCGGCTGGCAATTCAACTTCGACTACCGGGTCACGATGCTCACCGTGCTCTGGGGCCTCGGGTGGGCGATGATCGTCCTTTCGGCGCTCGTGCACCTTCCGCCCAGAGTCGTCGCCGCACTCGGCGCGCTGATGATCGTGACCCACAATCTGCTCGACTCCGTCCGGGCCTCGACGTTCGGCGCCTTCGCGCCGCTCTGGTCGGTGCTGCACGCGCCGGCGGTGATCTACTCGGACGGGCGTCACATGGTGTTCGTCGCGTACGCGCTGATTCCATGGATCGGCGTGACGGCGGTCGGGTACGGTCTCGGCCAGCTCTATCGCTGGGAGCCGGTGCGGCGGCGCGCATTGCTCTTCCGGTTGGGGCTCGCGCTCACCGTCGCCTTCGTGATGCTGCGGGCGGTGAACCTGTACGGCGACCCGCTCCCCTGGTCGCTGCAGCGTTCACCGGTGTTCACCGCGCTGTCGTTCCTCGATACGACCAAGTATCCGCCGTCGCTGCTGTTCCTGTTGATGACGCTCGGGCCGGCGCTACTGTTTCTTCGCGCCATGGACGGCGGAATGCCGCGCGCGCTCCGTCCGGCGCTCGTGATCGGCAAGGTGCCGATGTTCTACTACGTGCTGCACGTGCCGCTCATCCACCTCGTTGCCGTCATCGTCTGCGTCGCACGCTACGGTAGCGCGCATTGGATGGTCGAATCGCCGAGCATCGATCGATTCCCCGTCACCCAACCGCCGGGATGGCCGGTACCCCTCCCCGTCGTCTGGCTGATCTGGGTAGGCATCGTGGTGATGCTCTACCCCCTCTGCCGCTGGTTCGCCGGGGTGAAGGCGATGCGGACGGACTGGTGGCTGAGCTATATTTGACCGTATGGGTACCTACGTCGCTCCGCCGCGCCCCACGAAGTTCTGCCACGCCTGCGGTCAGCCAATCGACGCCGAAGCGGTCGTCTGTCCTCGCTGCGGGGTCATGCAGTCCACCGCGCTGATGATGCCGGAGAGCGAGAAGCGCATCCTTCCGGCGTTCATCCTGTGCTTCGCGCTCGGCGTGTTCGGTGTGCACCGCTTCTACGTCGGGAAGACGGGGACCGGGATCCTCCAGCTGCTCACTCTCGGCGGGCTCGGCGTCTGGTGGTTGATCGACATGATCATGATCGTCGTCGGCAGCTTCACCGACGCCGAGGGGAACCGCATCACCGACTGGACGTGAGACCCTAGTACTTCGCCACTGACGGGTCGACGTCGTCGCTCCAGCGCAGAATTCCTCCCGCGAGGTTGGCGACGCGGAAGCCGGCCCTCCGTAGCTGCTGCGCCGCGTCCAGGCTCCGCTTGCCCGACCGGCAGTAGACGACGATCTCGCGCGCCGCGTCGAGCGTCGGGAGCTCGCCGGCCAGCTCTCCGAGCGGGATCAGCCGCGCGCCCGGCAGGCGCGCGATCTTCCATTCGTAGCGCTCCCGGACGTCGAGCAGCGTGAAGTCGTCGCGCGAGCCGATGCGCTTCGCCAGCTCGCGCGGGGTGATCTCCGCGACCCCATCCTCGGATGATGCCATGCCTCCTCCGGGAAAACCGCAGAACGCTTCGTAGTCGATCAGCTCCGTGATCTCCTGAGTCCCGCACATCGGGCATGCCGGATCGCGCGGCACCCGCACCGTGTGGAAGCGCATCTCCAGCGTGTCGACGAGCAGCAGCCGGCCGGCGAGCGAGTCGCCGACGCCGAGGATGAGCTTCAGGGTCTCGGTGGCCTGGATCGTCCCGATCAGTCCTGGCAGCACGCCGAGCACTCCCCCTTCGGCGCAGCTGGGCACGAGGCCCGGCGGTGGCGGATGGGGAAAGAGACACCGGTAGCAGGGTCCGTCGCCATGGGAGAACACGGACGCCTGTCCCTCGAAGCGGAAGATCGAGCCGTAGACGTTTGGTTTGCCGAGCATCACGCACGCATCGTTGACGAGGTAGCGCGTCGGGAAGTTGTCGGTGCCGTCGACGATGACGTCGTAGCCGCCGAGGATATCGAGCGCGTTCGCCGACGTGAGCTGGGTATGATGCGTTTCGACGGAAACGTGCGGATTGAGCTCGGCGATGCGCTCGCGAGCCGAGTCGATCTTCGGGCGGCCGACGTCGCTCGTGCCGTGGAGCACCTGGCGCTGAAGGTTGGAGACGTCCACGACGTCGAAGTCGACGAGACCGAGCGTGCCGACGCCGGCGGCGGCGAGATAGAGCGCGGCGGGCGAGCCGAGTCCGCCGGCGCCGATGAGCAGCACGCTCGCCTCCCTGATCCGCTGCTGGCCGTGGAGCGCGACGTCGGGAAGGAGGAGATGCCGGCTGTACCGAAGCAGCTCGTCGCGCGAGAGCTCCACGGTCACCCTCCGCTCACGGCGGCGACGATCATGATCGTGTCGCCCTCGCGGAGCGAGGTGTCCAGCCCGTCGGCGAATCGTATGCTTTCCTCGCCGACGAAGATGTTCACGTGCTCGCGCACCTCGCCCTGTTCCGTCATGACCCGGTCGAGCACGGCGGGCCAGCGCCGGCGCAGCACGTCCAGCGCTTCGGCCACGGACGCGCAACGCTCGTCGAGATGAAGAGTGCTGCTCCCATGCGAGTAGGGCAGCAGTGCGCGCGGAAGTACGACGGAGACCGCCATCGGCGTCAGGCGCTGCCCGCCGACTGGCCGACGACGAAGGCCTTGACGCAGGTGATGGCCGGAAGCGCCTCGGCGACGGCGCTCCAGCTGTCGCCGTCGTCGGCCGAGGCGTAGACCTTGCCGCTGCGCGTGCCGACATAGATGCCGGCCGGATCGTGCCCGTCCGCGGTCAGTGCGTCTCGGACTACCGTTTCGTACGCGTCCCGCTGAGGCAGTCCTTTCGTGAGCGGCTCCCAGGAGCCGCCGGCGTCGCGCGTGCGATAGACGCGCATTTTTGCCTCGGGGGTGCAGCGGAACTCGTCCGACTGGATCGGAACGATGTAGACCGTGTCGGCGTCGTGCGGATGCATCTGCATGGCGAATCCGAAATCGGAGGGGACACCGTTGGCGACGTCCGTCCACTGATCGCCCCAGTCGTCGCTGCGGTAGAGCCCCCAGTGATTCTGGAGGAAGAGCCGCTCCGGCTTCGACGGATGGTTCACGACCTTGTGCACACACTGGCCGAACTCGGGATACTTGTTCGGCAGGAACACGGCGCGCACGCCGTCGTTGCGCGGACGCCAGCTCTGGCCCCCGTCGTCGGTGCGGTAATTGCCCGCCGTGGAGATCGCGACGAGCATCCGGTCGGCGTTGGACGGATCCTGAACAATGGTGTGGAGGCAGAGCCCTCCGCCGCCCGGCTGCCAGCGCGGGCGATGCTCGTGTTCGAGCAACCCCTTCACCGGCTCCCAGCTCTCGCCACCGTCGCGCGACTCGAACAGCGCCGCGGGCTCGACGCCGGCCCAGAGGCGGTCGGGGTCGCTCGCCGGCCCAGCAACGATCTGCCAGATCTGGACGAGCGAGAGTCCGGAGCCTTCGGGGAATCGCACGCTCTGCCGTTCCGGGCCCGACCAGGAGGCGCCGTAGTCGTCGCTCAGCCGAATCGTGCTTCCCCAGTGGAAGCTCCGCGTGGCGGCGAGGGTGCGACGGCGGCCGCCACGCTCGTCATAGGCGAGCGCGTAGACCGATTCGCCAGGGAAGTGAGGGCCGGCCATCCTCCACTTCTTCCGCTTCTTGTCAGCGGTAAAGGTGAAGGCACCCTTGACGGTACCGACGAGGAGGAGGACGTCGCCCTGCGAGGGGGCGGAAATGGTCTGGGGCATCGCGCGACCGCAAGGAAGGAGGGGATCTGGATTCTGCCGCCGGCACGGGCGCCACGCAAGGAGCTTGACGTGGGATAGACGCTACGACGTCGGCTCGTCGAGGAAGCGCGCCAGATACGGCGCCGTCCGGCTCCGCCTCGCCGCCGCCACCCGATCAGGCGTCCCGCAGGCCACTACCCGTCCGCCCTCCTCGCCCGCACCGGGCCCGATGTCGATCACCCAGTCGCTCGCCGCCACGACACGCATGTCGTGCTCGACGACGATCACCGTGTTTCCGGCCCGTACCAATCCGCCGAGCTGAATGACCAGCCGCTCGACATCGGCCGGGTGCAGCCCGGTCGTCGGCTCGTCGAGGATGTAGAGCGTGTTGCCGCGCGACATCCGCTGCAGCTCGGTCGCCAGCTTGATCCGCTGCGCTTCGCCGCCCGACAGCTCCGTCGCCGGCTGCCCGAGCCGGATGTATCCAAGCCCGACCTGCCGCAGCACGTCCAGCGACCGGCGGATATGCGGCTCGTCGGCGAAGAATTCGTACGCCGCGTCCACGGTGAGGTCGAGCACCTCGGCGACGTTCCGGTCGTTGTACCTGATCTCAAGGGTCTTCGCATTGTACCGGGTGCCGTGGCAGGCCGGACAGGGCGTGTAGACGCTGGGCAGGAACAGCAGTTCGACGAACACGAACCCCTCCCCTTCGCACGTCGGGCAGCGGCCCTGCGGCACGTTGAAGGAGAAGCGGCCGGCGTCGTAGTGCCGCGAGCGCGCCGCCCGCGTCGCCGCGAACAGCTTGCGCACTCCATCGAACAGGCCGGTGTAGGTGGCGAGGTTCGACCGCGGCGTGCGCCCGATCGGCTTCTGGTCCACCTGCACCAGCCGCCGGATCGACTCCATCCCGCTCGTGATGCGGCCACTGGTCTCCGTCGTCTCGCGCAGCAACTCGTCCGCCTCGTCCGGCTCGACCAGTACCTCGTGGCCGAGGCAGTCGGCGACGAGCTCCACCAGTGCCTGACTGACGAGGCTCGACTTGCCCGAGCCCGACACCCCGGTGACCGACGTCAGCACGCCCAGCGGAAACTCCACGTCGAGATCATGAAGGTTGTTCCGCGTCACCCCGCTGAGCCTTAGCCAGCCGGTTGGCGTGCGCGGCGCTCGCGCGCGGCTCCCGTCGGACGCGAAGAAGTACTCCCGCGTCCTCGACCGCTTCACCGCCGCCAACCCCTCCAGCGGACCGCTGTACAGGATCTCCCCTCCGTGCTCTCCCGCCGCCGGCCCCACGTCGACGATCCAGTCCGCGTGGCGGATGACGTCGAGCTCGTGCTCGACGACGAACAGCGAGTTCCCCGACGCCTTCAACCCGTCGAGCGCGCGCAGCAGCGCCTCGGTGTCGGCCGGGTGCAGCCCCGCCGACGGCTCGTCGAGCACGTAGACGACGCCAAACAGATTCGATCGCACCTGCGTCGCCAGGCGAAGTCGCTGCAGCTCGCCCGGCGATAGCGTCGGTGTGCTGCGCTCGAGCGACAGATAGCCGAGTCCAAGGTCCAACAGCACTCCGATCCGTCCGCAGAGATCCTCGGCGATGCGCTGCATCACGACGACTTTCTCCGGATGCTGGTCGGCGAGCCGCTTTGTTCCCGTCGCCTGTCGCTCGGCGTAGGGACGCAGCAGCTCGGCGAATCGCGCGATCGGCAGCCGCGACATCTCCGTGATGTCGAGTCCGGCGAAGGTCACCGACAGTGCCTCGCCGGTGAGTCGCTTTCCGTGACAGGCCGGACACTCGCTGCCCACCATGTACGCCGCCACCCGCTTCTTCATCGACGCGCTCTGGGTGTTGGCGAAGGTGTGCAGTACGTGGCGCCGCGCGCTGGAGAAGGTACCCATGTAGTCGGGCTCCTCCTTTCGACGCACGGCCCGCTTCACTTCGGCGTGGGTGTAGCCGCCGTACACCGGCACCGTCGGCTGCTCGTCGGTGAAGAGGATCCACTGCCGCGTCTTCTTCGGCAGATCACGCCAGGGCAGGTCGACGTCGTGGCCAAGGGTGATGAGGATGTCGCGCAGGTTCTGCCCCTGCCAGGCCGTCGGCCAGGCGGCGACGGCGCGCTCGCGGATGGTCAGCGACGGATCGGGAACCATCGACTCCTCGGTCACCGCATACACGCGTCCGAGCCCGTGGCACTCCGGACACGCTCCCTCCGGCGTGTTGGGAGAAAACCCCTCGGCGTAGATGATCCCCTGGCCGCGCGGGTAGGTGCCGGCGCGCGAATACAGCATGCGAAGCAGGTTGGACAGCGTCGTCACGCTGCCGACCGACGACCGGGTCGACGCCGTGCCGCGCTGCTGCTGGAGCGCCACCGCCGGCGGCAGGCCGTCGATCGAGTCCACCTCCGGCACACCCTGCTGGTGGAACAGGCGACGCGCGTACGGCGCGACGGACTCGAGATAGCGTCGCTGCGCCTCGGCGTAGAGGGTCCCGAAGGCGAGCGAGGACTTGCCGGAGCCGGACACGCCCGTGAAGACGACGAGCGCGTCGCGCGGTACGTCGAGGTCGACGTCCTTCAGGTTGTGCTCGCGAGCGCCGCGGACCTGGACGAATCCCGGACGGCTGCTGGGCCCACTCGATGGGAGATGAGTCTGGTGCTTCGTTCGCATTGCGTCGTTCGCTGGCCTGTCGGGTGTCGCGGATGACGCCGCTGCATTTGCGATAAGCAGGCCAGCGCCCGAGCCGGCGGCGGACACCAGCGGCGGCGTTCTCTCGTAGTGAAGATCGACCCTTGCCGGAGTGACGTCGCATGCTGGCCTCCATTCCTTCCACCCGCCACTCGGGAGAGGCGCTCGCCGCGCTCTCCCAGCGCTGTCCGTACTGCTGCGATACGATCCCGCGCGAGGCGAAGAAGTGTCGAACGTGCGGCGAATGGGTCGTCGGCACCTCGGGCGGGTTCTCCGCCGCGGTACTGCGGCTGCTTGGCCTCGCATGGGCGGCGCTCACTCTCGCCGCCGGAGCGGGATTGTGGACGCTGGCTCAGGGCGTCAGACGGTGGGTCTGGCTTCACTCGGTGGACACCGCGATCACGCCGCAGCTCGCCGAGCTCGCGATGTACGTCGCGATCGCTGTTTTCGTGATGAAGGGGCTCATGGTGAGCGTCGGGGTCGGCGTCATCGCCGGGATGTCGCCGCGCCGGCCCCGTTGGTGGAGCTGAGCGGGACGACGCCGACCGCCTGGTCCGCCGCGCTACTTACGCGTCCAGACGTCGTTGGTCGTGTCGGCGTCCACCCAGATGCCGTGGTCGAAGCGTACCGACTGCACGGTCTTCCGCGTCGGGATCGTCGCCGTCGCTCGCTTGCCGTCGGCTTCCCAGATCGCCGGTGTCTGGTGCGCGACGGCTGTGGTGCCATCGGTATAGGTCAGCACCAGATCGACCGGCGCCGGCATTCCGCCGACGTTGTCGAGCACGACCGCGTACCCTGCACCGCGCTTCGTGACGCTGCGGATGGCGAGGTCGATGTACCCGTTGCTGAAGAACCAGTCGTTCCAGAACCAGTTCAGGTTGCGTCCGGAAATGTCGTTGACGCTGTCGAAGAAGTCCCACGGGAGAGGATGCCGGCCGTGCCAGCGGTCGATGAATCCGTGGAGCGCGGCCCGGAAACCGGCGTCGCCAAGCAGGTCCTTCAGGGCGAGATAGCCGAGCGCCGGCTTGCCGTAGGCGTTGTTGCCATAGGCGCTGTTCTTGAGCATGTCGGCCGGAGTGATGATCGGCAGATCCTCCAACGGCGACGGGTCGTTGATCCAGCCGTTGACGCGGAACTGCTTGAAAAAGCTCGTCGCGCGCGCGCGGCCGAGATCGGCGGTGCCGATGAGGTATTCGAAGGTCGTCGCCCACCCTTCGTCCATGAAACCGTAGCGCGTTTCGTTGATCCCCATGTAGAAGGGGAAGTACGTATGCGCGATCTCGTGCTCGGCGACGAACCGTGAGAACACCGTGTCGGCATACGACTCGTCGTTAGCCATCATCGGGTATTCCATCCCCGCAAAGCCCTGGACGACGGTGGTCTTCTCGTAGGGGTACGGCACGCCGGGCCAATTGTGCGAAAGCCAGTCGAGGGCGTGCCGGCCGTAGCGCACCATCTGATGGTAGTCGGCGGAACTGTCGTTGTACGCCGCCTGGACGCTCGCGCGGCGGCGAGTCGCATCGTCCACGATGACGCTCGCCGCATCCCAGTCGTAGTGGTCGCTGACGTTGAACGCCATGTCGGGGACGTTCGTCGCCCGGAAGTGCCAGGCATTGACCGGTCCGGGCGCCGTGATGCTCTTCGCCAGGAGAGCCTGCCTTGTCGCGACGCGGATCGTCGTGTCCGAGGTGAACGACGCGCGGAAACGCTGCAGCGCGGCCGGTTGGAGTACCACGTCGGGGTTCACCAGAGTTCCCGTTCCCCAGACGACGTAGTTCGCCGGTACCTTCACCGTGACGTCATAGTCGTTGAAGTCGCTGTAGAACTCCTGCTGGTCGGTGAAATCCATCGTATCCCAGCCGTTGTAATCGTCGTAGACGGCGACCCGCGGATAGAAGTAGGCCAGAAAATAGGTGGTCGAGTCGATCATGCCTTCGCGGTTGCTCTCGCGGGAGATCTCGTAGTGCCAGTCGAAGGCGAGCGCGACCGAGTCGTGCGGGAGAAGTGGCGTCGGGAGCTGCAGCCCGCGGTTCGTGAACGCATCGGCGTCATTACCCCAGGCCGTGGGCGCGCCGTTCACGGTGACGGCATCGACATGGACGCCGGAAGTGAGATAGAGCGAATCGGCACCGCCGATCCGCGGGGCACCCGGCTTGTGGATGTTGAGGAAGAGCTTGATCACCGGTCGCGCGAGCGTGTCCGGACTGTTGTTGAAGTAGGTGATCTGCTCGGAGCCGCGTACGGTGCGGTCAGGTGGCAACGCCGTCACGGTGATCGTATAGCGTCCGTGATTCTGCCAGTACTTCGCACCGGGCCGGCCGTCGAGGGAGCGGGTGCCGTTCGCGAACGCCTTCTTCACGGCGCGCGGCATGTACAATTGCTGCTGCGCCAGCGCCGGCACGATGGGCGCGAGCAGAAGCGCGATGACCGGTAGTCGAGTCGTCAGCGGTCGAATGGTGTCGAGCAGGTGCGTCGTCGTCATGAATCGATCCTCGGTCCGTGCGGTCGCCGACTGGCTGTTCGGTTGTCGTAACCTCGCCGAATGCGGCGTGGGCCGACAGTGGGCACCGCCGGCTCGACAGAGGCACCTCGGACCGGTATCCTCGGGCGATTCACTCGTCGAGGATTGCACCGCGAATGTACGCAGCGTTGACGCTCACCCTGTTCCGGCTCGCGCTCGCGCCGGCCGTGCTGCTGTTGCTGCACCTCGGTGTGTCGGCCGCGGTGTTCGCGCTCCTCCTCGTGGCCGGATTCGCCTCCGACGTGCTCGACGGGGTGGTGGCGCGCCGCGCCGGTGCCGCGACCCCTCTGCTCCGGCGGCTCGACAGCGCGGTCGACATCGTGTTCTACCTGTCGATCGCCTGGGCCGCCTGGCGACTGCATCCGTCATCCCTGCGCGCCCTGAAGCTGCCGATACTCCTGGTGGTCGCCGGCGAGATCGTCAATCAGGGGGCGGCGCTACTGAAATACGGACGGGAGCCAAGCTACCACGCGTGGAGCGCCAGGGTGTGGGGCCTCCTCCTCTTTCTGTCCTTCTTCGTGCTGCTCGGCTTCGGATGGCCGGACCTGCTGGCGGTGGCGCTGGCGGCCGGACTGCTCGCGCAGCTCGAGTCACTGGCGATGACGCTCGTCCTGCCGACCTGGCACCACGATGTGCCGACAATCCGGCACGCGTGGCGATTGCGCACTCCTGCATGATGGGGCGTCACTTGCGCAACCGCCGGCCGCGGAGCAGATACGTCGAGTACCCGCTCACCCGACTCCGACCGCCATGAAGAAGCTCGCCCTCCTCTTCCTCGTCCTCTCGCCCTCCCTCGCCTCGGCGCAGACGCCGGCCGCGACCGATCTCGCTCGATGGCAGCGCGAGGCGCAGAACGTCACCATCATCCGCGACGACTGGGGCATTCCCCATGTGTACGGAAAAAGCGACGCCGACGCCGTGTTCGGCGTGATGTACGCCCAGGCCGAGGACGACTTCAACCGCGTCGAGACGAACTACCTCAACTCGATGGGCCGGCTCGCCGAGGCGGAGGGAGAGGGGGAGATCTATCGCGACCTGCGGATGAAGCTCTTCATCGACCCCGATTCGATGAAGGCGTTGTACACGCGGAGCCCGGCGTGGCTGAAGGCGCTGATGAATTCGTACGCCGACGGTCTCAACTACTATCTCTACACGCACCCCAAGGTGACGCCTCGGGTGATCCGGCACTTCGAACCGTGGATGGCGCTCACCTTCAGCGAGGGGAGCATCGGCGGCGACATCGAGCGGGTGAACCTCGGCCAGCTCGCCGCATTCTACGGCAAGCGGGCGGAGACGACGCCGCGCGCGGCCGAGAGCGCCGTCCCGCGCGAGCCGTCGGGGTC
Source organism: Gemmatimonadales bacterium (assembly GCA_044449225.1). GTDB lineage: Bacteria > Gemmatimonadota > Gemmatimonadetes > Gemmatimonadales > Gemmatimonadaceae > AG11. Next base: position 11,223 of record JBIOHU010000023.1, on the reverse strand, counting down.
GAATGGCGTGGCGATCGCACCGTGGAACACGGTGAACCACCACGCGTTGCTGCTCATCAACCCGCATACCTCCTTCTTCTTCCGCGCCGAGGCGCAGATGGTGAGCGAGGAAGGGCTCGATGCCTATGGCGCGATCACCTGGGGCCAGTTCTTCATCTATCAGGGATTCAACCCGCGCATCGGCTGGATGCACACATCCAGCAACGTGGACAACATCGACGAGTATCTCGAGACCGTCACGAAGCGGGGCGACCGCTGGTACTACAAGTACGGGAGTGGGGAGCGCCCGCTGGTCGCTCGCCGCGTCACCGTCCCCTACCGCAGCGGCAGCGGGATGGCGACGAAGGAATTCACCGTCTACCGCAGCCAGCACGGACCGATCGTCCGCGAAGCCGGTGGGAAGTGGGTCGCCATCCGGCTGATGGAGAATCCGCTCGATGCCCTGATCCAGTCGTACTCGCGCACCAAGGCACGGGACTACAAGGCGTTCAGCCAGACCATGCAGTTGCACACCAACTCGTCGAACAACACGATCTACGCCGACGCCGATGGGCACATCGCCTATTTCCACTCCAACTTCATTCCCCGGCGCGACACGAGCTTCGACTGGACGAAGCCGGTGGACGGCAGCAACCCCGCCACCGACTGGCACGGCGTCCTTTCGCTCGCCGAAACACCGCATCTCCTCGATCCGCCGAACGGCTGGTTGTTCAACAGCAACAACTGGCCCTGGTCTGCCGCCGGCCCGTACAGCCCACGCCGTGCCGACTTCCCCGCCTATGTCGAGACGAGCACCGAAGAGTCCGCGCGCGGCTTCCACGCCCTCCGCGTGCTGCCGAACAAGAAGGACTTCACCATCGCGTCCCTGATCACCGCCGCGTTCGACAGCTATCTCCCGATGTTCGCCAAGCTCATCCCGCCTCTCCTCACGGCCTACGATGCGACGCCGGCCGCCGATCCCGTCAAGGCGAAGCTCGCCGATCAGATCGCCGCGCTGCGTTCGTGGGATTACCGCTGGAGCGTGAGCTCGGTGCCGACCTCGCTCGCCGTCTTCTGGGGCGAGGACGTGCTGCGCCGCGCCGGCCCGGACGCCCGGCGCGCCGGCGTTCCCGCCGACGACTACGTCGCCAACGGCGCGCCGCACGCGATGCTGCTCCAGTCTCTCGCCGCGGCGTCGGACAAGCTCGCCGCCGATTTCGGCAAGTGGAACACGCCCTGGGGCGAGATCAACCGCTTCCAGCGCCTCACCGGCGACATCGTCCAGCCATTCGATGACCGAGGGCCGAGCATCCCTGTCGGGTTCACCTCCTCGCGCTGGGGCTCGCTCGCGTCGTTCGGGGCGCGTTCCTATCCGGGCACCAGGAAGTGGTACGGCACGAGTGGAAACAGCTTCGTCGCCGTGGTCGAGTTCGGTGACAGCATCCACGCCCGTGCCGTCTCCGCCGGCGGCGAGAGCGGTGATCCGGCGTCGAAGCACTTCGACGATCAGGCGGAGCGCTACGCCACCGGCAACCTGCGCGAGGTGTACTTCTACCGGTCGCAGCTCGCCGGGCACACGGAGCGGACGTACCACCCCGGCCAGTGAGCCATTCTCGAGTTGGGCACCGATAGCAGCAACGTCAAGAATCGCAACGAGTTGGACGACTGCGACCCTTCACTGCAATCCGGACGATCCCGCCCGAAACGGTTGCTGGCCTCGATGAACTTTTACCGGCACCAACCGAACGCGGACCGGCATCAACCGAACGCTGACCGCCACCAACCGAACGCGGACCGCCACCAACCGAACGCTGACCGGCACCAGCCGAACGGCGACTTTCACCGACCGAACGCTGACCCGCACCAGCCGAACGCGGACCGCCACCAACCGAACGGCCACCACTCTCCCATGAACGCTCGCTGCCGCCACCGGTACGTTGAGCGCCCTCACCGGAACGCCGACCGTCCCCACCGGAACGCGTAGCGCTCACGCCCGACAGCCGACCGCTCCCGGCGGGACGACGACAAGACCCGGTGCGCATTCGACGACTCCCTACCGAACGACCATCGGTCCCGCCCAACCGTCGAACGCCCTGTCCTGGCAGCGTACCTCACACCCCGGCGATCCGTCGTTTGTACTCGACCAGCGCCGCATCCAGCCGCTCCCGCGCCGTGGTGTCGCCCGGCACGTTGTGCGACGGGTGGATGTAGAGTTTCACGCCGCGGTCGGCGAGGATCTCCGCGACAGTCGTGATCGTCATCCACACCACGGTCACGAACGCCATCGTCGATACTGGCCCCACGTTGTCGACGTGATGCTGCAGTGGTACGGCGGAGTCGCCGGCCGGCACTCGCGTGTCGATCACGACATCGGCGAGCTCGAACAACGTCTTTCCCGACGGGTGCCGCGTCGTCGACGCCTGCGCCGCGGAGCCGGCGGCGACGACCTTCATCCCGAGATCCTTCGCCCGTAGCGCGACGTCGATGTTGACGTTGTTGATCCCGGTGTGCGAGAAGATCCACATCGTGTCCCGCCGATCGAAAGTGTAGCTCTTCATGATCGCGTCCCCATATCCCTCGGCGCGCTCGAGGAAGAGGAACTGGTGGATACCCATCTCGCCGGTGATCCGGGTAAAGAAGGTCAGCGGCAGCTCCACCATCGGATGGAAGCCGACGAAGCCACCGATTCGCGGATACATCTCCTCCACCGGAATGGTCGCGTGTCCGCAGCCAAAGGTGTGCACCCACCGCTCGGCGGCGATGGAGTCGGCCATCAGCGCGGCGGCCTGGCGGATCGCCGGGAGCTGGGTGGCCTCGATGTCGTCGAGAATCGAGCGGGTGGCGGAGAGCCAGCGGGTGCTGAGCATGGTCAGACGGCGGGGTTGGCGCGCAGCGCGCGCGCGAGGGTTCCGAGAAGGAGGGCCAGCGTCAGGAGCGCCGCCGGCACGATCAGCAGCGATGCGCGCAGGCCGTACCGTTCCCCGAGCACGCCGGCGCCATAGGGAAGGAGCATTCCGCCCACGAGGGCCATCGCGATCGCGACGCTGAATGCCGTCCCCGACAACGTAGCATACCGGTCGCCGACGAATCCGAGCACCGTCGGAAAGGTGGCGGCGAGGCCGGCGCCCACGAGAAACACCCCGAGCGCGGCCGTCGCTACCGTGTCGCTGGACAGGAGCAGGGCGATGCCGATCAGCGCCAGCGTCAGGCAGCAGTACAGCACCCGGAACGCCGATACGCGGCGCAGAATGGCGCCGAGCGCCAGCCGCGAGAGCATCATCCCCATCCAGTACAAGGACAGGAGAATCAGGGCGCTCCGCTCCGACACCGCCAGCGCCTCCTTCACGAACGTCGACGTCCACCCGCCGACGGTGATCTCCATCCCGCTCTCGAGAAAGAGCATCAACCCCATCAGGAGGAGCAGCGGCTCGCGCGCGAGTCGGCTCGCGGCGGCGATCGGAAAGCCCTGCTCCTGCTTCGGCGCCGGGAAACTGGTCGCCGCGATGACGACGAGCGGCACCAGCACGAGCGCTCCCACTGCGGCGATCAGCGTCGCATGGGTGAACGACCCGGTGAGCGTGCCGAGCGCGAAGGGCACGCCCATCGCGCCGACGCCGAAGAAGACGCCGAGCAGGTTGAGGTTCGCTCCCCTTTCCTCGGCGCTGATGTCGGCGACGAGCGCGTTCGCCCCGCCGTTGATGATCCCACCCCCGAATCCGAAGAGCGCGATCGCAACGCGAAGCATCGCCAGCGATGGTGCGAAGGCGATTCCCTCCAGCCCGACCGCGATGAGCGCGACGGCACCGAGCAGGAGGCTCTTGTAGCCGTAGCGATCGACGATCGGGCCGAACACGAGCGAGGCGGCGAGGATGCCGAAACTCATGAGCAGAAAGAGCGCGCCGGCGGCAGCCTTGTCGATTTCAAATCGGACGATCACCGACGGCAGCACGGCGCCGAGCGTGGTGAGGACGATGCCGAAGGTCAGCATACCGAGGCACGCGCAGACGAACAGCGTTCGGCGCGAGCTGGTGGTCACGCGTGGCCCGCACAGGTCATGGCGAGCCGGCCGGCGCCGAACAGCTGCGCGTCGCGCCCCAGCGCACTGCCGACAAAGGTCACCTGCTCGATCGCGATCGGCTGCGCCCAGCGGCGCGCCTCGTCGTGGATCCGGTCGATGAACTTGACCGCCGGCCCGAAGACGCCGCCGCCGAAGACGAGCATCTGCGGATTGAACAGGCTGACGAGGTTCGCCGCAGCCATCCCCCAGAGCTCGATCGCGTTCTCGATCACCTTGATGGCGATCGGGTCGTCCTGCTCGAACGCGGCGAAGACCTCCTCGGCGGAGAGCGACGTTCCCCTCGGCTGGCGCAGGACCCCGCCGTAGCGTGCATCGGCGTCCATCAGGTCGCACGCCACGCGCGCGATTCCCGGCCCCGAGGCCTGGTCCTCGAAGCATCCGTGCTGCTGGAACCGCGACGCGAAGGGACGCTGGAGCGCCAACCAGCCGATCGCGCCTGCGACGTCGCCGCTGCCGCGCAGCACGCTTCCATCCGACATGATTCCAGCTCCGATCCCCGTGCCGGCGGCGAGGAAGATCGCGTCGCGCGAACCGCGAGCCGCGCCGCGCCAGGTCTCGCCGAGAATGCACGCCGCGCGGTCACTGTCGATCGCCACCGGCTGGCCGGCGCCGAGCGCCGAGCGCAGCTCGTCGCGCAGCGGGTAGTCGTCCCAACCGCCGATGTTCGGCGCCCAGACCGTGCCGCGCGCGGCGCGATAGAGGCCGGGCACGCACACCCCGACCGCGACGCATTGGTGGCGCGCGCTCAGCTCCGCCACCCGCTCGACGATGAGCGACCCGACCGCGGCGCCCGACCGGCCGCCGAGTGGAGTCGTGTCGCGGTCCAGCAGCTCGCCGTCGTCGGTGAAGGCGGCGGCCGCGAGCTTCGTCCCGCCGAGGTCGACACCGACGTAGGTCATGGTGGCGCGAAATTGCCGCGCGGCCCTGCACGGCGCAAGCATGGTAGGCAAAGCCTGTCGTTCGGCAGCGTCACTTCCATATTACGCGTCGTTCCCTCACACCACGACCGCATGCGCCGCTCGCTCCTTTTCGTTGCATCCCTCGCGTTGGCCTCAGGGTGCACCCCGTCGGCACCTGCGTCGCTCGGCCCCTCGCCGACATCGCCGGAGATCCTCTGGGACAGCTACGGCGTGCCGCACATCTTCGCCACGAACCGCCGCGAGCTCGCTTACGCCTTCGGACAAGCGCAGATGCAGAACCACGGCGACCTCCTGTTGCGTCTGGTCGCCGAAAGCCGCGGCCGGGCCGCGGAGTTGCTCGGCGAGGACTACCTGGAGGAGGACCGCTGGACGTGGACGCTGGACATCCCGATGCTCGCCGAGCGCGACCTGGGACTGCAGCACCCCGCGATGCGTGCCCACATCGAGTCGTTCGTCGAGGGGATCAACGCCTTCGCAGTTCAGCACCCGGAGCTGATCGGCGATTCGGTCCGTGCCGTCCTGCCGGTGACCGCCGTCGACATCGTCGCCAACCAGGAGCGGCTGGCCCTCGCGCGATTCATCACTTCCAGCGAGCGAGTGAAAGGCGAGACCCGCGACTGGCAACGCGGCTCGAACGGCTGGGCCATCGCCCCATCGCGTTCGGCCAGCGGGCACACCCTGCTGCTCGCCAATCCGCACCTTCCCTGGTCGGACATCTTCACCTGGATCGAGGCGCAGTACTCGATGCCGGGGATGAACGTGTCCGGCGCGGCGCTCGTCGGGTCGCCGGTGCTCCAGATCGCCTTCAACGACGATCTTGGCTGGACCCACACCGTCAATACCCAGGACGGCGAGGACCTGTACGAGCTGACGCTCACGCCGCACGGCTATCGCCTCGACGGCGCGGAGCGTCCCTTCACCGTCGACACGCAGGTGATTCATGTCCGCCAGCCAGGCGGTACGGTCCGCGACGACACGCTGACGATCCGCACTTCGCAGTTCGGTCCGGTGGTCGCGACGAAGCCCGGCCGCACGATCGCGCTCCGTGCGGTCGGCATGATCCCTCCGCTGCCGTATTCGTTCGAGCAATGGTGGAATGTGGGGCGGGCGCGCGACCTCGCCTCCTTTCTCGACGCCATTCGGCCCAATCAGATCTCCGGGCAGAACATCATCTACGGCGACCGGGCCGGCCACATCATGGCGTTCTACGGCGGAAACAGCCCGGTGCGTACGCACGGCGACCGCGCCTATTGGTCGGGCATCGTACCCGGCGACAGCTCGTCGACGCTGTGGACGTCGCTGCACCCGTTCGGCGACATGCCCGTCACGCTCGACCCGCCGAGCGGCTGGGTGCAGAACGCCAACGATCCGCCCTGGTGGGCTACTTTTCCGGTCGTCGTGCATCCATCGGACTATCCCTCGTATCTCGCATCGCTGGAGATGGCGCTGCGTCCGCAGCGATCGGTGCATCTGCTCCAGTCGGACCCGAGCATCACCTACGACGAGTTCGTCCACGACCTGCACTCGACACGGATGGAGCTCGCCGATCGCCTGCTCGACGACCTGCTTCCGCTGGCGCGCGCCAGCGCGAGTGATGGTGCCCGCCAGGCCGCCGAGGTCCTCGCACGGTGGGATCGGAGCGCCGACGCCGACAGCCGCGGCGCCGTGCTGTTCACCCGGTGGTGGAGCGAGTACGGACGGCGGATGGGCACGCGAAGCCGCTACGCCGACCCGTGGAGCGCGCAGCGTCCGCTCGAGACGCCCGATGGCATCGCCGACGGAGCGGTCGCCGTGGCGGCGCTCGAGGCGTCGGCAGCGGCGGTGCGATCGCGCTACGGTTCCGCCGATGTGCCATGGGGCAGCGTCTATCGACTGCGCCGCGATTCGCTCGATTTGCCGGGAATCGGCGCCAGCGGCTCGTACGGCGTGTTCAGCGTCGTGGACTACGAGCCGGCGGGCGACCGATTTCGCGCAGTTGGCGGCGACTCCTTCGTCGCGGCCATCGAGTTCTCGTCGCCGGTACGAGCGATGTCGCTCGTCGGCTACGGCAATGCGTCGCGCGCCGGCTCGCCTCACCGCACCGATCAACTACCCCTCTTCGCCCGACAGCAGCTCAAGCGGGTCTGGCGAACGCGCGCCGAGGTCGAGGCGCACCTCGAGCGGAGGGACACCATCACGCCGCGGTAGGGCGCGTGACCAGGCCGGCGCCGGCGAACTGAAGGCCGTCGGCGCGGCACCGGTTGCGACTCGCCGGCGCGCGCGCCCTATTTGATCCGATCCCTGCACGCACCAGGCAATTCAGGAGACGGACCTCGTGAGCACGTCGACCACTCGTTTCGCCCTCGCCCTCGCCGCATTCGCGACGATCCCCGCGCTCTCGAACGCGCAGACCGCCGACCCTTCCGCCGCCATGCACTGGCGGTCGATCGGCCCCGTCCGCGCCGGCCGCGCGCGGGCCGCCGTCGGCGTGCCGAGCCAGCCGAACGTGTTCTACGCCGGGTTCGACAACGGTGGCGTCTGGCGCTCCACCGACTACGGCGCGAACTGGGTGCCGCTGTTCGACGATCAACCGACCGGCTCCATCGGCGCGATCGCCGTCGCTCCCTCCGATCCGAACGTCATCTACGTCGGCACCGGCGCGGGCATCATCCGCCCTGACCTCGCCGTCGGCGACGGCGTCTACAAGTCCACCGACGCCGGAAAGAGCTGGATCCATCTCGGCCTGCATGACAGCCAGATGATCGCCATGATCGACGTCGACCCGAGGAATCCGGACCGGCTCTTCGTCGCCGTGCTCGGCCATCCCTACGGCCCGAACCCGGAGCGCGGAGTGTTCCGCTCGATCGACGGGGGCAGGAGCTTCCAGAAGGTGCTCTACAAGGACGAGTACACCAGCGCGAACGACGTCCGCATCGATCCGCGTGACCCCAGCGTCGTGTATGCCACCCTCTGGCAGCAGCAGGAGGCGTTCATCGAGGGGCGCGCCTTCGGCGGAAGCGGCAACGGCATCTACAAGTCCACCGATGGCGGCGACAGCTGGAAGCAACTCACCGACGGATTGCCGACGGTGATTCAGGCCAACCTCGCCATCGCGCCGAGCAATCCGCGGCTCCTCTACGCGACCGTCGCCGGCACCACCCCCGATGCGGCGGCACGCACCACCACGGGCGTCGTCGGATTCTACAAATCCACCGACGCCGGCGAGCACTGGCACCTCGCCGTCGAGGACCCGACCGCTCCCGCGGGAACCACCTCACGCACCCCCGATCCGCGCCCTCTCGCGCGCATCGGCGGCGGCGACCTGCCGACGATCGTCGTCGATCCGAAGAACGAGAATGTGGTGTACAGCTCGTCCACGGTCTTCTGGCGCACCGAGGACGGTGGGCTCACCTGGTCGGCGGTGCGTGGCGCGCCCGGCGGCGACGACTACCAGCGGACCTGGATCAACCCGAACGACCCGAACATCATCCTCGCCGTCGCCGACCAGGGCGCCGTGGTATCGGCTAATCGCGGCGCGTCGTGGAGCAACTGGTACAACCAGTCCACTGCCGCGATGTACCACGTCTCGGTCGACGACGCATTTCCCTATCGCGTCTGCGGCGGCCAGCAGGACTCCGGCTCCGCCTGCGTCGACAGCCGATCCGACGACGGAGAGATCACCTTCCACGACTGGCACCCGGTCAACATCCAGGAATACGGCATCGCCGCACCCGATCCGAAGGATCCGGACATGGTTTACGGCAGCGGGCGCACCAACGTGTCGCTCTACAATCGTCGCACTCGGCAGACGACCCAGGTCGGCCCGGGTACCGATCAGAGAGGCACTGATTTCGGGCGCAATGTGCGCACGATGCCGATTGCCTGGTCGCCGAAGGATCCGGGCCTGCTGTTCTATGCAACGAACGTCGTCTGGCGAAGTGCCGACCATGCCCACAGCTGGACGCGCATCAGTCCCGACCTCGCGCGCCAGACGTGGACGCCGCCGGCGAGCGCGGGCAAGTACGCCGGCTCCATCGCTCCGGCGCCGCTCGGCAGCATCACCGCGCTGTCGCCATCGCCCCGCAGCGTCGGCGTGATCTGGGCGGGCACCGACGACGGCAACATCCAGGTGACGAGCAACGGCGGCACGACGTGGACGAACGTCACGCCGCCACAGATCAAACCGTGGACGCGCATCTTCAACATCGACGCGGGGCACTTCGACACACGCACCGCTTACGCCGCGGCGAACACGCTGCGAATCGACGACCTCTCTCCCCACCTCTGGCGCACCCACGATGGCGGGAAGATCTGGACGGAGATCGACTCCGGCATCGCCGACGGCGCGGTGGCGAATTCCATTCGCGAGGATCCGCGCCAGCGCGGATTGCTCTACGCCTCCACCGACACCCAGGTGTGGGTCTCCTACGATGACGGCGATCACTGGCAGTCGCTCCGGCTCGACATGCCAGCGATCTCCGTGCGCGACCTGCTCGTGAAGGACGACACGATCTGTCACTGCTCCGACTTGATCGCCGGCACCCACGGCCGCGGCTTCTGGATCCTCGACGACGTGACGCCCCTGCGGCAGGCGGCGGCGATCCGCGCCGCGCAGTCGGCGCGCTCGGCCTATCTCGTCGAGCCAGCCACGGCGCTCCGTGTTCGCTTCGGCACCAACGATCCCACGCCGTGGCCGCCGGAGCTTCCCGCCGGGGAGAATCCGCCGGCTGGCGGCATCCTTGACTATTACCTCGCCGCTGACGCGGGGAGTCCGGTGAAGCTCGACATCATCGACGCATCCGGCAGCCTCGTTCGGTCCTACTCGAGCACGGATCCACGGCTCATCCCCGATCCGGCGCTCGATCCGGCAGCATACGACAAGATCTGCCAGCAGAATCCATCCGCACCCGAGTGCGGGTTGCCCCTCTACTGGCCAGCTCCGCAGACTGTCGTCTCCACGAGGGCGGGGGCACACCGCGTGACCTGGGATCTCCGATTCGATCCCATCGGTGCGCCGGCTGCGCCGAGCGGCGAGGACGCATCCGGAGCAGTGCCGCATCATACCCACCCCGCGGTGAACTCGCCGTGGGCGCCGCCGGGCAGGTACACCGTGCGGCTCACCGTTGACGGACGCAGCTACACCCAGCCCCTCTCCCTGCGTCTCGACCCGCGGGTGAAAACATCGGCGTCGGCTCTCGCGCAGCTCGCGTCGTTGTCACGCGAGCTGTACGACGGCGCGAAGGCGACGCACGCCGATTACCTGCAGGCGCGCGCGCTCGTCGCGGCGCTGGGGACCGCGCCGGGAGCCGACGCCGTCTTCAGGGCCAGCGTCGATTCGCTCGCACCCGCAGCGACGCGCGGCGGGCGTGGCTTCGGCCGCCGTGGAGGAAGCGCCAGCAGCGCGGCTCCGACCCTCGAGGGGGCGAGCAACGCGATGCTCGCCGCCGCGATGGCGATGCAGGATGCCGACGTCGCCCCGACGGCCTCCCAGATCTCCGCCGCCGAGCGCGCCCGTGAACAGGCGCGCGCCGCGACCGAGCGATGGAATGCGCTGCGCACGAATGGGCTCGCCGCGCTGAACGCGAAGCGGAAGGCCGCCGGACAGCCGGCGATCGTGGTTCCCGAGGTGAAGGAGCAGGATTGAGTAGGTACGTCGCGCTTCTCCGCGCGATCAACGTCGGCGGACATGTCGTGAAGATGGACCGGCTGCGCGTGCTGTTCGAGCAGGTCGGACTGACGAGCGTCGAGACATTGATCGCCAGCGGCAACGTGCTGTTCGACGCCGGCGCGAGGAATGCCGCGGCGCTGGAGACGAAGATCGAACGCCACCTCGAGCAATCCCTCGGCTACGAGGTGGCCACCTTCGTCCGTACGGCGGCCGAGATGGCGGCGGTCGTCGCCCACGATCCATTCCCCGGGCTGGTCACCGACGAGTGCACGCTGTCGGTGGCCTTTCTCAAGGCGCATCCCGGCGCGGCGGTGGCGAACCGCCTGCATGCCATGCGCACCGACTACGACGAGTTGCACGTCCACCAGCGGGAGCTCTACTGGCTCTTTCGGGGGCGGACGAGCGACTCCACGCTCTGGCGCACGCCGATGGAGAAGGTGGTCGGCGGCCCCGGGACGGTGCGCAACGTCACGACGGTCCGGAAGCTTGCGGCGAGGGAGAGCGGGCGGCCAACGGGGCTAGGGGCGGCATAGCGGCCAGGCGAGGAGGCAGCGGCGGGCACACCCGGGGGCGCGCCGGGGCGGGGGCGGCCACGGGCG
>JBIOHU010000022.1:0-22889 GCA_044449225.1 Gemmatimonadales bacterium | reverse complement strand
TTCGTCGTCGGGGCGATCTACTCCGGACTGGCGATGGTGCTCGTGCTACTTCTGCCGCTGCGCCGCGCCTTCGGTCTGGAGGACATCGTGACCGAGCGGCACCTCGACGCGATCGCGAAGCTGATGCTGGCGATGGGGCTGATGCTGGCCTACAGCTACGTGATGGAGACGTTCATCTCCTGGTACAGCGGCAGCGCCGTGGAGCGCTACACGTACCTGCATTCGCGGCCGTTCGGGCCATACGCCGTCGCCTACTGGGTGATGACGGTGATCAACGTCGTCGCGCCACAGCTGTTCTGGTGGCGGCGGGTGCGGACGAACACGACGCTCCTGTTCCTCGCCGCGCTGGCGATCCTCTGCGGAATGTGGATGGAGCGGTTCATCATCATCGTCACGTCGCTCAATCGGGACTTCCTGACGTCGAGCTGGCACATCTACGTGCCGACGTGGGTGGACTGGAGCCTGCTGGCGGGGAGCCTCGGCCTCTTCGGCGTGCTCTTTCTGCTGTTTGCCCGGTTCGTGCCGAGCGTGGCGCTGAGCGAGGTGAAGGCGCTGCGCATCGAGCTGTCGGCGACCGACGGCGCGGTGGCGGGTGCGCATGGCTGACGACGAGTGGCGGAAGGGGGCATACCTGGCGGAATTCGGCAGCGCCGACGAGTTGTCGACGGCGGTCCGATCCCTGTACCAGAAGGGCTACACGCAGCTCGAGACGTTCAGTCCCGTGCCACTGGTGGACGGCGTGCGCGCCAAGCGGACGCGGCTTCCGATGGCCGTGTTCATCGCCGGATTGGCCGGCGGCGTCGCGAGCTACGCCATCGAGTGGTACGCGAACGCGTATGCGTACGTGCAGGATCTCGGCGGCCGGCCGGCTCACGCAGTGCCGGCGTTCCTCATTCCGACATTCGAGGGAGCCGTGCTGGCGGCGTCGCTGGCGGCGTTCATCGGGTTCTTCGTGTCCACCGGGCTGCCGCGGTTCTGGCATCCGGTGTTCGAGATCGATGGATTCGGGCGAGCGACGGCGGACCAGTACTGGCTGGCGATCGACGCCCGCGACAGGCGGAGCGAGCACGACCTGACTATCGACGAGCTGCGCGCCTGTGCACCGGCGCGGGTGATCTGGATGGAGCCCGAGCGGTGAGTACGGCGTCGACGGCGCTGGCGGCCGTGGCGCTAGCGACGCTGTGGGGCTGTCGCGCGTCCGACGAGCGGGCGCCGCGGGACTTCGAGCGGATGCGGGTGCAGCAGCGTTACGAGCCCCATCGGCGCAGCGGAGTGTTCGGCGACGGCGCGACGAGCCAGCTGCCGCCGCCGGGTACGGTGGCGCTCGAGGAGAGAGCCGACAGCGGCGTCGCGCCGGGAACGGGACCTGCGACGACATCCGGGCTCGCGCGCGGGAAGAGCCTGTATGGCGTCTACTGCGGCGTCTGTCATGGGCCGGCGGGGTTTGGCGGAAGCGTCGTGGCTCAGAACATGGGGCCGCCGCATCCGCCGTCGCTCCGATCGGCCGCACTGATCGGGCTGTCCGCGGACACCGTCTATGCCGTCGCGACGCACGGCTACGGACGGATGCCGGGCTATGCGGCGCAGCTGTCCGGGACGGACCGCTGGGCGGTGGTGGCGTACGTCGAGCAGCTTCGCCGTACTCCCGCGACGACGGAGGAGGCGATCGAGGATTCGCTCCGCGCGAGGGAGATCGCGCGGGTGGATTCGATCGCGCTGGCCGACCGAGCCCGACATGAGTGAGCCGCGGGCACGAGCGTTGGGGCGGGACGTGCCGATGACGGCGGTGGCCGCGACGGCGCTCGGCGCGCTCCTTTGCGCGGTCGGACTGATCGTCGACCCGCGACGGACTGCCGCGGCCTATCTCGTCGCGTATGTGGCGTGTCTGTCCGTGGTGCTCGGCGCGCTGGCGATGATCATGATCGCACGCGTCACGGCAGCCACGTGGTTCGTCGTGCTGCGACGGGAGGCGGAGCAGGTGGCGGCCGTGCTCCCGGCGCTGGCGGTGCTGTTCGTGCCCGTCGTGGCGGCGATGCGCTGGCTGTATCCATGGGTGGCGGCGGGCCAGCTTCCAGCGGGGCCTGTGCGCGACGCCGCGCTCGCCAAGGGCGCGTACCTCAACGTGCCATTCTTCCTGATCCGCGCCGCGGCATACTGGGCGGTGTGGCTGACGCTGACGGCGCTGCTGCGGCGAGCGTCGCTGCGGGAGGACGGCGGACGGTCAGCCGAGGCGGAGCACCGAACGTACGTCGCAAGCGCGGTGGGACTGCCGTTGTTCGCCCTCGCGACGAGCTTTGCCGCCTTCGACTGGATGATGTCGCTGGACCCGACGTGGTATTCGACGATCTACGGCGTGTCGTACTTCGCGGGCGGAATGGTCGGCGCCGTCGCCCTGCTCGTGCTGCTCGTGATCCGGGGTCGCCGGCGCGGCGAGCTGCCCGAGCCGGTGGGGGCGGATCATCTGCACGCGCTCGGCAAGCTGCTGCTCACCTTCCTGCTGTTCTGGATCTACATCGCCTTCTCGCAGTACATCGTCATCTGGAGCGCCGACCTGCCGGTGGAGGCGGAGTGGTACGTGGTCCGCACGCAGGGCGCATGGGGAGCGCTCGCGGCAGTACTGATCGCCGGCCACTTCGCAATTCCGTTCTGCGTGCTGCTGCTCCGAGCGGTGAAGCGGAGCGCGGTGGCGATGGGGGCGCTCGGGATGCTGCTGCTGGTGATGCACTACGCCGACGTCTACTGGATGGTGATGCCCGACGCGGCGCAGGTGACGGCGGGATCGGTCTGGATGGACGGGGCCGCAGTGCTGTTCGTCGGCGGTGCGGCGTCGCTTGCCTGGGCGGTGCGGCGCGCCGGCGAGCCGACGGTGCCGCGCGGCGATCCGGCACTCGCGGCGTCGATCGCCTACCGGAGCGACTGATGGAGGACGACCGATGAAGGTCGCGCGGCTCGTGATCGCCGGCGTAGTGGGCGGCGCGGTGGCGATCGGGATCATCCGCGCCGCCGGGTGGGCAGTCGGCACGGACGCCAGCCTGAGCGCCGTCCTCGGCGCTGCCGTCACCGGCGAGAGCGGAGCGAGGGCGTGGAGCGTCGGTTGCGCGGTGCAGCTCGGCACGGCGGCGATCGCGGCGCTCGTGTACGGCGGCATCTTCGAGTGGGTGACGCGCCGTGCCGGCGCGGCGATCGGATTGGCGGTCGCCGTGCCGCACGTGGTGATCGCCGGCCTGGCGGTGGGATTCCTGCCCGGAGCGCGGATGGTCGAGGCGGGTGTGCTTCCGCCGGGCGCGTTCTTCGAGTATCGCGGCTGGATCGTCCTCGCTGCGTTCATCGCGGCGCATCTGGTGTTCGGCGTGATCGTCGGCGTTGCATACGACGGCGTGCCGGCGGGCACGCCGCGAGGAGGACGCATCTGGCACGAAACCGGCCTGGTCGGGTCGAGGAGGGGACATGACTGAGCGTGTTCGCAAGGCGGCTCGCTCGAGGAGCGGGCGAGACAAGACAGCCGCGAGCGGTGCGGGCAGCGTGGATATCCGGATCGACGTCACGCAGCCAGGTGTACCGCTGCCGCACCTGTGGGAGTTCAGCGTCGGCAGCGGCCACGCAACGCTCGCCCTGCGGGCGGATTACCAGGCGCAGCTCGCGCGCTGCCGCGTCGAGCTCGGCGTGCGGCACGTCCGCTTTCACGGTCTCCTAAGCGACGACATGGGCACGCTGCTGTGCGAACGGAAGAAGCTGCTCTACCAGTTCGTCAACGCCGACCGCGTCTGGGACTTTCTCGTCTCCAACGGCATGCGGCCGATCGTCGAGCTGAGCTTCATGCCGACGACGCTCGCCTCCGGGTCGACCACGGTATTTCACTATCGCGGGAACGTGACTCCGCCGCGTGACTACGCGAAGTGGGAAGCGCTCATCCGCCGGCTCGGCGCCCACTGCGTGGAGCGCTACGGTGCGGAGGAGGTGCGCCAGTGGCCGTTCGAGGTGTGGAACGAGCCGAATCTCAAAGCGTTCTGGCAGGGCGGACAACGCGACTACTTCGACCTCTATCATCGAGCGGCCGACGGCCTTCGGAAGGCGGACGAGGGACTCCGCGTCGGGGGGCCGGCGACGGCGAGCAATGCATGGATCGAGGAGTTTCTCGAGTTCTGCGAGACGCACGACGTGCCGGCCGATTTCGTCAGCACCCATCACTATCCGACCGATGCGTTCGGTCGTCCGGGCGACGACACGGAGGCGCAGCTTGCGGCGAGCACGCGAAGCGTTCTGCGCGAGCGGGCGGCGGTGACGCACCGGCGTGCCGGCGGCCGCCCGCTGTACTACACCGAATGGAATACCTCCTCGAACTCGCGCGACCCGCTGCACGACGAGCCATACGCAGCCGCGGTGGTGGTCAAGACGATGCTCGAGGCCACCGGCCTGGTGGATGGCTACAGCTTCTGGACCTTCAGCGACATCTTCGAAGAGAATTATTTCCCCGCCTTGCCGTTCCACGGCGGATTCGGTCTGCTGAACCTGTACGGCGTGGCGAAGCCGACCTATCGTGCGTTCGAACTGCTGCACGCCCTGGGCACGGACCTTGTGGCGTCGCACACCGATCGGCACCCGACGGTGGACGCGTGGATCGTGCGCCGGCCGCGGGGCCTCACCGTGATGCTGACCAATCACGCCCTGCCGAGGCATCCGATCAGCGACGAACGCGTGCGGCTTCACCTCGATGGCGCGTCGAGTCCGTCGGCGGTGACGGTCAGGCGCATCGACGTGGAGCACGCCAACGCCCGCGCACGGTGGCAGGAGCTTGGCGAGCCCGGCTACCCGAGCGCGGCCGAGGTCGACGAGTTGCACGAGGCATCGACGATGCGGCGCGAGTCGGTGCACTGGCGACACGAGGAGGGCGCGCTGCGGCTGGAGATCGTCCTGCCACCGCACGCCGTCGCCGCGATCGAGATCGACTCGCCGCCACTCGCCCCGCGTGGAGTCGCTCCGGCGGCGTGAGCCGGAGCGATCGTGATGCATGGCTCGACCGATTCGAGCGAGATGCCTCGGCGTATTTCCGGCACGAGGTCGACGAGCGCACGGGTCTCGTGCGCGACAACAGTCGCGCCGACGCGCCGGCGAGCATCGCCGGATCGGGCTTCGCGCTGAGCTGCTACGCCGTCGCCGCCAAGCGCGGATATCTCGGGCGGAACGATGCGGCCGATCGCGCGCTGCGTGCCCTCCGTTTTCTCGTGACGGCGCCGCAGGGCGAGGGGGAGGGAACGATCGGCGCGCACGGCTTCTTCTACCATTTTCTCGACATGCGCACGGGCGAGCGGGTCTGGGACTGCGAGGTGTCGACGATCGACTCGACCATCCTGTTCGCCGGCGCCCTGTTCGCCGCTGTCTATTTCGACCGCGACGACGAGGCGGAGGGAGAGATCCGGTCGCTGGTGGCCGAACTGTATCTGCGCGCCGACTGGGAGTGGGCATTCGACGGCGGGCCGATGGTCGCGCTCGGATGGCACCCCGAGCGCGGATTCAGCCGCTACGAGTGGGGGGGATACACCGAAGCGCTCATCCTGTACGTGCTGGCGCTCGGATCGCCCTCGCATCCCTTGCCGTCGTCGAGCTACCAGGCGTGGACGGAAGGCTACGTATGGAGGACGCTGTACGATCACCAGTTCCTGTACGCCGGTCCTCTGTTCATCCACCAGCTCAGCCACGGCTGGATCGACTTCCGCGACATCCGCGATCCATACATGAAGGCTCACGGCATCGACTACTTCGAGAACAGCCGAAGAGCGACGCTGGTGCAACGGGCATACGCGATCGACAATCCGCGGGGCTTCTCCGGGTACGGAGCGGACTGCTGGGGGATCACGGCGAGCGACGGGCCGGGACCGGCGACCGTCGCCCGCGACGGGACGGTCCGCGAATTCTGGAGCTATCGTGAGCGCGGGGTACCGGACGGACCGGATGATGGGACCGTCTCGCCGTGGGCGCTGATGGCGTCACTCCCCTTCGCGCCGGAGATCGTCATGTCGTCGATCGAAAAGGTGGCCGACCACCATCCGGAGCTCCAACGCAAGTACGGCTTCGCCTGCAGCTTCAATCCGACCTTCGCGGGGACCGATGGGTCGAACGCGGGGTGGGTCTCGCCGGCACACTACGCCATCAACCAGGGGCCGGTGGTGCTGATGGTCGAGAACTACCGCTCGGAATTGATCTGGCGATCGATGCGTCGCTGTCCTTACATCGTCGACGGGCTTCGTCGCGCCGGGTTCGAGGGAGGATGGCTGGACGGCCTGTCGCGCGCCGAGACCCCGGATCGTGAACGGTGAGACGTGAGACGTGAGACGTAGGGATTCGGAACGGGCACACCGGAACTGCCCGGTGTGCCCTCGTCGTTTTCGACCTACGCATCTCCGCAGCTACGCGGAGCGCTAAGCGCGAGGCTCGAAGAAGGTCGTTATGCAGATTCCCAGGGCGGCGTAGTAGTCGCGGTCCCAGTCCTCCTTGCGAACGCTTTCCGGGCGGGTGACCTGGAGCCAGGTGTCGTGCATGGCATCGACGATCATGCGAGGCGTCATCCGGCGGAAGTGGGCCTCCTGGCACATCGCATCGAGCGCTTCGGTGAGCACGCGCTCGGCCTGGCGGCGCTCCTCGTGGCGCTCGAAGGCGCTTCGGAGGCGAGTCTGCGACTCGACGGAGAAAGCGCGCGAGGTTCGCGGCGCGCGAAGCTTCGAGAAGGCGGAGGGAGTCAGGACCGGAGGGAGTGGAGCTGGTTCGGGGGGTTTCATGCCGATAAGCCCCTGCACTTATCGGTCCGACGTAGTTCCGTGAATGATGAAATGTGAGAACGGCGGGTGAAACCTGAGAGGGAAAGTGAGCGGTGAACAGCGGTATCGGGCTGGAGTGCGCCAGGGAGTCGCCGCGCTGGTGCAGCCCACCCTCGTCACGCACCGCCGTTCACCATTCACCTCTCACGAGTCACCTCTCACCGGCTGTTCGGGGTCAGTTCTTGAAGTTCGGATTGTTCTGCGTCTCCACATACGGCAACGGCACGCAGGTGACGGTGCCGTAGGTCTGCCCCTTCCGGTTCACGCCAGTGATGAACGGGAGGTTCTTGCGCAGCATGTCGGCGTAGCGTTGGCCCTCGCTGAACAGCTGCCGGCGCCGCTCCTCGAGGACGAGTGGAGTGATGTCGCTCGCCGGATCGGCGACGAGCGCTCCGACGCCGTTCGCCGCGCGCACGCGATTGATCGCGTCGATCCCCGCCTGGCCGCCGACCGCTTCGGCGTAGATGAGCTGCGCCTCGTTCCACGACGCGATCGGGAGGGGCACGGCGCCGCTTCCGATGAACTTCTGCTGCTGGTAGATCGGCGTGACGTTGTCGCTCCCCTTGCGATTCATGTTCTTCACGGGCACGCGCGGATCGGGGACGCCGTTCACGGTGAGATCCCGGTAATCCGGACCGGTCGACAGATAGTCGTTCCGCACGGTGAGGTTGTAGACCCGATTCTCGCGGGCGGGTGTCGTCTCGGAGTACTCGGCGTTGCGGACGAAGCCGGCCGGCACGAGCGCCGCGTCGGCGGCGGCGCCGGCGAGGTTGCCGAGGTCGAGCCGGGTTCGCGCCCGGCCGTCGAGCGCCATGTCCTTCAGGCTGACGTCCGCGGGCGCCGTCGCGAGGGCGAGCGCGTCGCTGAACCGCTGCTCGGCGATCGCCAGCACCTCGGCGCGGGTCATCGACGGTCCGTCGTCGATCGTCATCTCGCACATCCCCTCGGCGAGCAGGAGATACGCGTAGCCCGCGTACGCCTTCATCTCGATGGTGATGCGCGTCCGGTTGGGGACCTGCTCGTCGGTGAAGGCGGCGAGGCGCGCCGCGGCGTCGTCGAGCTGGAAGCGCGCCTGTTGCAGCGGCGTGTAGAATCCCATCGACGTGGTGGCGCGTGAAGTGGGGCAACTGCCCGGTGCGTTGCGGATCTCGGTATCCCCGCGCCACTCCCAGGGATGATTGTCGACGAATCCGTTCGCCGAGAGGTACTCCCCCGACAGCATGCCCCCGGTGGCGACGAACTGGGCAAAGGCGCACTGGAACTGCTGGAGCGATGCGGCCTCGAGGATCGGGATGAGCGCCGGATCGGCGAGCGCCTCGGCGGGCACCTGTCCCGGGTTGTCGACGGTGAGGAGGGAGTTGCAGGCGGCCGAGCCGGCGAGGAGCAGCGCGACGAAGGCCGTGGAGTGCCGGCGCCAGCCGAACGCCCGGCGGCTCATCGATGTCGTGTATGATCGCATGGATGTGTGTCCGTCGGTCAGAAGTTGAGCCGCAGCGTGGCCGTGAAGCTCGCCGTCGGCGGGAGGATCGTCTGGTATCCGTTCGAGAGCTGGCCGACGGCGCGGATCTCCGGATCCCACACGTGCTGGCCGGCGATGGGCACGTAGACTTCGCCGTCGCGCGAGGTGTTCCATCCCTGGGCCGCGGTCCAGAGCATGGAGAGGTTGCGTCCGGCGACGCTGATGGTGGCGCCGGAGGCGCCCGTCCGAGCAACGAGCGGGGTGGGAATGGTGTAGGTGGCCGACAGCTCGCGCAGCCGCAGGAAGCCGGCGGGATAGGTACCGGGCGCGTCGGCCTCGATGGAGCGGTACTCCTGGAGCAGCGGATCGTTGCGGAGGATCACCGCTTCCGTCGAGCCCTGGTTGTGGAGGGCGCGGATCTCGGTGTCCGACTGGAGGTGGCCGCCGTTGCCATCGACGCGCGCGTAGAGCCGCAGCCGCTGGAAGAGGGTGACCGTGCTGTTGAAGCCAGCCTGCCAGGTGGGTTGCGAGTGGCCCCACAGCACGCGCGGCGCGGCGGAGCAGGGAACGTCGGGTCCCCCCATCTCGAGGCCGCTCTTGCCGGTGCCGCCGTCGCAGGTGGCGGAGGTCACGAAGCCGCCGGCGTCGAGCGTGGCCGACCGCACCTTGTAGAGAAAGAAGTCACCGATGCCGAAGCCGACGCGGTTCTGCGCCTGGCCGCCGCCGCCGACGGTGAGGAAGGGGATTCCGCCCATGTCTTCGATCCGGTTGCCGTTCGACGCGAGCTGGGTGCCGAGCTCCCAGCTCACCCGGCGGCCCTGGAGGACGCGGAGGTTGGCGGACAGCTCGTCGCCCCATCCCTTGACGCGGCCGATGTTGATGACCTGGCTACCGGGGAAGCCGACGGAAGGTGGAATGGGGGAGTTGACGATGGCGTCGGTGATCGTGCGGGCGTAGTGGGTGTACGACAGGTCGGCTCGTCCGTTGAGCACGGTCGTTTCGAAGCCGAGCTCCATCTCGCGGCTTCGCTCCGGCCGCAGCTCCGGATTACCGAACGAGGAGGGAATGAGGCCTGGCTGGTTCTGGTAGCCGACGCTGGGGCTGTAGAGGCGCGCGGCGTCGAAGGTGCCGGGCTGCGTTCCCGCCGCGCCGAGGGCGGCGCGGAGGCGCAGGTCGTCGATGAACGGGGCGTGCCACCACGGCTCCTCGCTGATGACCCAGGAGGCGCTGAGCTTGGGGTAGTAGGCCGCCTTGAAGCTCTTGCCGAAGGCGCTGTTGTCGTCGCCGCGGATCGCGGCGGTGAGGAAGACGCGGTTGTTCCACGCCGCCTGCTGCTGAACGAACATGCCGACGGTGGCGTTGGCGACGTACGACTCCTGTCCATCGCGCGTCGCGCCGCCGGTGACGGTGGTGATCGGACCAGCGGGGAAGGTGGTGGCCGTCGCCGTGATCGTGCTCAGCTCGGAGCGATAGTGCTGGAGTCCGACCGAGGTGGTGAAACGGAGCGCGTCGCTGAGCCCGTACTTGAGCGAACCCGAATAGTCGAGGGTGAGGAAGTTGCGCGAGGCGCGCTCGACGGTTTTGTTGCCGAGGCCATTGTTGCCGAGGAAGTCGAGGTTGCCGAGCGGCTGGCGGGGATAGAGCCGCCAGTTGTCCTCGGAGTTGATGTCGAGCCCCGTGACCAGCCGATGGCTGAACCAGGCGGACGGCTCGTACATGGCGGTGAGGCTGAGCGTGGTACGATCGTTGTCGGCGTGGCTCTCGACGGAGGGCCATTCCTCCGGCGGCGTCTGGTTGAAGCCTCGCTGTCCGGCGTCCATGGTGAGCGGCGTGCCCCACACGAGCTGACTGAACGGATCGACGTCGATCGCTTCCTGGGCGAGGCGGATCCGGTCGCGGATATATCCGGCGCTCCCCTGGAGCCGCAGCTTGGTACCGACGCCGGCATCGATGTTGGCGCGGGTGCTGAACTTCTTGTCCCAGTTCCAGGGGACGACGCCGACGTCGTTGTCGTAGGACGTGGACATGTAGTAGCGATTGTTGTCAGTGCCGCCGTTGAGGCTGGCGTTGTATCCCTGGTTTCGTCCGTTCGTGAAGATCGGTCCGTTGCCGACCTGCTCCTCGTGCTGGTACAGGTTGAAGTCGATGACCTGGCCCGTCGCCGCGACCTTGCCGTAGAGCAGACCGGCGCGCCCCTCGGGATTGGCGAGCCAGTTCGTGCCCTGGCGCGTCGTGAAGTCGAAGTGGGTAGCACCGGAGCGGCCGCGCTTGGTGATGATCTGGATGACGCCGTTGGAGGCTTCGGTGCCGTAGAGGGTGGAGGCCGCCGGGCCCTTGATCACCTCGATACTTTCGATGTCTTCCGGATTGATGTCGTTGAGGCGGCTGGCGCCGGCGCCGCCGCGCTGTGCCTGGCCCTGCGCGACGCTGGCGTCCATGCGGACGCCGTCGATGTAGATGAGCGGATCGTTGCTCAGGGAGAGGCTGCTGGCTCCGCGGACGCGGAGCTGCGCGCCGGTGCCGACCTGGCCGGTGGCGGGAAGGACGATGAGTCCCGGGGTTCGTGCGCCGATGAGCTGCTCGACGCTGCGCGCCGGTGCGACCTCGAGGACGTCGGCCGCCTTGATCGTCTCGATGACGTTGCCGACGGCGCGCTTCTGGGTCGCGCCGCCGGTGCCGGTGATGACGACCTGATCGAGCTGGGTGGAGTGGGGAACGAGGGAGAAACTGGCGGTGACCGTCGCTCCGTCGCTCACCGATACGCGCCGTTCCTTGGGCGCATAGCCGACGAGGCGCGCCCGTAGCGTGACGGGACCGGCCGGGATGCCGATGAGAGTGTAGCGGCCGGCGGCATCGACGCGGACGCCGCGCGACACCTGTACGCCGCCGTCGGGGACGACGAACACCTCGGCGCCGAAGAGCGGTGCCTGCGAGGTGGAATCGAGCACCGTCCCGGTGATCGTGCCGCCGCGGGAGGTGCTGGCCGTGCTCTGGGCGGCGGCAGCGCCGCCCCACAGCACGGCGATGATCGGCAGAATCCTCTGCCAGGCAGTGGTGCGCATCGACATCGATCCTCGATCAGGGTACGGAGAAACGGGGGGGCCCGCGGAGAGACCGTGAAGGCCGGCAAGGCGGAGCGCAACATGGACGCGCCGGCGGTCCGCGGCAAGGCGCGCCTTCCGGGGCGCGGCGGCCGGTGCTTGCGCGGCGGCGGGCGGGAATTATCTTAGTTCTAAGATGTCTGCCGCCGCCCTCAAGCTCTGGATCGTCCTCAACCGCGCCCAGGCCGCGATCGCCCGCCTCGCCGAAGCCGACGTCGCGCGCCACGATCTGACGATCGGAGAGTTCGGTGTGCTCGAGGCGCTGTATCACCGCGGACCGCTCCTGCTCGGCGAGCTGCAGCGCAAGCTCCTCGTCTCCAGCGGCGGGGTGACCTATCTCGTCGACCGGCTGGAGCAACGCGGACTGGTGGCACGCACGGACTGTCCGAACGACCGGCGGGCGCGCTACGCGGCGCTGACGGCGGCGGGCCGCCGGCTCGTCGGCCGGATCTTCCCAGAGCACGAGCGGGCGATCACCCGGGCGCTGAAGGGGCTGTCACGCGCCGAGCAGGTGTCGGCGACGACGCTGCTCCGAACGCTTGGCACCGCCGCGGCACGGGGCGGCGAGGAGGCGATGGAATGACGCTTGCACGACCTGATATCTCAGTTCTGTAATAATTACGGACGAACCTATTCGAGGTGACCACATGTCCACGACCGCCGCACCAGCCCGCATCTCCACCTGGAACATCGATCCCGCACACTCGCTCATCGAGTTCTCGGCCAAGCACATGATGATCACGAACGTGAAGGGGCGCTTCGCCGACGTACGCGGCGTGATCGCGATCGACGAAGCGCAGCCCGACCGGTCGACGGCCGAAGTGACGATCGACGCGAAGAGTCTCGACACCCGCGCCGAGCAGCGCGACCAGCATCTCCGGTCGGCGGACTTCCTGGACGTGGAGCAGTTCGGCACGCTGAGCTTCCGCAGCCGGCGGATCGAGGGGGCGTCGGCGAAGGAGGGCGCGAGCTTCCGCGTCGTCGGCGACCTGACGATCCGCGACGTGACGCGCGAGGTGACGCTGGACGCCACCTACGAGGGGCGCGGCAAGGATCCGTGGGGCGGAGAGCGGGTGAGCTTCAGCGCCGACGCGAAGATCGACCGGCGCGACTACGGCCTCCGCTGGAACGCGGCGCTGGAGACGGGCGGGGTGCTCGTGGGCAACGACGTGAAGATCCACATCGAGGTGCAGGCAGTCCACGCCTGACGGCGCGAAGAGCCGGACGGCGCGGAATGCGCGCCGTCCGGCTGGCTCGTCCGCTATCGGGCTTGCGGCGCGATCGCCATCGGGCCGACGTCAGCGCGGCCGGCGCATCGGCATCGCCAGCGAGTCGGCGGGAATGCCGAGCTGCGCGGCGACGATCTTCGCCTGCGCGAGATGCTTCTCGAGCACCGGACGCGTGGCGTCGATGTCCTGCTGCAGGACGTCGTCCTTGGCCGCCGGACGGAGCGTCGCGAGCTCGTCGAGCGCGCGCTGATGATGCCGCACCTGCTGCCGGATGAACGCCCGGTCGAAGCCGGAGTCGGCCGGCATCGCGTTGAGGCGGGTGAGCATGCGTGCGCCGGCCGTGGCGCTGTTGTCCGCCGCATTGAGCTCGCGCCCGATGTCGCGCTTGCCGGCGAGCTTGCGGAGATTCTCCAGATGCTTCGTGTGATCGGTGACGAGCATGGTCGCGAAGCTCTTCACCGCGGCGTTCTGGCTGCGCATCGCGGCGAGCTGCGCCGACTGGATCTCGAGCGAATCGCCGGTGATGAGGTGGTCGACGACGTTCTTCTGGTTGTAGACCACGACGTCGCCGTTCGACGTCGTCGTCGTGACCTGGGCGCGCGCAGCGAGGGCGGGCGCCGTCAGCGCGACGCCCGAGGCGAGCAGGACAGTGAGTCGGAGCATACGCATTTGGTGCCTCCAATCAGGATGAGGTCGACACGCGCACGAGTGCCGTCGTGTCGCCACTTCCGCTCGCAATCGACGCGCCATGGTCGCATCGGCGACGCGATCATCCGGACTCGTCGAGACACTCGCTCGGCGCGATGAGTGAGGGCATGTGCGATGCACGTCACACGAATTCACTTCGACGGACGCATCGCCGCGACACGCGCGGTGTCGCGTGATGCGGATCACAGGACAGTGAAGCGAATCGCGGTTCGTTGAAGGCGTTCACCACGCCGGGGTGAAGCGTGCAGGGCACGATGAGGCGCCGCATGCTTCCTCCCCGCCAGCCGGACTACGACCGCCCTTCCTCGCGGCGACGGGTCGCCCAGCCTTTCTTCGCGGCGCGGCTGCGTTCGGCGTGCGACTCGCTGTGGCCGCCGATGCGGCCACCTTTCCGCTCCGGCTCGCGGTTCTCGCTCTGCCCGCGGCCGGAGCCAGCCTTGCGGCCGCCGTGCGAGATGGCGTTCTCCGTCGCCCATGCGCGTCGCTCCGCTTCCTTCTCGGGCACCCCGCGACTCTCGTAGCCCTTCTCGATGTGATCTTCCTGACGCTTCTGCTTGTCGGTGTAGGCGCTCTTGTCGCCACGTGGCATCGCTCTTCCCTCCTCTGCTGAGTGTGGCCGTGCTCCCGATCCAGCTCGACGATCGGGAAAGTCGCCGGAAGCTCCAGTGCGCGATCGACGCGCACGCTTCGTGCCCGCCCCGCTCAGTCGCCAGCCGACTTCGCTGCCTGGCGCGGCGCCTTTTCGCGCCCGAAAAGTCGGCGCAGCTCGTCCTTCGCCTGCTCGAGCACGCGGCGCTGACGCGCGCCGAGCGTGTCACCGGCGCGGTTGATGTAGAAGGTGAGCATCGACATCGCCGACCGATACGGACTGCTCTTCCGGCGGCGGCTCTGCTCGGCCGAACGCTTGAGCGAGCGCGCGATGCTGCGCGGATTCTTCCAGGTGAACAGGTCGGCGTCGAGGTCGAGCGCATTGCTGCGCTTCGTCACTCCGGCCGACCAGCGCCGTGGCGTGTGCGAGCCGCGACTCTTCGCGGGGTGGGTCGAGGAAGCAGGCATCGGCAGCATCGATGAACGTCAAATACCGTTCCCGCGCGCGGATGCAGGGTCGGGATTCCACCGATGTCGGTGCGTTTTCTGTCCAGGCGAAGCTGGCTACGCGCCCGCGTCGATCCGCGCCGCCAGCTTGCGCCCGAGCGCCCGGACCCGCTCGGCGACGGTCTCGCGGGTCGCGACGCCGAAGGTCGCGTCCGAACGCGTCGCCTGCTCGACAAACCGCGCCAGCGCCTCGACGAGCTCCACATCTTCGGCGGTGATGGGCGGCGGTGCGGGCTCGGTGGGCGCGACGGGCTGTGGAGGCGCGGGCACGATGGGCGTGCCGTGAAGGGGAGTTCCGCCCGCCGCCGCGGTATCCTGGACGAGATGGCCGTCCTCGTCGAACATCCGGACCGTGCCGGTGCGGCGACCCCAGAGCTGCTTCGCCGCGTTGAGGGTCTGCCAGGGCGACGGGGTGAACTGGCAATAGAGGGGTGCGGTGCTGGAGACGCCATCCGGATCGCGCACGAATTCGACGACGAAGCGCTTGTAGTCCAGATGTCGCAGCTTCTGGTGCAGGGCGGGAACGACGTCCTGCAACTCGCTGCTGGCGTTGCGGTGGAGCACGATGCAACGATGCATCTCGGTGTCGTTCGGGGGGAGCGGAGGAAGGGGCGTCGATGGCCGGCCGGTGCCAGCGCTCGTATTCAATCTGCCGTCAGTCTTGCGGGCGCGCCATCGGATGTTAGGTTGGAACTCGATGCGACGCCACCTGTCTGCGCTCGACGCGCGCCTTTCGTTTACCAGCTTTCGGACCTGCTCCGGGAGCCGATGGCGCGCGCGAGGAAGTCGCTGACCGAGGTCGGCACCGCATCGTCCAGAGAGGCTCCCTTCGAGGGAGCCTTTTCCTTATCCGGGATCGCGAAGGCAAAACCTGGTGAGAAGTGAGTGGTGAGAGGTAAATGGCGACCGCGTCGTACCTCTCACGGTTCACGTCTCACGTGTAGTTCACATCGGACCATTCACCAGTCACCAGTCACCATTCACGCGTTCATGGATCTTTCTGGCGCCGAATCGTTGGTTCTTTGCCGCGTCGCTTTTCAGGGGGAGCGGGGCGCGTTTGGCGAGCTGGCGATCAGGTCGTACTGGGGAGCGACGGCGGAGCCGGTGGCCACGCGCACGTTCGATGACGTGGTGACGATGGTGGGGGAGGGGCGGACGGCGTTCGGGGTGGTCCCGGTGTGGAACTCGACGATGGGCGAGGTGAAAGCGGGACGGAGTGCCGTTGCGTGCAGGGGATCGGGGATCGCGATCGTGGGACAAGTCGAGGTGCCGGTGCGTCACTGCCTGCTCGCACTGCCGGGCGTGGCGATCGACGAGTTGCGCGTCGTCGCCAGCCATCCGGCGGCGATCGAGCAGTGCACGGCATTCTTCACGCGCCACGACTGGCTCAGCGCGCGCGTCGCCTTCGACACCGCGGGCGCGGCGCGCGAGCTCGCGTGCCTCGGCGGCCGCGTGGCGGCAGACGAGGGGAAAACGCCGGACTCGCCATGGTACACGTCGGCGCTGGCGCGCCACCCGCGCACCCTCGGCGCGATCGCGAGCGCCGAAGCCGCGGCGCACTATGGGCTCGCGGTGCTCGCGGAGGGGATCCAGAACGACGCGACGAATCTCACGCGCTTCGTGATTCTCCAGCAGAGCGGCGTCGTGAACAGATGATCGGGGTCGAGCAGGGAGCCGGTGGGCGCGCGATCGCCGGCGTCGTCGCGGCATCGGTGCGGCGGCGGAGTCGGTGGTCGTCGTTACCCCGCGGTTGAGGCGGCCGGGAGCCAGAGGGTGAAGCAGGAGCCGACGCCGAGCTCGCTCCGCAGCGTGATCTCCCCGCCCATGAGGCGAGCGAGGCTCCGGCTCACCGTCAACCCGAGGCCGGAGCCATCCGCGGACCGCGTGTGGCCCGCTTCGACCTGAACGAACGGCTCGAAGACCTTCCCCGCGGCCGCGGAGTCGATGCCGATCCCGGTGTCCGTCACCCGCCAGCAGACCCATGGACCTGTGTCGTGCAGCCGGGCGTCGGGATCGGGGGCGCGCACGAGGTCGCAGGTGATCTCGACCTCGCCGCCGACTCCGGTGAAGCGGATCGCGTTGTCGAGCAGGTGAACGAGGATCTCACGGGCACGCTGCGCATCGCCGGCATAGATCGCTTCTGGATTTCCCTGGCACTCCTCGATGAGCCGCACGCCCCGCTCGCCTGCGGTCGGCCGGACGACGGCGAGCGCGTCGGCCGCGGTCCGCGTCGCGTTCGCCGTGCCTCGTCTCACGGCGAGCTCGCCCGATCCAGCCCGGGCGAGGTCGATCATCTCGTTGACGAGATCGAGCAGATGCCTGCCGCTGGCGCGGATTCGCGAGAGCTGGATCTGCTGCGCGGCGGTGACCGGCCCCGTCGCGCCGAGCTCGAGGAGGTCGGTGTACCCGAGCACCGCATTGAGCGGGGTCCGCAGCTCGTGGCTCATGAGATCGAGGAACTCCGACTTGGCCTGGCTCGCCGCCTCGGCCTTGGCGCGAGCCACGCGCTCCTGCTCGAGCTGCCGCCGGTCGGTGATGTCGCGGAGGGAGACGAGGATGGCGGGCGCGCGCTCCCAATCGCTCTCGACGAGGCGGAGCTCGGCGGTGACGGCATCGCCGCCGGGACGGTGGAGCTCGACCTCGGTGGATTCGTCGGCCACCACCGGCAGTCCGAACGGCTGCCCGCAAAGCGCGGCGGCCGGTCGACCAAAGAGGCGCTCCGCCGCCGGATTGGCGAAGCGGATGAGCCCATCGACGCTGACGACGACGACTCCGTCGGCCATCCGCTCGACGATGGCACGAACTGCATCCCGATCCGATATGGCCGGTCGTCGACGATCGGTCCCGTTGCGCCGCTCGGTCTTCATCGCCTCTCAAGTCGCGGCCATGATCTTGCACGCGGGGTAAGACCGCGCACTCACGCAGTGCTGCGGCTCCACTGATCAAGGTCCGTGCCTGGGGCTGGCGCGGGCGCGAGCGCATCCCGAAATTTCGGCGATCGCTGCTGTCCCCGATCGTGCCGACTGCCCATGACCGACGCC
The DNA here is from genome assembly GCA_044449225.1 of Gemmatimonadales bacterium. Classification (GTDB taxonomy): domain Bacteria; phylum Gemmatimonadota; class Gemmatimonadetes; order Gemmatimonadales; family Gemmatimonadaceae; genus AG11. The sequence goes on along the minus strand of JBIOHU010000022.1, from coordinate 5,444 downwards.
GACCCGAAATTCGTTCTCACGCTGTACGTGACCGGCTCGAGTCCCCGTGCCGAGCTGGCGATCGCCAATCTGCGGCGCATCTGCGACCAGGACCTGGGCGGGCGATACGAGCTGCACATCGTCGACGTGCTGGAGCATCCGCAGGCCGCCGAGGACGAGAAGATTCTCGCGACCCCGACGCTGATCAAGAAGCTGCCGCTCCCGCTGCGGCGGGTGATCGGCGATCTGTCCGACAAGCAGAAGGTGCTGTTCGGGCTGGAGGTCAACCCGGCGCCCTCGTCAGCGCGTCCCTCCGCCTGAGCGCATGATGCCAGAATCCACCACGTCGACCGCCGTCCAGAAGCTCCGCACCGGCATCGCGAGCTTCGACGTGATCGCGAAGGGCGGGCTGCCGGCAAATCGGACGACGCTGGTCTCCGGGACCGCGGGGAGCGGCAAGACCGTCTTCGCGATGCAGTTTCTCGCGGCGGGGATCGCGGCGGGAGAGCGCGGCGTCTTCGTGACGTTCGAGGAATCGGCGACTGACATCCGACAGAACATGCAGAGCTTCGGCTGGAACCTCGAGCAGTGGGAGCGAGACGGGCTACTGGCGTTCGTGGACGCGTCGCCCGACCCGGAGATCGAGAGCGTGGAGAGCGGGTCGTTCGATCTCGGCGCCCTGCTCGCGCGGGTGCAGCATGCGGTGAAGAAGGTGGGCGCGACACGAGTGTCGGTGGACTCGCTCGGCGCCATGTTCTCCCAGTTCTCCGACCAGTCGATCGTGCGGGGGGAGCTGTTCCGGATCGCGTGGGCGCTGAAGCGGATGGGCGTCACGGCGTTGCTGACGGCCGAGCGGGTGCTCGACTACGGGCCCGTGGCGCGATTCGGTGTCGAGGAGTTCATCGCGGACAACGTGATGATCCTGCGCAACGTGCTGGACGACGAGAGCCGGCGGCGGACGATCGAGATCCTGAAGTTCCGCGGCACGGACCACCAGAAGGGCGAGTATCCCTTCACGATCGTGCCCGACGGCGGCATCGTCGTCCTTCCGCTGTCGGCGATGCAGCTCAAGCAGAAGTCGTCCGACGTGCGCATCTCGTCGGGGAACGCCGAGCTCGACGCGATGTGCGGCGGCGGGTTCTTCCGCGATTCAGTGATCCTCGTGTCGGGCGCGACTGGCACCGGCAAGACGCTCACCGTGGCGCAGTTCCTGGGCGGGGGAGCGGCGGCGGGCGAACGCTGCCTGCTGCTCGCGTTCGAGGAAAGCCGCGAGCAACTGTTCCGGAACGCGACGGGGTGGGGAGAGGACTTCGAGCAGATGGAGCGGGACGGGCTCCTGTGCGTCGTCTGCGAGTACCCGGAAGTGGAAGGGCTCGAGGACTGGCTGCTGCGGATCCAGCGGGTCATCGAGGAATTCAAGCCCCGCCGGGTGGCGCTGGACAGTCTGTCGGCGCTGGAGCGCGGGGGGACGGAGAAGGCGTTCCGCGAGTTCGTGATCGGATTGACCTCGTTCATCAAGCACCAGGAGATCACGGGGCTCTTCACGTCGACGACGCCGGCGCTGATGGGAGGCGCGTCGATCACCGAGGGCCACATCTCGACGTTGACCGACTCGATCATCCTGCTCCGGTACGTGGAGATGTTCGGCGAGATGAAACGCGGGATGACGGTGCTGAAGATGCGCGGCTCGATCCACGACAAGGCGATTCGCGAGTTCGGCATCGACGGATCGGGGATGCACGTCGGCCGGCCGTTCCGGAACGTGACGGGGATCCTGAGCGGCGCGCCGGTGCAGGTGGGGCCGGAGCACCTGGAGCGGGTCTGGTCGCGAGCCGACACGGTGTCGACGGAGCCGAGTCCACCACCCGGCGACGGTTCGGAACGCCGGCGGCCATGAACCGGGCCGCCACGGCACGCTGACCCCGCCGCGGCGGGGAACGGGGCTTGCCCAGTGCGGATGGTCATGGGCCATTCACGACTTGCCGCCGCCCCGGATCTCGTCGGTGATCCCGAGCGACTGCGCGTCGCCCTCGCGGAGAGCGAGGCGCGATTCCGGGACGTCATCGAGCGCAACGCCGACGCGATCGTCGTCGTGGACCGGGAGGGGGCCGTCCGCTTCGCCAACGCGATGGCGGAGCGGCTGTTCGGCCGGAGCCGCGAGGAGCTGATCGGGACGCGGTTCGGCTTTCCCGCCATCGCCGGCGAGACGACGGAGCTGGACCTGCTGGCACGCGGCTCGCTCCGGGTAGCTGAGATGCGGGTGGTGGAATCGCGATGGGAGGGCGAGGTCGCGTATCTCGCCTCGCTGCGCGACGTGACGGCGCGGAAGGAAGCGGAGCGGAACGCGCGGACGCTGCTTGCGGCCGAAGAGGTAGCAGTCCGGCAGCGCTTCCTGCTCGATCTCAGCTCGCGTCTGTCTCAATCGCTCGACTACGAGCGGATCGTCGGCGGCGTGGCGCGCGGGTGCACGCCGACGGTGGCGGACCAGGTGCTGGTGATCTGCTTCGGCACCGACGGAAGCGCGAGGCACGTCGAGATCGCGCCGGAGCCTGTGGCGGCACAACCGGCGGCCCAGGAGCTGCGCGCGCTCCTCGAGGACCCCGACGAGCCGCACTCGCTGATCGATCTGCTGAAGTTCGCGACTCCACGAATCCTGTCCCAGCTCGACGAGCATACCGATCTGCCACTGGCGCGGCATCCTCGCGCGTTCGAACTGCTCAGGCAGCTCGGCGTCACGTCGGCGATGCTCGTCCCGATGCGTGCCCGCGGGAACGCGCTCGGGTCGATCGTGTTCGCCGCCGCAGACGACCGCCGAGTGTTCAGCCCGAACGATCTCGCGCTGGCGACCGACGTCGCCGCACGGGCGGCGCTGGCGATCGACAATGCCACTCTCTATCGCGACGCGCAGCGGGCGAACGAGGCCCGCACGACGCTGCTCGCCGTCGTGTCGCACGATCTCCGCACGCCGCTCAACGCGATCGTCGGCTACGCGGATCTGCTGGCGGAGGGAATTCCCGAGCCGCTGCCGGACCGCAGCCTGCATCACGTCGAGCGCATCCGGCGCTCGGCGCGCCATCTTCTGTATCTGATGAACGAGTTCCTCACCTTCACGCGGCTTGACGCGGGGGGCGAGGAGGTTCATGATCGCGACGGCGTGGACGTGCGCGAGATCGTCGACGACGTGGCCGCGGTGATGGAGCCGGTGTCGGCGAAACGGGGGCTGCGCTTCCGCGTCGACTCGCCCGCGGAGCCGGTCCGTCTGCGCACGGATCCGGACAAGCTGCGTCAGGTGATGCTCAACATCGCGGGCAACGCGGTGAAGTACACGACGCAGGGCGAAGTCGGGCTGCGGCTCGCCGCGCAGGGCGACCACGTCGTTCTGGAGGTCCGTGACACGGGAATCGGAATCACCGAGGCGGATCTGCCGCGCATCTTCGAGCCCTTCTGGCAGGTCGACGCCACGCAGCGAAGCCACGATGGCGGCAGCGGCCTCGGGCTGAGCATCGTGCGACGGATTCTCCACTTGCTGGGTGGACGCATCGCCGTGGCCAGCACTCCGGGCGCCGGCACCACCGTGACGGTGACCCTCCTCAGGTCGAAAAGGTAGCTAGCGGATCACGCCGCAACCGATGCGGGCGCCGGAGTTGCCGGCGGGATCGGTGCGGTAGTCGTCGGGGCCCGCGTGGACGACCACGGCCGCGCCGTCGGCGTCGAGCAGGCCGTTGGTGCCGCGAAGGATGCCGCCTCGGGTGCTCACGTTGACGACCACCGAGCTGTCGGAGCCGGCGACGATGTTCTGCATGTCGCCGACGTGCGGGCCCATCGGGTTGTCGAAGCCGTGCTGGTGCATGGTCGGGTTCCAGTGTCCGCCCGCGGAAGCGAAGCTGCCATCGCATCTGCCGACGGTATGCAGGTGAATACCGTGAGGACCGGGCGCGAGGTGATACAGCGTGCCGGTCGTCGCCAGGCCAGCCGAGCTCTCGGACAGGGTGAGCGTGCCGAGCTCGCGGCCACCGGCGTCACGCACGGTGGCGACCGCACTGGTCGGCGCGCCGCCGGCTACGTTGGAGCCATAGCTCGCGCAGCCGGAGAGGACCAACGCGAAAGACAGGAGGGGAAGGCGCGTGCGCATGAATCTCCTCGAAGAGTGAGTGCGGAGCGGCAGCGGCCGCACGAAGCGCGCCAGTCGCGGGCCGCGACGGGCGATGATTATTCTCCAATCGACCCGAGACTTCGAGACTGACGATGACACGAGTTGCACTGCTGGGGACTGGGCTGCTGGGAAGCGGATTCGCCGACGGGCTCCTGTCGCGAGGGGGGACGGAGCTCACGGTGTGGAATCGGACGCGCGCGAAGGCCCAGCCACTCGCGGCGCACGGGGCGCACGTGACCGGCACGCCAGCGGAGGCGGTGAAGGACGCCGAGCGGGTGCACCTCGTGCTGCTCGACGATGCGACCGTGGACGAGACGATCGCCGCGTTTCGTCCGGCGCTCGGCGCGCGCAGCATCATCGTCGATCATACGACCAACCTGCCGGCGCGGACGGCGGAGCGGGCGCGAGCGCTCGCCGCGACCGGAGTGGCTTATCTCCACGCACCGGTGTTCATGTCACCGGCCGCGGCGAGGGCGGGTCAGGGGATGATGCTCGTCGCCGGGAACGCGGCGCTGTTCGAGCGGGCGAAGGACGAGCTGCAGCGGATGACGGGGGATTTGTGGTACGTCGGCGAGCGTCCCGACCTCGCCGCGGCATACAAGCTGTTCGGCAACGCGATGCTCGTCGCGATGGGGGGCGGCCTGGCGGACATCTTCCACATGGCAGACGCGCTGACGGTGCCGCGCTCCGACGCGCTCGGCCTGTTCGAGCGATTCAAGATCGAGGGAGGGATCCGGATGCGGGGAACGCGGATCATCGAGGAGAACTACACGCCGAGCTTCCAGCTCGAGACGGCGAGAAAGGACGTCCGGTTGATGCTCGAGTCGGCGGCGGGGCAGCCCACGCCGGTGTTGAGCGCCGTCGCGACGCGGATGGACGACCTGATCGCCCGTGGGCTCGGCGGTCAGGACATGGCGGTGATGGCCAAGCGGGAGGTATAGTCGCGGCGACTGGAGGGCACTTCGTGACAGGGGTCACACACGGCATGGCAGTTGCTCGGCTCGGCACGGTGAACCCTCGTCCGGAGATCGTGCTGCCGCCGGGCTTCTCGCTCCGCATCGACTACGATCCGGCGGCCAGCCCGACCAGCCACGTCGTGACGGCCTTCAAGGATGAACCGCCGGTGGGACAGGCACGCCTCGCCCCACGACAGGTCGGGCCGCGACAGCGACTCGACGTGGAGGCTCTCGGATCGATGTCCGGCGAACCGGCGCCACGCGAGCCCCGGTTGCGACTGACGCCGCACGACTCGTCGCGGGCGATCGAGATGGGGCGGGTGGAGCGGGAGGTGCTGGTCGAGCCGGACCGGGAG
>JBIOHU010000021.1:0-24545 GCA_044449225.1 Gemmatimonadales bacterium | reverse complement strand
GGCGGCGCCCCCCCGGCGCGGGGGGCAACCCGGGCGGGCGGCGACTCCACCCTCATGTAACGGGAGCAAGCAGTGCGTGAGACCACGGCAGGAAAGGCCCGCGCCACTCGCGCTGGTGCGAGCGCATCCACCGCGCGAGCGCGGAAAGCACGCGCGGAAGCGCCGCGCACGGGAGCGAAGCGGACCGTCGTCTACTACATGAAGCAGCTTCCAGCCTACCTCCGGCTTCTCGGCGGGCTGCTCACCGACAACCGGGTGAGCATGGTGGACAAGCTCCTCGTGGCGGGGGCGATGGCGTACATCATCATGCCGGTGGATCTCATCCCGGACTTCATCCCCTTCATCGGCGAGGTGGACGACGTCTTCATCCTCGTCCTGGCGTTGCAGCGGCTCATCGCCAACGCGGGTCGCAGCGTGCTGCTGGCGCACTGGAACGGCGCAATCGAGGACCTCGCCGATCTGAACCTCAAGGAGGCGCTCGCTGCGGCGGCCTTCTTCCTGCCGCGCGGCATCCGCCGCCGGCTGAAGGTGATTGGCCGGAGTTAGCGGCCGGGGCTGGCGGTCGCGACTGGCGTTACCGGGCCGGTCAGTCTACGTTTCGCCATGGCGACAACAACCCGCTCCGATTCACCGAAGCCCCCCCGACCCGCGACTCAGCGCAAAGCCGAGAGCGGGTCTTCGCGTTCAGTCCCTTCGAATGGCGCCGAGCGAGTGCGTGCAGACGTCGCGCTGACCTTCGACGACGTCCTGCTGACGCCGCGGCACTCCGTCACGCATCCAAAGGACGTGACGACGCGATCCTGGTTCACCCGCAAGATCGAGCTGAACGTGCCGCTCGTGTCGGCGGCGATGGACACCGTTACCGAAGCCGAGATGGCGATCGCGATGGCGCGGGCTGGGGGGATCGGGGTGCTGCACAAGAACATGTCCATCGACCGGCAGGCGATGCAGGTGGACATCGTGAAGCGCAGCGAGAGCGGGATGATCATCAACCCCTACACGCTCCCCGAGACGGCGTCGCTGCGCGAGGCGAGCAATCTGATGTCACGCTTTCACGTCTCGGGCGTGCCAATCGTCGATGGCGACGGGCGCCTGGTCGGGATCATCACCAACCGCGACCTGCAGTTCGAGCGAAGCCTCGATCGCCCCCTCGCCGAGGCGATGACCAAGGACCGGCTCGTGACGGCGCCGGTTGGAACGACGCTGGACGAGGCGGAACGGATCCTCGCCAAGCACCGCGTGGAGAAGCTGCCGGTGGTGGACGCCGATCGGCGGCTGAAGGGGCTGATCACGGTGAAGGACATCCACAAGCGACGGCAGTATCCGGGCGCGAACAAGGATCAGCACGGGCGACTGCGCGTCGCCGCGGCGATCGGGGCGGCGGGGGACTTTCTGGTCCGGGCGAAGGCACTGATCGATGCCGGTGTCGACGCATTGATCATCGATACGGCCCACGGCCACGCGGATGGCGTACTTCAGGCCACGGAGCAGGTGCGCGAGAGTTGTCCCGACACGCAGCTGATCGTCGGCAACGTCGCAACGCGGGAAGGAGCGAGCGCCCTGGTGGAGCGTGGCGTCGACGCGGTGAAGGTCGGCGTGGGCCCGGGGTCGATCTGCACGACACGCGTGGTTACCGGCGTCGGAGTACCGCAGCTCACGGCGGTGTTCGACGCCGTGGAGGGGGCCGGCAACGTGCCGGTGATCGCCGACGGGGGGATCAAGTACTCGGGGGACGCCGTGAAGGCGCTCGCGGCTGGTGCGTGCAGCGTGATGATGGGCAGCATGCTCGCAGGGACAGAGGAGAGCCCGGGCGAAACGTTCCTGCTCGAGGGACGCCGGTTCAAGATGGTGCGCGGGATGGGATCGCTGAGCGCGATGCAGGACGGCAGCGCGGACCGCTACTTCCAGGAGGGAGAGCTGTCGCCGAAGAAGCTCGTGCCGGAGGGGATCGAGGGACGCGTTCCCTATCGTGGTCCGGTGGCCGACGTGCTTTTCCAGATGGTTGGCGGATTGCGGAGCGGAATGGGTTACGTGGGGTGTGGCTCGATCGAGGAGCTGCGATCCAACACGGAATTCGTCCGCATCACGGCGGCTGGCCTGCGCGAGTCACACCCGCACGACGTGACGATCACGCGGGAAGCGCCGAACTACAGCATCTAGTCGCGCGAGGCGTAGGTGAGTAGTGAGTAGGTGAGTAGTGGGTAGGTGCGTAGGTGGGTAGGGATTCGGAATGGGCACACCGAACCAGCTCGGTGTGCCATCGTCATTTGGGGTCCCACCTACCCACCTGCGCACTTACCCACCTACGTTCTTGCCGGTCGCGATCTCTCTCCCTTGTCTTGACATCCCCGCGCTCGATCACGAAGTTGTCGCGTCCGAAATCTGTATACAATCTGTATACAAACTCCCGTCGTCCGAGCGCGTCGTGCGCTATCGGGCGTCGATCCTCCCCGCCCGGAGATCTTCCCGATGGGTCTGTGGTCCAGAAAGAGTGTCGTGGCCCTGCAGCGCGAGGCCGCGGAGGAGGGTGAAGGCGGTCTGCGGCGCACGCTGAGCGCGACCAACCTGACACTGCTCGGCATCGGCGCGATCATCGGCGCCGGCATCTTCGTTCTCACGGGCAATGCCGCGGCGGTGTACGCCGGTCCGGCCGTCGTGCTGTCGATGCTCCTCGCCGGCATCGCGTGCGGCTTCGCCGGCCTCTGCTACGCGGAGTTCGCGAGCATGATCCCGATCGCCGGCTCGGCGTACACCTACGGCTACGCCACGATGGGCGAGTTCGTCGCCTGGATCATCGGCTGGGACCTGATGCTCGAGTACCTCTTCGGTGCGGCCACGGTGGCGGTAGGCTGGGGAGGCAACTTCGTCCCGTTCATGAAGGAGTTCGGGATCATCGTCCCTTCGGCGTTCAGCAACGCGCCATTCGCCGTCGACGCGCAGAACCACTTCTCCAGCACGGGCGCAGTGCTGAACATCCCGGCCATGGTGCTCGTCGCCGTCATGACGGTGGTGCTCGTGATCGGCATCCGCGAGTCGGCGCGGTTCAACAACGTCATCGTCTTCATCAAGCTCGCTGTCCTGTTCCTCGTCATCGGCGTCGGATTCATGTACGTGAACACGGCGAACTGGCACCCGTTCATTCCGGCGAACTCCGGACAGTTCGGCGCGTTCGGCTGGTCCGGCGTCCTGCGCGGCGCGGGGGTGATCTTCTTCGCCTACATCGGCTTCGACGCCGTGAGCACGGCCGCCCAGGAGGCGCGAAACCCGCAGCGGGACATGCCGATCGGCATCCTCGGGTCGCTCGTCGTCTGCACCATTCTCTACATTCTCATGGCGCTCGTCATGACGGGGATGGTCCACTATTCCAAGCTGAACGATCCCGCCCCGATCCTGATCGCCGTGCAGGCCGCCGGTTCGTCGCTCGCCTGGCTTCGTTATGCCGTCGAGATCGGGTCGCTGGCCGGCCTGGCTTCGGTGGTGCTGGTCATGCTCATGGGGCAGCCGCGAGTTTTCTTTTCGATGGCGCGCGACGGACTACTCCCGGCAGTGTTCGGCAAGGTCCACCCGAAGTTCAAGACGCCATACATCACGACGATCCTCACCGGCACGGTGGCGATGATCGTCGCCGGCCTCTTTCCGATCGGGCTCCTCGGCCAGCTCGTCAGCATCGGCACGCTGCTCGCCTTCGTCATCGTCTGCGCTGGCGTGTGGATCCTGCGGGTGCGCTCGCCGGAAATCCCCCGCGCCTTCAAGACGCCCCTCGTTCCGCTCGTGCCGATCCTCGGCATTCTCAGCTGCTTCGGCCTCATGGCCAGCCTGCCGAAGGACACCTGGATCCGGCTCATCGTCTGGCTGGTGATTGGCCTGGCGATCTACTTCCTCTACAGCCGTAGCCACTCCAAGCTCGGTCGGGGCGAGGTGGTTTCCAGCGGCATGGGCGACTGAGACCCGGCGGCACTAGATTCGAGAGCGGCGTCCTGGCGGGCGCCGCTCTTTTTTGGACCCCGGTCACCCACCAGAACGTGTCTACCGATCTCCTAGTCGTTCCCTCCCCGCGGCGGGCCGCCATTCAATCGCTCGCCGTCGAGCTCGTGGCCGGTCGACGCGTCGCCCTCAGCACGCACATGAACGCCGACGGTGACGGCTGTGGATCGGAGACGGCGCTGGCCCGACTGCTGGCAGCGAGGGGACTCCAGCCGCAGATCGTCAATCCCACCCCGTGGCCGGAGATGTTCGACTTCCTGCTCGGCGACGACGTGGACGACCGGACGGCTCGGGGCGCGAAGGCGCTGAAGGAGATCGACCTCCTGATCGTGCTCGACATCAGCGACGTGAAGCGCCTCGGCGTGCTCGCTGACGCCGTGCGCGCCCTCGCCGTGCCGAAGCTGGTGATCGACCATCATCTCGACTCGGATGAGCCGGCGGGGCCGATCGTCGTGTCGGATGCGACGGCCTCCTCCACGGCCGAACTGGTGTACGATCTCGCGATGGTGCTCGACTGGGAGATCACGGCGCCGATCGCCCGTTCGCTCTACACGGGCATGCTCACCGACACGGGAGGCTTCCGGTTCAGCAACACGACGCCGCGCTGCCTCGCCGTCGCCGCGCAGCTGCTCGCCTGCGGCGTGGACCCGGAGGACATGTACACCCGCATCTACGCGTCGGCACCGGCGGGTCGCGTGCGGCTGATGGCCGACGTTCTCAGCACCCTGCAGGTGGACGAGTCGCTCGGGCTGTCGTGGCTCTCCATGCACGCCGACGCGCTGGAGAAGTACGGCGTGCGGGCCGAGGATCTCGATGGCATCGTCGAGCATGCGCGGTCGATCGCCGGCACGCGAATGGCGCTGTTCTTCCGCGACCTCGGCCACCGCAAGGTGAAGGTGTCGTTCCGCAGCACGGGCACGACCGATGTCAACGCCTTCGCCCGCCAGTTCGGGGGAGGCGGGCACGCGAAGGCGGCGGGTGCGCTGATCAGCGGCGATCTCGGCACGGTCCGCGACGGGGTCGTCGAGGCGGCGCGCCAACTGCTGCGCCTCGTGTAACGGGGCGGTGGCCGTCGTACCGCTTCTTTCGCACCGATTATTCTTCGGCATGGCCAACACCACCCTCCAGGAGCGTCTCGCCGAGGCGCTTTCCAAGCTGACGAATCCGCGCACCGGCGCCGATCTGTTCTCCAGCCAGCAAGTGCGCGACATCGCCACCACGACGGACGGTCGAGTGCGCGCGACCTTGCAGCTCGGATCGCAGGACGATCCCTCGCTCGCCCGCGAGGTGCGCAGGACGATCCAGAGCGTCGCCGGCGTGACCGACCTTCAGCTGGAGGTCTCGGCGGGTCCGAAGAAGCCAGCCGGCCGCTCGTTGCCGGTCATGGACCAGGCGCCAGCGGCTCCGCCACGCCCCGCCGCGCCGACACCGAAGCGCTACGGCAACCTCGGCAAGGTGATCGCGATCTCATCGGGGAAAGGAGGAGTCGGCAAGTCCACCGTCGCCGTCAATCTCGCCGTCGCGCTCGCGCAGGGCGGCGCGCGCGTGGGCCTGATGGACGCCGACATCTACGGACCCAACATTCCGCGTATGATGGGAGTGTCTGGCCAGCCGTCGGTGATCAACGAGAAAATGGTCCCTCTCGAGGCCCACGGGGTGAAGCTCATTTCGCTCGGGATGATGATCGAGCCGGACCAACCAGCGATCTGGCGCGGACCGATCGTGATGAAGATCATCAACCAGTTTCTCGCTGACGTCGCGTGGGGACAGCTCGACTACTTCATCGTCGACATGCCGCCCGGCACCGGCGACGCGCAGCTCTCGCTCGTGCAGGCGACGAACGTCGACGGCGCGATCATCGTCACGACGCCTCAGGACGTCAGCGTCGGCGACGCGCTCCGCGGCGTGAAGATGTTCCAGCGGGTTGCTGTGCCGGTGCTCGGCATCGTGGAGAACATGAGTTGGTTCGAGTGCCCGCATTGCGGCAAGCCGAGCGCGCTGTTCGGCACGGGCGGCGGCGAGCGGCTCGCCCGCACGCTGGAACTGCCACTACTCGGCCAGGTGCCCCTCTACCCGCGCGTGATGGAAGGAGGGGACAGCGGCAAACCGATCGTGACGTCCGATCCGACGTCGTCGGCGGCGCGCGCGCTGGCGGGAATCGCGACTCGCGTCGCCGGCGCGCTCGGCGCGGTGCCAGCCGTGTGACGGACCGTCCCACGTCGTTCGGCGGATCGCTGCCGGTCGAGCCCCACGACGGGCTCGCACCGGTCGCCGTCACGAACGAGTGGGAAGCGGCGCATCTCGTCGCCGACCCACTGCCGCGCACCATCGCGCGGGTCGCGCTCCCGGCCGTGGCGTCGTCACTGCTGATGACGCTTTTCTTCTCGGTGGACGCGTTCTGGATCGGTACGCGTGTCGGTTCGGTCGGCCTGGCCGCGGCGTCGACGGCGGTGTTCTGGATCTGGATGCTCGTGTCGATCGCCGAGATGGTGAGCGTCGGTCTCACCGCGGTGGCGGCGCGGCGGTACGGCGAAGGACGGGGCGAAGAGGCGGCACGAATCGCCGGCGATGCCCTGGTGCTGGCCCTCCTGCTCGGATTCGTCGCCGGCGCCGCCGGGCTCCTCCTGCTGCCGCACCTTTTCGCGGTGATGGAAACGCCTCCCGAAGTGACGGCCCTCGGCTATCGCTATCTCGGCACCTATCTCTTCGGCTCGCCGCTCATCTTCGGCTTCTTCGCCGTGGACGCCGCTTTCCGGGCCGCCGGCGACACGCGGACATCGTTCCTCATCCTCTCGGCGTCGGTCGCGGTGACGCTCGTGCTCGATCCCGCGCTGATCGTCGGGTGGGGCCCACTGCCGGCCATGGGAGTCGCCGGTGCGGCGATCGCCACCATCTGCACTCGTGCCGTCGCCTTCGCCATCGGCCTCACCATCGTCGGGCGTCGTGGCGTGCTCATTCTCGGACGCCCCCGCTGGGCGACATGGAAGTCGATCGTGCGCATCGGGCTGCCCACGGCGGTCACCGGAACGGTGTTCGCGCTCATCTACGTGCTCGTCACCCGCACGGCGACCCGATTCGGAACGCCGGCGCTCGCCGCGCTCGGCATCGGGCATCGCGTGGAGAGCTGGCTGTTCATGATCGGCGTCGGTTTCGGCGCCGCGACGGCGGCGATCGTCGGTCAGAACCTCGGCGCCGGTCGTCCCGACCGCGCGGCACGCGCCGGCTGGCTCTCCGTCGGCTTCTGCTCGCTCTTTGGCCTCGCCGCGTGCGGCCTCGAGCTGACGATGCCAGAGCGGTTCGCTGCGATCTTCAGCCACGATCCGGCGGTCATCGCCGAGGCGGCAAAATATCTGCGGATCGCCGCCGTCTCCCAGCTCGGTATCTGTGCCGAGATCGTGCTCGAGGGGGCGCTGGGCGGGGCTGGGCACACCGTCGCACCGATGCTGACGTCCACGTCCATCACGGCGAGCCGGATCCCGCTCGCGGCGTGGGCCGCGACGCGATTCGGTAGCGCGGGACTCTGGTGGACGATCTCTCTCACGGCGCTCGGCCGCGCCGTGGCGATGATGGGCATCTGGCGCGCTGGCCGGTGGAAGGCTACCTCCATCGCATGACGACCGGACGATGAGCCGCATCATCACCCTGCTCTCCGACTTTGGCACGGCCGACGGCTACGTCGGAGAGATGAAGGGCGTGCTGGCATCGAGCGCACCCGACGTGATGCTGGTGGACATCGCGCACGATCTTCCTCCACAGGACGTGGACGCAGCGCGGCTGGCGCTGGCGCGCTACTGGCGGCGCTTCCCCGCCGGCACGGTGCACCTCGTCGTGGTGGATCCGGGCGTCGGCAGCGGACGGCAGGCGCTCGCGGTGGAGAGTGAGGGACGGCTGCTCGTCGGGCCGGACAACGGCGTCCTCTCGCCGGCGCTCCTTCACGCAGGCGCGCGCTGTGTGACGCTGCCCGTTCCGGCGACCGCGGCACCGACCTTTCACGGCCGCGACCTGTTCGCGCCGGCGGCAGCCGAGCTCGCGCGCGGCGTCCCGGTGGACTCGTTGGGCAGGCCGAGTTCGTCGCCTGTGATTCTGCGGTCTCCCGAAGCGGTGCGGCGCGCCGACGGCGCCGTGGCGGGGGAGGTGATCGCCATTGACCGGTTCGGGAATGCAGTGACGAACCTCGTGTCTTGGCGCGGCGGGACGGTCGAGGTGGAAGGGCGTCGAATGGCCATCGCCCGCACCTACACCGACGCCGATCCGGGCACGGCGTTGGCGCTGCTCGGATCGAGCGGGCTGGTGGAGATCGCGGTGAGGGACGGAAGCGCGGCGGCGCAGCTCGGGCTGAGGCGCGGAACCGCGGTGGTGCTGCTCCCGCCGGGATGACCGCTCAGCGGATCACGCGCTCGAGGTCGACCTGCCCGAAGTAGGTCTCGGCGCGCACATGCAGCTTGTGCGGCGCGCTGGCGTAATTCGTCGAGTACCATCCATCGTCACGCTTCACCATCCCTTCGTGATCGAAGCCGGCAACGACGCGCTGGAGGTCGAGCCGGATGCCGATGTCCGCGGGAACCCGGAGGATCAGCTTGCCGATCGCGACCTGGGTGGAGACGGTGAGGTCGCGCGTCCAGGTGCCGCCGAACTCGAGGACGACTACGCCGACGCCGCCATGGATGTTGAGCTGGTCGGCGTTGGCGTTGGCGAGGTGCATGGCGAAGAGGTCCGCCGCGCCGACGTCGATCGTCAGGTCGCTCATCCGCGCCCGGTTGGGCGACGAGAACATCACGGTGGCATCGGTCGCGCCGCACTCCAGGCGCAGCGACTGAAGTTGAAGCCCGCCGAGCTCGAGGAGGGATTGGGTGCCGCCGAGCTGCATCTCGAGCTCGAGTGGAATGCTGTTGGGAAGGGTCAGGCGAAGCTCGCCGGTCTCGTCACGATCGCCGGAGGAGTGCAGTCCCTGGCTGCGTGACTCGAGCCCGAGCAGGACACTGTGCTGCTCGGCGTCGTAGCGGTGCAGCGGAACGGCGCGCGACTCGTCGTAGCGGAGGTGCATCGAGTAGAGCAGCGGGTCGGCCGAGCCGCGGACGTCGACCCTTCCGGCGCCGTACTGTACGTGGATCCGCTGCGGCAGGGAGTCGCGAAGCTGGCGCGACATGTCGACGGAGCGCCAGGCGGAGGCACGCTGGGCACGCGCGGCGGTAGGCGCGACGAGCGTGCCGGCGACGGCGAGGGCGGCGAGTTGGCGGATCATCGGGCCTCCGTGACTCTTGGCCGTCGTGCGGCGACGACGCCGGTGAGGGGGGTGGGCGTCTGCAACGACTCGAGCTCCACGGGAGGAGTTCCCGCCGCCACCTTGCGATGAGTGCCGGCGCGCGAGAGGATCGCCGCGCCGAGCCCCAGCGTCATTGCCGCCCACGTCATGGCGAGCGCCGCAGCGCGCACCACCGTGGCGGCCAAAGGTGCCCACGCGAGCAGCGCGCCGACCATCCAGAGTACGAAGAAGATGGCGATGCCGATGGCGAGTGCAGAAAGCGCCCGGGCTCGCGGCGTGGCGTCGCCGGCTGGCCGCACCGAGCCGCCGACGAGGCGAGCGACGGCCAGGAAGCCGAGAGTGACGAGGCCGGCGACGGCGACGGCGTAGGCGACGATGGCAAAGGGGATGAGCAGAATCCCGATCAGGGTGAGCGCGAGGGCGACGACGAGCACGACGAGTGCTGGCAGGACGAGGAGCTGACCGACGAGTCCGACCCAGAAGGCGCGGGCGAAGCGACGCTCCAGGGTCGCGACGACCTCGTCGAGATTGGTTCCGGCGAAGAGCAGGACGCCCACGGCGATCACGAGCAGGACGCCGAAGCTGGCCGCCACCATCTTCGCGCCGTCGAGGGTGCGCTGAACGGGGGTCCGGGAGACGAGCGCCGGCGCGCCCGCGGCGAACAGCGACGGGAGGGCGCTCATGCTCCGCATCTCGCCCATCACCACCCCGCTGTCGGCGATCACCCGCCCGCCGACGGCCAGAGCATCGCCGGTCACCACCCCGCCCCGCTGCACCGTCACGTCGCCGCCAAGGCTGACGACGGAGCCGTTCACGCGGCCGCCGACGAGCACCGGCCCGCGCGCGACGACGGTGCCCTCATGCGTGCTTTTCTGTGAAATGCTAAGTCCGCCGGCGGCAACGCTGTCGGCGGGAGGCAGGTCGCGGATGAACTCGACCTTTGCCAGGCGCTCGAGATCGCCGGCGTTGGTGCCGGGCCTCGTCTTCTGGGCAGCCGCGAGTGCGGGGAGGGCGACGCCGAGGCTGCAGACGACCCACAAATGGCGCCGCATCTCAGGCGCGCCGTCCGTCGACGGCCAGCCGCCGGATGCCGGCAACCGTACCGACCGCCGCGATCAGGAACCCGAAGAGCAGGAGCGACGCGCCGACGGCGCCGAGTCCCTGGAGGGCAGCGAGCGCCGAATCCCCGAGCAGGGTGACGGCGAGATTCCGCGCCGCGCCGACGACCGCGACGCGGAGCCGGTCACCGAGAAGCGCCGTGACCAGCGTGACGGCGTCCCCCTGAAGCGCGAGCCAGATCATGCCAAAAGTCAGCGCGGCGGCCGCCGAGCCGGCGGCGACGACCACCGCCATTCGGGCGGCGACCGACTGCGGAAGCCAACGCCGAACTGAGTCGCGGGCCGCGACGTGCGCCGGTACGAACACCGGCACCTGCGCCATGACGCGGTCGGCGAGCCGGGCGTCGGGGGCGAAGTGCGGCAACTCCTCCAGCACCCGGACGACGACCCGAGCGTCGTCGAGCCGTACGCGGCAGTCCTCGCACTCCAGGATGTGCGCGCGAAGTGGGGCGACGCCGAATCCGGCCTCGCCGTCGACCAGCAGGTCGATCTCGTTGGGGAGCAGGTGTCGATGGTTCATGATGTCTGACCCTCGTACGGGGCGCGGCTGGCCCGGGTTTCAACGCCCCGAACCCTGGGCCGAGTATGGGGAATGGTCATTCCCGGGTGTGCTCGAGCGCACGGCGAAGCTCGTGCCGCGCGCGGTGGATGTAGGTCTTCACGGTACCGAGGGGCAGGTCGAGGGTGCTGGCGATCTCCTCGTACGACCGGCCCTCGACGTGGCGGAGCATGATGCAGGATCGGTACTCGGGGCGGAGCCGGCCGATGGCCTGCTCGATCGCCGAGCCGAGCTCCTTCGCTTCCATCTCGTCCAGCGCGTTCTCCGCCGCGTCGGCGACGTCGAACCGGGTCGACTCGACGGCATCGGGAGTGAGGGCGTGGGGCGAGCCATCGATGCTCACCGTATCGAGCTGACGCCGGCGCAGGTGGTCGATCGCCACGTTGTTGGCGATCTTGAACAGCCACGACGAGAACTTGAAGTCGGAGCGATAGCGGTCGAGGTGCGACAGCACCTTGACGAAGGTGTCCTGAGTGAGATCCTCGGCGAGCTCGCGGTCGCGGATCATGCGAAAGACGAGCGAGAACACCGGCCGCTCGTACCGTTTGATCAGCTCCCGGTGCGCGGCATCGCGTCCCTCGAGCGCGAGGGCGACGACGTCGGCATCGGGGAGATTCGCGAGATCGAGGGCTCGAAGCACAGCGGGATGATGGGTCGCCGCGCGATGTGAACGGGCGGAATGGCGGCTGCGCGAAAGCTACGCCGCGCCCACGATGCAATCCAGCGCGCGCTTGTCGCCGCGCGGCCACCGAACGAGCTTTCGTCGATGCACGAGACGCGAGACGAGCAGCGCGCCGAAGCGGCGGCGGAGGGCGGCGAGGAGAAGCGCGAGTACGTGCAGGCGGTGTTCGAGGCGATCGCGCCACGGTACGACCTGCTGAACCATCTGCTGAGCTTCAACATCGATCGACGCTGGCGGCGCCGCGCCCTCCGCTCTCTCGACTGGACCCGGTCGCCGGTCGGCCGCTACCTCGATCTGTGCGCGGGTACCCTCGACGTGGGAGCGGAGCTTGCGCGTCAGCGCGGCTTTCGCGGCTTCATCGTCGGCGCCGACTTCGCGCTGCCGATGCTCCAGGCAGGCACGGGCAAGGCGCCGCGCACGACCCTGGCGCCCGTCGCGGCGGATGCGCAGCGGCTGCCCCTCCCCGACGGATCGATGCAGGGGGCAGTGGTGGCGTTCGGGATCCGCAACGTCGCGTCGCTCGACTCGGCGCTCCACGAGGTGCATCGGGTGCTGGCGCCAGGCGCGAAGTTCGTCATTCTCGAGTTCGCGACGCCGCGATCGATGCCGGTGCGAGTGGTCTATCAGCTCTACTTTCACCACCTGTTGCCGTGGATCGGAGGAGTGATCAGCGGGCATCGAACGGCGTACCGCTATCTTCCCCGCTCGGTCGCTCATTTTCCCGGTGAGGACGAGCTGGCGCGTCGCATGACAAATGCCGGCTTCGACGACGTGCGCTACGAGTCGCTGTCGCTCGGGATCGCGGCGGTGCACGTCGGCAGGAAGCCGTCGCGCGCCTGACCTGACGTCACCTCACTCTCGACCGAATCGATGCTCGTCGGACTGATCTCGGATACCCACGGCCTCGTGCGGCCGACGGTGCACTCGGTGTTGAAGGGGGCGGAGCTGATCCTCCACGCCGGCGACGTCGGCGGCGACGACGTGCTCGACGAGCTCAATCTCATCGCGCCGGTGCTGGCGGTCTACGGCAACACCGACCTGCCGGGCGATCCCCGACTCACGGCGGAGATCGACCGAACGATCGACGGCGTGTCAATCCACGTGAGCCACGGCCACGAGGTCGGCAGCCCGACGCCGGACCAGCTGCTCGAGCGCTACGCCGCCCAGGTGATCGTGTATGGACACACCCACCGCCCGCTCGTGACGTTGGCCGGCGGACGGCTCGTCGTGAATCCGGGAGCGGCGGGAGCGAGGCGGTTCAAGCTCGAGCCCAGCGTAGCGCTGCTGCGGCTGGATGAGGGAGTGCCGTCGGTGGAGATCGTCGCGCTGTAATCGGCCTGCGCCCCGTTCATACCGTCTTGAAGTGCGACGCGGGATAGAGGAAGTCATCGCCCGAGTCGTCGACGATCCGGTAGAACGAGCCATTCGCCTCGACACCGAGCATCTCGTAGATGCGGCCCAGCGTGAGGTCGTGGCAACCGCCCGGCTCGTCGCATCCCGGATAGGTGAGCCACGGCTTCACGCTGATGCACTGCACGAGCGTCGTCGGCCGCCAGGAAGTGGCCATCACATCCCCGTCGCGGACTCCCGTGGATCGGGCGTCGTCAACACGAGGTTGCAAGAGCCTCGCCAACGGACGGCGTGGTGATGCGGTGTGATCTGCGTTACGCCGCCGACGATGCCGCTGCGTTGGCAAACACAGGATCCGATGTCGCGGCGTCCTGGAGCTGCGGCGGCTCGGCGACGAAGTCGCGCGCTTGGCGCGAGCGCGCGAGCTCGGCGGGAAAGCGGCGGAACCACGACGAGAGCAGCAGCAACTCGTCGATCTCATGCGACGGAACCTGTGTCGATTCGCGCTCCACGGAGCCGAAGGCGTCCTCGACCATCTCGAGCAGTCTCGTGCGGTCCTGTTCGCTGCGCGGGCGGGGAAACTCGCCGCGCACGCGCCCGCGTCGAATGAGGTAGACGCGATCCTCTCCCCGGTGGCCAGGCACCGGATACACGAACGACAGCGTTTCGACGGCGAAGCGGAAGCGCAGGAACTGCTCGCGCAGCGCCTCGAGGCGCTGAAGCTTGTCACGCAGCATCGCCGCCCGCTCGAACGCCATCTCGCCGCTCGCCGTCTGCATCTCGGCCCGCAGCGCGTCCATCGGGCCATCGTCCGCCCCGTCGAGAAACGCGCGCGCGAGCCGGACGCGGTCGTCGTACTGCTGCGCCGAGCACCCGCCGACGCAGGGACCGAGACACTTGCGGATCTCGTAACGGATGCAGCCGGGCGTGCGGGGAAATATCCGGAAGAGTTCCGGCTGATCGGCGTAGTGCATCGGCTGGTCGAGCCGGCAGTCGCGCAGGCCAAGCGCGTCGTTGAGCTCGCGCACCGCCTCGCCGACGCGCTGCGCGCCCTGGAAGGGACCGTAATAGATCTGTGCGTCGTTCGCGCCGGCGCCGCGTACCACGAGCAGCTTGGGGGCGATGCCGCTCGTGAGCTTGATGAAGGCGAAGTGCCGCGCGTCGCGCTTCATGGCGACGTTGAGCCGCGGCCGGAAGCGCTTGATCAGTCGCAGCTCCTCGAGCAGCGCTGCGAACTCGCTCGGCGTGTAATCCCATTCGATGCGGCCGGCCTCGCGCACGATCCGCGCTCCCTTCTCTTCGGGGAACGCGCAGCGGAAATAGCTCAGCAGCCTGGTGCGGATCCGCTTCGACTTGCCGACATAGACGAT
Organism: Gemmatimonadales bacterium; assembly: GCA_044449225.1. Lineage (GTDB taxonomy): Bacteria > Gemmatimonadota > Gemmatimonadetes > Gemmatimonadales > Gemmatimonadaceae > AG11. The sequence continues at coordinate 10,219 of JBIOHU010000021.1, read as the reverse complement.
CTCGCCGTCGGGAGAAAGCATGCGATACACGCCCGGCCGGTCCTCGGCGTGCGCGCGGACGTGAGCGCGCATCTCGGCGAGCTGGGCGTCGCCGGTCGGCGGCCGGAGGAGCTCTACCTTTGGCAGCGCGTGCACAGCACGGTCGATCGGCCGTCGATGGCGTGGGTCTCTAGGAGCCGGGACTCGCAGCGGAGACAGCGCTCCCCGCCGCGACCGTACGCGGCCAGAGAGCGCGCGAAGTCACCCCGTCCCCCCGAGGCGTCGCGGTAGTCGCGGAACGAGGTCCCTCGCGCCGCGATCGAGTCGGTGAGGACGCCGACGATCCCGTCGCGGAGCAGCGCAACTTCTCGTTCGCTGAGGGCGCGAGCGGCGCGGGACGGATCGACTCCGGCGCGCCAGCAGGCCTCGTTCGCGTAGATGTTTCCGATTCCGACGACCATGCGCTGGTTCATGAGCACCTTCTTTACCGCTTGCCCCGACCCCCGAAGAAGTCCCGATAGATGGTCCGCGGTGAACTCCCGGTCAAGTGGCTCGATCCCCAGCCGGCCGGAGTACGCCTTCCAACGGGCCTCGTCCATCAGCGAGAAGGTGCCGAGCCGGCGGATGTCGCGGTAGTGCAGGTCGCGCCCATCGTCGAGGCCGAGGCGAACGGTCGAGTATGGAGCCTCGGCAGCCGGCAGGGGTCCGAAGCTCAGCAGGAGGGCGCCCGTGAAGCGCGGCTGGACGACGACGCGGTCCCCGTCGCGCAGGTCGAGGACGACCAACTTCGCCCGCCGCCAGCACCGGGCGATCGTCGCGCCCGTCAACCGGCCCTCGAGGGCCGCGGGCGAGACCTCGCGCAGCACGTCCGGACGAGTGACCTCGACGGCAGTGATGCCTCGGCCGCTGATCTCGCGATCGAGATCGCGGGCGATGGTCTCAGTCTCGGGGAGCTCGGGCACGCTGGGGGGAAGAATGCCGCTGGCGGGCGACTTCGCGCCAGCCGATGTCGGTGCGGAACTGGCGGCCGGAGAATCGGATGCGCCCGGCGAATTCGCGACTGCGCTCGGCGGCCTGGGCTACGGTAGACGCCACCGCGCTCACGGCGAGCACCCGTCCGCCGGCGGTGATAAGGCGTCCCTCGGCATCCCGCGCCGTGCCGGCGTGAAACACCACCACCCCCTCCTCGGCGGGGGGGAGCGAGATGACGTCCCCGCTGCGCGGAGTCTCGGGATAACGAGCTGCCGCGAGGACGGTGGTCGCGCAGGCGCCGGTGAGCCCAATTCGCGCTTCCGACGTGTCCTCGTCGAATCCCTCATCGCTCGAAGCGGCGAGCATGAGTTCGAGGAGGGAGGGTCGCAGCTCGAGGACCGGCATCAGTGCCTCGGTCTCCGGATCGCCGAACCGGCAGTTGAACTCGACGACCTTGGGACCCTCCGGGGTAATCATCAGGCCGGCATACAGCAGGCCGGTGAAGGGGCGTCCGCGGCGGGCGAGACCCGCCAGCGTGGCAGCAACGATGTCCCGCTCCACGGCGAGCCTCAACCTGACCTCTCGATCAGCAACACCCCTGTCCAAATGGTCAGCATCTGCGATCCCGATAGGGAGGTAGGCTCCCATTCCACCGGTATTCGGGCCCATGTCGTCATCGAGCAGGCGCTTGTGATCCTGAAGCCAGGGCAGGATCACGCTCGACGACCCGTCGGTGATGGCGAAGACGGAGACCTCCTCTCCCTCCATGAACTCCTCGACGAGAACCTCGGCACCAGCGGAGCCGAAACGGTTCTCCTCGAGGATCTCCGAGATGGCGCGGTCGGCCTCGTCGATGGTGCGGCAGACGATGACTCCCTTGCCTCCCGCCAGCCCCGACGCCTTGATCACGACGGGCGTCCCAAACCGTCGCGCGCACGCCCGGGCGTCCTTGACGAGCGAGTGTATCTCGGCGCGGGCCGTCGGGATGCCCTCCTCGAGCATGAGTTGCTTGGCGAACGCCTTCGAGGTCTCGATCTCCGCTGCCGCGCGGGTGGGTCCGAAGATTCGTTGGCCGGCGGCGCGGAACAGATCGACGATACCGGCGGCGAGGGGGGCCTCCGGGCCGACGATGGTCAAGTCGACGGCGCGTTCGGTCGCCAGTCGGGCGAGTCCGGGCAGGTCGGAGGCGGCGATCGGCACGCACTCGCCCAGCTCGGCCATTCCCGGATTGCCGGGGGCGGCGATGATCTCGAGCGACGGGTCATCCCGGGCGAGCCTCCAGGCCAGGGCATGCTCGCGGCCGCCGCCGCCGATGATCAGGACGCGCATGGTGGGAAATATAGCTGTGCGTCTCCCAGCAGCCTGCGCCGCACGACTGTCGGCTGGGTGCCGGCAGCGGCGAGTTCGCGCTGCCAGCACCTGGAGCCGGCCTCACACCGACGGCGGTGGCTCGCTCCGTCCCCGGAATGCGTCGCTGAACGCCGTTCGCGCGCGATCGAGGGCGTCGTTCACGCCGGCCATTCCCGCTCGGGCCTTCGCCGAGTAGTAGCTGGCGGCATCGGAGAAATCGTCGCCCAGTCCCTGGTCGGCGTCGCCGCGACGCAGGTAGTTGCCGAGCAGGATCGAGTCGTAGACGCCGCCCGTGCGCCAGCGCTCGAGCTCTCCCGCGCGTACGGTGTTGAACGGATGCTCGCGAAACATCGTGTTGAGGAGCCGGAACATCCGGTCCCAGCCGTCGCCCTCGAACTCGTACGTCGCCGCCTGGCGCATGAACTCGTCGACGCTGGTGGAATCGCCGAAGTCGAGGCCGCCGGCAAGGCGCATGAAGGCGCGCTGGGCGACGACGGTATCCTGAACCGCGAGCAGACCGGCACGATCGGTGGAGAGCTCGCTCTTTCGGTGCCATTCCAGCAACGCGAGCTGGAACGGGAGCATCGCCAGTCCGACCGGGAAGAGCGCGATCGATCCCATGGCCAGGAGCAAGAGGGCCACCGTGCGGTAGAGCATGTGACCGCTCATGATGTGGCCGAGCTCGTGAGCCAGCAGGAAACGGCGTTCGTCGTCGCTCTCCAGCAGTTCCAGCGCGCCGGAGGTCACGATGATGAACGGCCGCTCGAAGCCGACCGCGTAGGCGTTCACCTTCGGCGACTGGGTGACATAGAGCTCGGGCCGGTCGGCCCAGTCGAGCGTCGTGCAGACGTCGCCGAGGAGGCCGTTGAGGGCGGGGCGCTGGACAGGCCCGACCTTAACCGCGTTGGCGAGGAAGAGCTGCCGCACTCCGCGCTCGGTGATGAAGCCGGCGACTTTGCGCACGACCTCGTCGAAGCCCGGGATCGCGCGAAGGGTGTTGAGCGCGGCGCGGTCAGCGGGATGCTCCCAGGCGCGGGAGGAGATCTGGGGGAGCGGGGTCGGCATGTGGTGCTCCTGGACAGTGGTACCGGCGACTACGTGCCTTGCGCCGTCAAAGTGTCAGACGCGCGCGGAGGCCCCGTCGCCTCGCGAGGGCCGAACCCCCTATACCACGTGAAACGCATGCTCGAGATCCGCAAGCAGATCGCCGACATCCTCCACTCCACAGCTCAGGCGGACGAGTCCTTCGGTGATCCCGAGCTGCTTCCGTCGCTCCGGTTCCACGCTGGCGTGGGTCATCGAGGCAGGGTGGCTGATCAGGCTCTCGACCCCGCCGAGCGACTCGGCGAGGGAGAACAGGCGGCATCGGCTGAGCACGGCGTTGGCGCGCTCCTTCGTTCCCAGCTCCACCGAGATCATGCCGCCGAATCCCGTCATCTGTCGCTTCGCCAGCGAGTGCTGCGGATGCGACGGCAGTCCTGGGTAGAAGACCTTCTGCTCCCCCAGTCGTTCGGCGAGCCAGGCGGCGATCTGGCGGCCGTTCTCGTCGTGCCGAGGCATGCGGAGATGCAGGGTCTTGGTGCCGCGGAGCGCGAGCCAGGCGTCGAACGGGCCGGGCACCGCGCCTGCCGCGTTGAGGATGAACTGGAGCCGCGCCGCAAGGTCGTCGTCGTTCAGGATGGCGATGCCGCCGATCATGTCCGAATGGCCGTTCAGGTATTTCGTCGTCGAGTGGTAGATCAGATCGGCGCCGAACTGGAACGGTTTCTGAAAGTAGGGTGAGGCGAAGGTGTTATCGACGAGGAGGAGGGCTCCGCCCCGATGCGCGATTTCTGCCGCGGCGCCAAGGTCGGTGATGCGCATCAGCGGGTTCGTCGGCGTCTCGACGAACACGAGCTTCGTTCGAGGGGTCATGGCGTCGGCGATCCGCTGGGGCTCGCGGGTGTCAACGTAGCTGAACCGGAGCCCGTAGTTCTGGAGGATCTTGTCGAACAGCCGGAAGACGCCGCCGTAGACGTTTTCGGCGCAGACGATGTGGTCGCCCGCCCGAAACAGCTTCATGATGGAGTCGACGCATCCCATGCCGGAGCTGAACGCGAATCCGTGTCGTCCGCCTTCGAGTGCGGCCACGTTGCGCTCGAGAGCCTCCCGCGTCGGGTTCTTGCCGCGCGCGTACTCGTAGCCCTTGTTCTGACCGAGGGCCTCCTGCACGTACGTCGACGTCAGGTAGACGGGGGTCATGATCGCGCCGGCCAGGGGCTCGGGGCGCTGTCCGGCATGGACCGCCCGGGTGGCGAATCCCGGCTCGAGATCATCGTCGAATACGCGAGTCATGCCGATACTACTCCAGGGAAGGTCGTGCGAAGGAAGGTAACTGGATGGGCAGTGCCGAGCGAGACGCGTCGCGACCGGCCGATCCGCCGCACGAGATCGTGAACGCACAGCTCATGTCCGCCACCGAGACCAACGCTACACCCTACTGCCTCATCGTCGATGACGAGCCTCGCCTGCGGCAGGTGCTGATGCACCTCATGCGGAACGACGGCTTCACCTGCCTGGAGGCGGAGAACGGCGTCGAAGCGCTCGCTCAGCTCGAGCGGCACGCGATCAACCTCGTGATGAGCGATCTGCGGATGCCTCGCATGGATGGGCTGGCGCTGCTGCGCGAGGTCCGCGGCCGCTGGCCCGACGTCGCCGTGGTGATGATCACCGCCGTAGCGGACGTCGAGGTCGCCGTGAGCTGCCTGGCGATCGGCGCGATGGACTACCTCACCAAGCCGTTCCATCTCGAGGAGGTGCGGGCGCGCGTCGCCCAGGCGTTGGAAAAGCGCCGACTGGTGATCGAGAATCGCGGCTATCAGGAAAGCCTGCAGGCGAAGGTCGCCGTGCAGGCACGGCGGCTGGAGGAGCTCTTCCTCGCCAGCATCCAGTCGCTCGCCGAGGCGCTCGAGGTGAAAGACCCGTACACGCGCGGACATTCGATCCGCGTCAGCGATTATTCGGTGGTGCTGGCGCGTGAGCTCGGCCTCGGGGCGGAGATGCTGCGTCAGATCGGTCTCGGCGGACATGTCCACGACATCGGAAAAATCGGAGTGCGCGAGGAGGTACTGAACAAACCGGGCAAGCTCACCGACGCGGAGTACGAGCACATCATGACGCATCCGGTGGTCGGCTGGCGGATTCTCGCTCCGTTGTTCGCCGAGACACCGGTGGCGCTGAACATCGTCCGTTCGCACCACGAGCGATTCGACGGACGCGGCGTCCCCGACCGGCTGGCCGGCGAGGACATCCCACTCGAGGCGCGCATCGCCGCGGCGGCGGACGCGTTCGACGCGATGACGAGCGACCGTCCCTACCGGCCGGACGGGCTGACGGTAGACGACGCCGTGCGCGAGATCGTTCGCTGCAGCGGATCGCAGTTCGACCCGGCGGTCGTCGCGGCGCTCGTCAGCGCAACGAAGAGTAGGCGGCTCCGGCCGTTGCGGACGACGCCGCGGTCCTCGGTCCACGCCAGCTGAGCGGGAACCTGCTCAGCCGACGATCTCGATCGTCGACGGTTGCTCGTAGGCGCCGAGTCGCCCGTCGCACCACCGTCGCACCTGGTCGGCCGACACGCTGCCCTCGACCCGAAGATGGATGTCGTTTTCCCTCAGACGGTCGGGAACGGCGACGATCTCGATGCGTGTCACACCGCGAAGCTCGCCGACCGCGCGCTCGATCTCACGCGGATACACGTTGTAGCCGTTCCGCGTGAACATCGGCTTGAGCACGCCGAGGAAGCTCACCGTGCGGTCAGAGTGGCGAACGCCGCGGTCGCCGGTGCAGAGCCAGCCGTCTCGCCGGGGCAGACCCGCGGCGCTGCCGTGCAGATAGCCGGACGAGACTCCCGCGCCGCGGACGCAGATCTCTCCGGGCTCGCCGTCCCCGAGCGGCGTAACGTCGGCCCCGTTGCCGAACGACGGCGGATGGATCGCTACCTCGACGCCGGGGAGAGGGACGCCCAGGGTGCCGCGGCTGTTCGGCCGGTCGACGCGATTGAAGAGGCAGACCGGTCCCGCCTCGGTCAGGCCGTACCCCTGTCGCAACTCGACGCCGGTGGCGTCGGCCCACCGCTCCTGGAGGTCGAGCGGAAGGGGCGCGCCGCCGCAGATGCAGACTCGCAGTGCATTGCTCCGCAGCGACGGGCCGTGGCGCTCGATCGACGCCAGCAGCGCGTGATACACGGCGGGCACACCGACGATCTCGGTGACGCCGCCGGCGAGGAGCTCGACGGCGCGCGCCGCATCGAAGCGATCCATCGTCGTGACGCGCCCGCCGGCGAGCAGCGGTGCGATCGCCGTGACGGTGAGTCCGAACAGATGCGAGAGGGGAAGAAGCGCCAGCACCCAGTCGGCGGCGGTGTTGACGACCGCCTCACCGGTCGAGCGTGCGTTCGCCAGCAGGTTCGCGTGTGTGAGCACGGCGCCGAGCGCGACGCCGCGCATCGCCGACGTGTACACGATCGCCAGCTCCTCGTCGCGGCCGGGCAGGTCGCGCTCCCCCTCGAGCGACAGCCCGTGGTGCGAGCCGAGGTCGACGTCGCGAGCGGTGCCGTTGGCGATCACGCGGGCAAGGCGCGGCGCGTGCTCGAGGAGCACGGTCGCCATCCCCTCCGGCAGCCGCGAGGCGAGCGCCGAATTGGTGAACACGGCGCCGACGCTCGCGTCCCGGCACTGATACGCGATCTCCGGTGGCGCGGCGAGAGGGTTCAGCAGCACCGCGCCGCGTCCTTCGCACGCCGCGAGCGCCGTGAAGAAGGCGGGGGAGGACGGGAGGAGGATCGCCGCCCGGCGGCCACTGAGCGCGCGAACGAGCGGCGCGGAGCGCTGGAGGAGCGTGAAGCCCGCGGCGACGAGTTGCTGGACCTCCAGCTCCTCGGACGACGCAGCGCTGGACCGGATGCGCCCGCCCCCCGCGGCGAGGGCGAGGGGAAGCAGGGCGAGGGGATCGCTCATCCAGCGTACTACAGCTCGAACCGGCGCAGCGATCCCTTGAGCCGTTCGGCGACCTGGGCGAGCTGCTGGCTCGACGAGGCGATGCTGGCCATGCCGGCCGTCTGCTGCTGAACAACGGCGCTCACCTGCTGGGCGGTCGCGGCGTTCATCTCGGCGGTGGCGGCGAGAGACTCGATCTCGCCGGCGAGGGTTTCCGCCTCGCCGCGCTGGGCGTCGGCCGCTTCGACGATCCGGTCGACCGCGGTGCGCGCGCCGGCGATCTCGCGGTCGATCTGCGTCAGCGCTTCCGCAGAGGCGCGGATGATCGACTCACCCGCAGTGACCCGGTCGCTGGCGGCGAGTATCTGTTCCTCGGTGCGCACGGCGCTGGTCCGGATCTCGGCGGCGAGCTTGCGAATCTGCTCGAGCGCGCGGGCGCTCTCGCCAGCGAGCTTGCGCACTTCGTCGGCAACGACGGCGAAGCCCTTGCCATGCTCGCCGGCGCGCGATGCCTCGATGGCGGCATTGAGGGCGAGGAGGTTCGTCTGGCGGGCGATGGCTGCGATGGCGTCGGTGATCTTGCCGATGCGCTGCGACTTCTCGCCCAGCTCGACGACCGCGGGAACGGCGGCGCCAGTGACGGCGCTGATCTCGGCCATTGCGTCAAGCGCCTGTTTCGCGGCGATCGTTCCGCGGCGGGTGGTGCGCTGCGCGACGTCGGCGGCGTTGCGCGCCCGCTCGGCATGGCTGGCGACCGCGACGCTGCGAGAGGCGACGCGGCCCGACGTGTCGGAAGCGATGCCGATGTTTCGAGTCTGCGTCGCTGCCGCTTCGGCGATCGAGCCGGCGGCGCCGGAAACCTGTTCAGTGGACGCGGTGATCTGTTCCGCGCTCGCCGCGAGCTGCTCTGCCGTCGAGGCCACGTCGGTAGCGCTGGCGTCGAGCTCGGAGACCAGGGAGCGAAGACCGGCGGTCATCTCGCGAAAGGAGTCGGCCAGCTGGCCGACCTCGTCGTCGGATTCGAAGGCGAGATCCTGGCGGAGCTGCCCGCGGGCAACGCGATCGGCCTGCTGGGACAGGTCGTACATGCCGCGAGTCAGGCGCGTGGCCCCCCAGAAAGCCAGCGTGATGGCGACGACGAAGGCGATTGCCGAGTAGATCCCGAGGTCGAAGACGGCGCGGCGCGCCTCGGCGAGCAGGCCGTCGGCGCGCCCCGTCGCGATGACCGCGCCGATCACGCGCTTGTCCGATGTCATGATCGGCACGGCGGCCGCGAGGACCGGATCGCCATTGGCGTCGTAGACGCTCGTCGCGCCGCTGCCGCCGCTCGCCACCAGTTCGTCGAGCAGGTCGACCGGCGACCAGCTCTCACCGGCGGTCGTCATGCGCTCGCTCTGGAGAACGTAGTGGAACCGTCCATCGACGTCGCGCGCCGCGAGGTCGATGGACAGGAGCTCGTTGCCGGCGCCGAGCACGTCGTTGTTGGCGACCCGCGCACGGCGGATCGCGTCGCGGACCACCGGAGACGTGGCGAGGCTGTCCGTCACCCGCCAGCCGAGGGCGAGCACGAAATCTTCGGGGAGCTGCTCGTCAGCATTCTGCGCGATGGCGACGAGCCGGGACCCCTGCCCGCGCGCGAGGGCGGATCTGACCTTGAGAAAGGTCGGATAGAGCAGCCGCGCAAGGGTGAGGATGACGGCGGCGCCGGCGAGGGCAGCCATCTTCAGCCGCACGGGGAAGCGGATCGCGGCGCGCAGAGTGTTGGGTGCGGAAGGGAAGGGATGGGACGCGACGGGCGCGGCCGGGCAGGACGAGCGCCTCGAAGGTAGGGCGCACGATGGAGCGCGGACAAGCGCCGTCGTGCTTTGCCGGACCAGTCGGGGCGGGTAGCTTACTCCATCCAGACTATCGAGCGACGGAGGAGTAATGGCGCAGGGTGGCCGCACGCCGAATGGACAGGGCGACGTGAACGGGCTGATGGTCGGCGTTTCCGGGATCCGGGGCCGCGTCGGCAGCGCGCTCACCCCGGAAGTAGTGGCCCGCTACGCGGCCGCCTTCGGGGCCTGGTCGATCGCCGGAGGCCCGTCGCGCCGCGTCGTCGTCGGGCGCGACAGCCGGGTCTCGGGGCCAATGTTCCACCGGATCGTGGTCGGGACGCTGCAGCTCACCGGGTGCGACGTGGTCGACATAGACCTGACGACCACCCCGGGCTGCCAGCTCGCCGTCGAGCACCATCACGCCGCGGGCGGACTGATGCTCTCGGCGAGCCACAACCCGATCGAGTGGAACGCCCTCAAGTTCATCGGCGCGAGCGGGCTGTTTCTGGAGGCGGCGGAGGGGGCGGCGATGCGGGCAATGGTTGAGGAAGGGATCCCCTACGCCACCTGGGACGCGATTGGCGGCGTGACGACCGACGACGGCGTCGCCGCGCGGCACGTCCAGGCGGTGCTGGACATCCCATACCTCGACGTGGCGGGGATGCGGAAGCGGAAGTTCAAGGTCGCCTTGGACTGCGTCTGCGGAGCGGGCGCGACGGTCATGCCGGCGCTGCTGGAGCGGCTGGGGTGCGACGTGGTCTCGATCAACCTCGAGCCGAACGGCCGCTTTCCCCGAGAGCCCGAGCCGGTGGCGGAGAACCTGAAGGAGCTCGAGCGGCTGGTGCTCGAGACCGGCGCCGACGTCGGGATGGCGGTCGACCCCGATGTGGACCGCCTGGCTCTCGTGAGCGACGCCGGCCGTGCGATCGGTGAGGACTACACCCTCGCGCTCGCCGCGCGGCTCGTGCTCCGACACCGGAAGGGCCCGCTGGTGACGAACCTCTCGACGAGCCTGGTGGTGGAGGATGCGGCGCGCGAGGCGGGCGTCGAGGTGGTGCGGGCGCCGGTGGGCGAGGTGAACGTGGCGGTGCGGATGCGCGAGCTGAGGGCGCCGATCGGGGGGGAGGG
>JBIOHU010000020.1:0-25710 GCA_044449225.1 Gemmatimonadales bacterium | reverse complement strand
CTCCGATCCCGGTGCGTCGATCGCGCCGCTTTTCGCCGCATGGCGTGGGTCGAGCGCGTCGCGCAGCGCGTCGCCGAGCAGGTTGAAGCCGAGCACGGCCGCGCCGATGGCGAATCCCGGCGCGACGGAGGTCCACGGCGCATTGCGGAGCTGGTTCAGGTCGCGCCCGTCGGCGATCATCGCGCCCCAACTCGGCGTGGGCGGCTGCACGCCGAGGCCGAGAAAGGAGAGCGACGACTCGGCCATGATCGCCGCGGCAATGCCGAGCGTCGCCGCAATGAGGACGGGGGCGACGACGTTCGGCAGCACGTGCTGGAGCACGACGCGGACATCGCGCGCCCCGAGCGCGCGCGACGCCTGGACGAACTCGAGCTGCCGCACCACGAGCACCTGCCCGCGAACGAGCCGCGCCATCCCTGCCCAGCCGACGACGCCGATCGTGACGAACACCACGCCGATGGACGGCTGGAGTGCCGCCGCCATGGCGATGAGGAGCAGCAGCGTGGGGAACGCCAGGGTCACGTCGGCGAGGCGCATGACGAGCTCGTCGACCCAGCCGCCGTAGTAGCCGGCCGTGAGCCCGAGGGTGAGCCCGATCAGCAGAGCGATCGTCTGCGACACGACTCCCGCCGAGAGGGAGATGCGCGCCCCGTAGACGAGGCGGGCCCACACGTCGCGGCCCTGGATGTCGGTGCCGAGCCAGTGCGTGAGCGACGGCGACTGCAGCTGGTGCACGAGATCGATGCGCAACGGGTCGTGACGCGCGACGAGGGGCGCCAGCAGGGCGAGGAGCACGAGCAGCACGACGACACAGACGCCGAACCAGGCGCGTGCGTCGCGGCGCAACGCGCGCTTGACGCGCTCGTTCATGCCGGATCTCCAAGCTCGGGAGGCGTTCCCGGACGCTGATGCTTCCAGCGCCGGTGTTGCCAGAAGTACTGCCCGGGCGCGCGTCGAACGAAGCGCTCGAGAGTGGCAGTGTAATCGCGGACGATTCGGTCGATGTCGGCCTCGCGATCGCCGGTGGTGGTGATCGGCACCTCCTCGAAGTGCATCGCGTACCTGCCGCTCGGCTGACGCAGCGCGCAGGCGAAGACGATGGGCGCCTGGAGGCGAAGCGCGAAGACCGCCGGCCCACGCGGCGTCTTCGCGTAGCGTCCGAAGAAGGGCACCCACGACGAGGCGAGACCGACGGCGCCCTGATCGACGAGCATCGCCACCGCGTGCTGCTCGCGCATCGCCCGCGGCACCCGCCTGACGGCGTCGGCATCGTGGATCACCGTCATGCCGATGCGCTGTCGCGTGCGGGTGACGTACCGGTCGAACAGCGGGTTCTGCATCCGGCGAGCGACGGCCTCCAACGGGATGCCGCGCGCGGCGACATACGAGCCGCCGAGCTCCCAGTTCCCCAGGTGCCCGCTGACGAAGAGGATGCCCTTGCCGCGCGCCCGCGTCCGCTCGACGACGTCCCACCCGTCGACGCGCTCGACGAAGTCGAGCACCTGCTGCCGCGAGTATGACGGGAGGAGCGCCGTCTCGATGGTCGTGCGCCCGAGATGCTCGTACGATGCGCGGGCGATGCGCAGCACTTCCAGTTCACCGAGGCCGGGAAAGGCAGCGCGCACCTGGCGCTCGACGACGGCGCGCCGCACTCCGAGCGGACGGTAGCCGAGGGCGCCAAGCCATTCGCCAATCGCGCCCGCGCGCCGCAGGCTGAGCCGATCGAGCGCGCCGACGGCGCCTCGAAGCGCATAGTACTCCGCATAATGGCTGACGGTCGCGCCGGCCATCAGCGAGCGGTCCAGAGCGAGCGTTCGCCCGCCGCATTGGCCGCGGCGGCGAACCCGTCCACCATCGCCGTCTCCGTGAACTCCCTGGTGACTCGGCTGCGCCCGGCGCGACCCATCGCCTCGCGCTGATTGTCGTCGGCGAGGAACCTCGCCACCCATGCGGCCGTGTCGCTCGGATCGGCTGGAGGAAGGAGGACGCCGACGATGCCATCGGGGACGTAATGGGCGAGGTACGGCGACCGTTCGGCGATGACGGGGACGGCGGCGGCCATGAAGTCCAGGCAGCCGAAGGCGCCGTCGTCGCCGTCCGCGGCCACCCATCCGACGTCGGCCGCGCTGAGGACGGCGGCGAGGTCGTCGCGCTCGCCGAGGAATCGGATCAGTTGGGTGACGCCGAGGGCCGCGGCGTGCATGTGAGTGTCGTCGTCGTCGCAGCCCGAGCCGACGAGGGCGAGCCGCAGATCCGGGTGCCGGTCGGCGAGCAGCGCGACGGTTCGCAGCGCGGTGGTGATGCGCGGTTTGGCGCGCCGATCGGCGACACAGACCATCAACTGCGTGCCCGGCTCCACGCCGAGCGTGGTGCGAGACGTCGCGCGCTCGGCGTCGAGGCGCTCGACGTCGACGCCGAGGGGAGCGATGAATCCGTCGGTTTCGGCGCCGGCCCGGCGGCGCTCCTCCTCACTGGAGAAGAGGAGCCGCGTCGCGCCCATCCTCTTCGTGAATCGCGATGAACGACCCGGAGTGACCGGGGTCCCCGTGGCGATGCGGCGAACGACGGCTGCACGCGCCGCGAGGCGCATCGCGGAAGTGGCGACGAGCAGTTCCCGTTCAGTGTGGAGAAAGACCACCTCGATGAACTTCTCCTTGAGCACGGTGCGCAGTCGCCAGGCGTCGCGGCCCACCGAGTCGCCGACCGGAATCGTCACGACGTCGAGCCCTTCATGAGTGAATCCCTGTTCCGCCGAGCCGTCCGGACGACAGACGATCGTTACCGGGTCACCCCGCGCCGCGAGCCCGCGCGCGGCAATGGCGAACGCCCGGGCTTGGCCCGTCCACTCGCGGCCGGAGCAATAGAACAGCGTGCGCATGACTCAGTCCGCTCCAGCCGGCTGCGGCGCCGCCGCCGGCTCGTCACGGCGGAGTTGGGCGGCGTGCAAGCGGTAGTAAGTGCCGTGCTGGCTGAGGAGCTCGGCGTGGGTGCCTCGCTCGATGATCTCGCCGTCGTCGAGGACGAGAATCTGGTCGGCGTGTACGACGGTGGAGAGCCGGTGAGCGATCACGAACACGGTGCGGCCGGCGAGGAGTCGGTCGATCGCTTCCTGCACCAGCCGTTCCGATTCGGTGTCGAGGGCGGACGTCGCCTCATCGAGAATCAGGATCGGCGGATCGGTGAGCAGGGCACGGGCGATGGCGATGCGCTGGCGCTGCCCGCCCGACAGCCGCGTGCCCCGCTCGCCGAGCACGGTGGCGTAGCCCTCCGGCAGCGCCGCGATGAATGCATGCGCATTGGCGGCACGCGCGGCCGCCTCGACCTGCTCGTCGGTGAATCGGCCGGCGGTGCCATAGGCGATGTTGTTCCGCACCGTATCGTTGAACAGCACCGTATCCTGGCTGACGATGCCGGTGAGGCCGCGTAGCGAGGAGAGCTCGATCTCCCTTGTGTCCACGCCATCGAGGCGGATGACACCTCGCGACGGCTCATAGAAACGTGGAATGAGATCGACGAGCGTGCTCTTCCCCGCCCCACTCGCGCCGACGAGGGCAACGACCTCGCCGCGGCGCGCGACGAAGTTCACGTCGCGCAGCACCGGCTCGGCGTCGTAGGCGAACGAGACATTGTCGAACGCGAGCGCATCGCGCAGCTCGGACACCCGGCGCGATCCACGCGTCGGCAGCGAGGGCGTCGGCGCGTCGAGCTGAGTCTCGGTCGGCAGGTCGAGCACCTCGAACAGCCGCTCGGCCGAGGCGAACGACTGCTGCGCCGTCGTGGGCACCTGCGAGAGTTGCTTCAGCGGGGGAAGGAGGCGCATCACCATGATCATGAAGGTGATGAGCGTCGCGCTGTCCATCGACCCGCCGCCCAGCAGCACCTCGCGCGCGCCCATCCAGAGGATCAGCATGGCCACGGCCGTGCCGATCAGCTCCGTCATCGGCTGTGAGAGGACGGCAATGCGCGTGATGCGGACCATGCCCGAGGAATAGCGAGAGCTCGCCGCCATGAAGCGGCGGTCCTCGTACGGCTCGCCGCGGAAGGACTTCACGAGCCGCACGCCGCTCACGACCTCCTGGAGGACGCTGGTGATTTCGCCGTAGTCGCCGCGCAGCCGTCGGTGGCCCTTGCGGAGGCGACGCAGCACCGGTTGGAGCGACAGGGTGAGCAGCGGTGCGATGACGAGCGCAATGAAAGTGAGGCGGACGGAGTAATTGAGGAGAATGACGATCGTCCCGACGATCTGGGCCACGTTCTGCAGCGATCGCGCGATCAGCTCGGTGATGAGCGCCTTGGTCTGCTCGGTGTCCGAGAGCACGCGCGAGATGATCTGGCCAGTCTTCGTGCGCTGGAAGTAGGCGAGGGGAAGGCGCTGCAGGTGGCGAAAGACGCCATCGCGCAGGTCGCGAGTCACGTTCTCCTGCAGTGCCGCGCCGAACTGGCCGCCGAGCCAGACGAAGACATTCTTGAGGAGGACGATCGCGAGGATGGCGACCATCATCGTCTCGACCGATCCGAGCCGGTCGGCGGGGTTGAGGAAGGCACCGACCAGCTCGTCCTGCAGGGCGGAGATCCAGCTCGAGCTTCGCGGGATGAACGACGGCGCGCCGAACAGCGCGTTCAGGAAGGGAACGAGCAGCGTGAATGAGAAGACGTCGAGCGCGGCGGCGACGATGTTGCAGGCGATCGTGCCCACCATGCGCCAACCGTGCGGCCGCAGATATCCGAGCAGACGGCGATACATGCGCTAGCGCTTCGGGCTGAGGAGGGAGACAGGCAGGATGCACTCCTCCGGCGTGACGCCGCCGTGCAGGAAGGAGCCGCGGTAGCGGCTCTGGTACTCGCGCAGCTTGGTGGGATACACGAAGAAGCTATCGCCGGTGGCGAGCAGCGTGTTGGCGCCGAGCCCACGGCGCGGCAGCTTGAGTGCATCCTCGTTCTTGAACAGCAGCGCGAAGTCGGGATTTTCGGCGCGGAGGTCTTCTCCGAACTTGTAGCGCAGATTCTGGGTGGCGTCGCGGCGCGCGAACACCGTGGCGGGGGTATGGCAGTGGATGGAACCATGGTCGCTGGTGACGAGCACCTTCACCCGCTTGCGCGCCGCCTCCTGGAGGACGCTGAACAGCGCCGACCGCTTGAACCACTGAAGCGTCAGCTGGCGAAGGGCGATCTCGTCGCGAGCGACCTCGTAGAGGATTGCCGACTCCGACCGGCCGTGGGTGAGGAGGTCGACGAAGTTGAAGACGAAGGCGCTGATCCCCTCCGACGCCACCGCATTCGCGAGCCGGCGCTCGATCTCGTCGGCTTCGTGCGAGGAGGACACCTTGTCGTATTTCACGGGGACGGGCTGACCGATCTCGCGCAGGTGCGCCTCGAGAAGCTCCTTCTCGTGCGCGTTGAGTGTCTCGTCCTCGCGCTCGCCCCACCAGTCGGGGAATCGCGCGGCGATTTCGTTGGGAAAGAGGCCGCTGAACAGCGCATTGCGCGCATAGGGCGTCGCGGTCGGCAGCACGCCGAAGTAGTGCGTCGTCTCGATGTCGAACAATGGGGCGATCACGGGCTCGATGATCTTCCACTGATCCAGGCGCAGGCAGTCGATGACGACGAACAGCGCGGCGCCGTCCTGCCGCACGACGGGCATCAGGAACTCGCCGACGATGTCGATCGAGAGCGGCGGCCGATCGGATTCCAGGTTGGCGAGCCATTCGGGATAGGCTCGTGCCATATAGTGTGCGAACTCGCGGCGCATCACCGGGAGGAGCCCGCGCAGCGAATCGTGCAGCCCCATCTCGTTGGCGGCGGTGAGATCGAGGTCCCACTGGACGAGCTCGAGGTAGCGGTCGATCCAGCCGCGCCAATCGAGATCGCGGGGCGAGTCGAACTGGAGGGCGCGGAAGCGGTCGACGAATGACCGCGCGACCGCCTGCTGCCGGATGCGCGGACCCTCGAGCATCCGTGCGACGAGGGCGTAGACCTGCCGCGGCGTGACGGGCTTCACGAGGTAGCCGGCGATGTCCTTGCCGAGTGCCTCGGTCAGAGTGCCGTCTTCCTCGCTCTTGGAGACCATGACGATCTGGAGCGCCGAGTCGATGTCGCGAAGCTCCTTGAGGGCCTCCAGTCCGCGAGTGCCGGGCATCTGCTCGTCGAGCAGGACGAGGTCGAACGGTCGGCGTCGCACCATTTCGGCGGCGTCGTCGGCGTTGGTGGCGGTCTGAACCTCGAAGCCCTTGTCACGCAAGAAGATGCGGTGTGGCTCGAGCAACTCCGCCTCGTCGTCCACCCACAGAACGGCCTTGGCCTGGTGCGGCATGGTTCAAACGTAGCCGTCGCCTGGAGACGGAGCAACGCGCCCGCTACCGTCCGAGTAGTTCGCGGAGACAGGCTGGCCGCGGCGGTGCGTCTGGCGCACATTGAACGCGTGCCGCAACCGTTCCTCCCGTACGCCCTCGCGGCGCCAGTCTTCCCGTTTCGACATCTGGCGGAGCTCGCCGGCCGGGCTCCGATCGGGGTCACGCGGGAGGTGGCGCTGGGATGCTTCGTCGCGGCGCGTCTGGCGGCGGGGGCTGCTGCCGATGCGGCGACGGGTGACGAAGCGCGCGATGCGAGGAGCGTGGCGGCAAAGGGGTGGCTCGCCACGCTCACCCTTCCCGCCGCTATCCGGGGGACGCTGGTCCGATGCATCGAGAGCAGCGCACGCGGCGCGGCGCCGGCGGTGGCGCGCGATCTGACCGCGCTCGCCTCGGCGTGTACCAGCGTCCTCGACGCGGGTTCGCGCGCCGAATTGAAGGCGCTCGCGGCATCGCTCGCCTAGAGAGCGGCCGGCCCCTATCTTCGGCCATGCCGCGCGGCGCCGACATCTCACCTCTCTCGCTCCTCCTCGGACGGCTCGACGCCGTCGCCGACGGAGCGCCATCGCCGGACACGGTGCCATCGGGATTTCCCAGCCTCGACAAGGTGCTGGGCGGCGGGTTCCGGCGGGGGGACCTGATCGTGCTCGGCGGCGACGTGGCGAGCGGCAAGAGCTCGCTCGCGCTGGCGATCGCGCTCCGCGTGTCGCAGCAGCGCCACTCGACGCTGTTCTATTCCGGGGAGATGATCGTCGAGCGCGTGCTGGAACGCGCGCTGGCGATCGAGGGACGGGCACGGATCGACGATCTCCGCCGCGGCACGATGGACGAAGCGACGCGGGCGGGGGTCGGCGCGGCGGCGATTCGCCTGCGCGACGAGCTGCCGATAATCGAACGGATTCCTCCCGGGAGCGTCGCGGCCATCAGCGAGGAAGTTCGGTCAGTGGGCGGGCTGGAGCTGGTGGTGATCGACGGACTGGATGCCCTGCTCGCTGGTGTGCGCGAGAGCACCGAAGAAGGAGCGGTCGCGGTGCGCGCGCTGAAACAGCTGGCGCTCGACGCGAAGACGGCGGTGCTGTTGAGCGCTTCCCTGCCCGGGCTCTCGACCCGTGTCGACTACCGCCCGGTGCTCGACGACTTCGGCGCCGGCGGCGCGGTGAAGGAGCGTGCCGACGTCGTGCTGACGATCTTCCGCGAGGAGATGTACGACAGCGCTCACGGGATCGAGGGAGCGACCGAGCTCCTCGTGCGGAAGAACCGCAATGGCGGGACCGGTTACGTGGATCTGTACTTCTACGCGCAGTGGCTCCGGTTCGAAGACATGGTCGATCGGTAGCGGTTATACTTCGAGAGGAGCGTCCTCATCGGGCGCCGGACCCTACTCAGCGACGAGTGCGGCATGGCTGGCCACAGCAAATGGAAGCAGATCAAGCACTACAAGGCAGCGACCGACGCGAAGCGCGGGGCGCTGTTCACGAAGCTCATTCGCGAGATCACGATGGCCGCCAAGATGGGAGGGGGCGATCCGGCGGGAAATGCACGGCTGCGCGTGGCGATCGAGGCAGGGCGCGCCAAGTCGATGCCGAAAGAGAACATCGATCGCGCGATCAAGAAGGGGACTGGTGAGCTCGAGGGAGTCGACTACCAGGAAGTCACGTACGAAGGGTACGCACCGGGTGGCGTGGCGCTGATCATCGACGCCGTGACGGACAACCCGACGCGGACGGTGGCGGACGTGCGGCACAAGATGTCGCGCGGCGGAGGCAACCTCGGGACACCGAACTCGGTGGCGTTCATGTTCGAAAAGAAGGGGCTGCTGACGATTCCCGTCGCCAACCACGCCGACGAGGACGCCCTGCTCGAGGCCGCGCTCGAGGCGGGTGCGGAGGACTTCCGTCGCGAGGACGACGAGTCCTACCTCGTCACCACCGAGCCGGGGTCGTTCCATGCGGTCATGAGCGCGCTGGAACAACGAGGGATCATCCCCTCGGAGGCCGAGCTGGCCATGGTGCCGAAATCGACGGTCACCGTCGCCGGTACTGACGTCGAGTTGCTGCTGAAGCTGATCGAGTCGATCGAGGAGCTCGACGACGTCCAGAAGGTGTGGGCGAACTTCGACATCGACGACGCCGACCTGGCCTCGCTCTAACACAGCGTTCGACAGGCGACGCGGTGCTCGTACTCGGCATCGACCCTGGGACGGCGAATACCGGCTACGGCGTGGTGCGTGGCGGCGGAGCGGCGCTTCCGACCCTCGTCGAGTGCGGAGTGATCCGCACGCGGCCGCGCGACTCCTTGCCGGTACGGCTGCGGGAAATTCACGAGGGGATCACGGAGCTGATCGAGCGCCATCGGCCGGACGCACTCTCGGTCGAGGATGTGTTCTACGCGCGAAACGTGCGCACCACGGTCGTGCTCGGCCATGCCCGCGGGGTGATTCTCCTCGCCGCCGAGCAGCACGGGCTCGTCGTGAACGAGTTCGCGCCGGCGGAGATCAAGAAGGCCGTCGTCGGCACCGGCGCGGCGACGAAGGAACAGGTGCAGTTCATGCTCACGCGCCTGCTCCGACTGAAGAGCCTGCCGAGCCCGTCGGACGCGGCGGATGGCGTCGCCGCGGCGCTCGCTTGCCTGATGGGGTCGCAGCTCCCGCGGCTGGTCGGGAGCGGCCGCGTGCGCGAGCCGAGTCGTCCAGCCATCGGGCGGACCCCGCTATCCCATCCGCCGACATCTCGCCGCCCATGATCGTCCAGGTCGCTGGCACGCTGATCACGAAGGAGCTCGATCGGGTCGAAATCATGACCGAGGGAGGCGTGGCGTACGAGCTCGCCGTGCCGCTGAGCGCGTACGAGGTACTGCCGAAGACGGGCGAGCGGTGTGCGCTGCACACGTTTCTCGTGGTGAAAGAGGACGGCTGGCAGCTCTTCGGATTCACCTCGCCCTACGAGCGACGGGTGTTCCAGAAGGTACTCGGCGCGAAGGGGGTCGGGCCGGCGCTGGCGCTCGGGCTCCTGTCGTCGCTGACGGCAGATCGCCTCGTGCGCGCGATCCGTGAGAAGGACCTTGCGACGCTGCAGTCGGTGCCGCGCGTCGGCCGGAAGAAGGCGGAGCAGATGATCCTCGATCTGGCGGACAAGCTGGACCTGCTGCAGGCCTCCGGCGCGGAGTCGGGAGTCGGCCGTGGCGGAGGGCCTGGCACCGACGACGCGATCCGCGCGCTCGTCTCGCTCGGCTACTCGACGGGCGATGCCGAGAAGGCGGTCCGCAGCGCCCTGACCGGCGCGGCAAAGGGCATGTCGGCCACCGAGTTGATCCGGGCGGCGCTGGCAGTGATCGCAGGACGGTAGTCCGACCCGCCATCTAGCCCTCGGCCTACCAGCGCCCCAGCTTCCGGGGAACCTCCAGCTCCCGATTCATGCTCGCTGCGCGCCGGACCCACTCCTTCACCGAATCGGTCATCCGCGAGATGACCCGCATCGCGAACCAGCACGAGGCGGTGAACCTCGCCCAGGGGTTTCCGGATTTCCCGATGCCGGAGCCGATGAAGGAGGCCGCGTGTGCGGCGATTCACGGCAACATCAACCAGTACGCCGTCACCTGGGGCAGCTCGGCGCTGCGGATCGCGATCGGCGAGAAGTACAGGCGATTCTACGGCCTGGAGGTCGACCACGACCGTGAGGTCACCGTCACCTGCGGCGCGACGGAAGCGATGGCAGCCGTCTTCATGGCGCTGATCGATCCGGGGGACGAGGTCATCATCCCCGAGCCGTTCTACGAGAACTACGGGCCTGACGCCGTCCTGGCAGGCGCCAACCCGACCTTCGTCCCGCTCGAACGGCCCCACTGGACGATCGATCCGGATCGATTGAAGAGGGCCTTCACGAAGCGCACGAAGGCGATCGTCCTGAATACGCCGCACAATCCCACCGGCCGCGTGTTCACGCGCGCCGAGATGACGATGATCGCCGAGCTGTGCATCAGGCACGACGTGTGGGTGATCACCGACGAGATCTACGAGCACATCCGGTACGCCGGCGAGCACCACGTCATGGCGAGCTGGCCGGGAATGCGCGAGCGCACGATCACGATATCGGGACTGTCGAAGACGTTCAGCTGCACCGGCTGGCGGCTCGGCTACGTCGTGGCACCGGAGGCGCAGACGGCAGCGATCCGGAAAGTGCACGACTTCCTCACCGTCGGCGCGCCCGCTCCGCTGCAAGCGGCGGGAGCGGTCGGGATGCATTTCGACGCCGACTACTACAATCACCTCGCACTCGACTACCGTTCCCGCCGCACGGTGCTGTGCGATGCACTCACCGAGGCCGGCTTCGCCTTCACGCAACCGGAGGGCGCGTACTACGTGCTCGCCGACTTCTCGGCGCTGAGCGACATGGACGATGTGACCTTCGCGAAGTGGATGTGTCAGGAGGTCGGTGTCGCCTCGGTCCCGGGCTCCAGCTTTTACCACGACCGGTCGCTCGGCCGGTCGCTGGTACGATTTGCCTTCTGCAAGAAGTACGAGACGCTCAAGCGAGCGGCGGAGCGGCTGGCGACGGTGCGGGCGACGGTCTGATTCGTCGTCCTTCCAGCGCGGCGCGCTGGATTCGGCATCTCTTCGGTGTATATTCCGAAGCGTCCGATACTGACCGATTCCCGATTCGCAGGTACCGTCCAGCCCAATGTCCCGCGCCGAAATCACCACACCCGAAGTCATCGCGGACGAGTCAGTCGTCGAGCTGTCGCTGCGGCCGCAGCGGCTCGCGGAGTTCATCGGGCAACAGAAGGTGAAGGACAACCTCCGGCTGGCGATCGACGCCACGCTCGCCCGCGGTGAGCCGCTCGACCACGCGATCTTCTATGGTCCGCCGGGCCTCGGCAAGACGACGCTCGCCGAGCTGATCGCGCGGGAGATGCGGGTCAACATTCGCACGACGTCGGGACCGGCGCTCGAGAAGCCGGGCGACCTCGTCGGCACGCTCACCAACCTGCGAGCCGGCGACATCCTGTTCATCGACGAGATCCACCGGCTGCGCCCGGTGATCGAGGAGTTCCTCTATCCGGCGATGGAGGACTACAAGATCGACATTCGGTTGAGCGAGGGACCGAAGGCACAGACGATCACGATGCCGATCGAGCGGTTCACGCTCATCGGCGCGACGACGCGGTTCGGCATGCTCACGGCGCCTCTCCGGGCGCGCTTCGGGATCGAGCAGCGGCTCAACTATTACGCGGCCGAAGACCTCGAGCTGATCGTGCGACGCACGAGCGACGTGTTGAAGGTCGAGATCGAACCGGCGGGGGCGCGCGAGATCGCCCGCCGGTCGCGCGGCACCCCGCGCGTCGCCAACCGTCTGCTCAACCGCGTACGCGACTACGCGCAGGTGCGGGCGAACGGGGTGATCACCGAAGACGTGGCGCGTGCGGCGCTCGCGATGCTCGACGTCGATCAGTTCGGGCTCGACGACATGGATGCGCGGATCCTCAAGGCGATCATCGAGAAATTCGACGGCGGTCCGGTCGGCGTGAGCACGATCTCGGCGGCGATCGGCGAGGACTCCAGCACGCTCGAGGAGGTGTACGAGCCCTTCCTCGTCCAGCAGGGCTTCCTGCAGCGGACGCCGCGCGGGAGGGTAGCGACGCCGATGGCCTACCGGCATTTCGGCTACACGCCGCCTGCCGTGGCGAGCGGGCAGGTCGCGCTATTCTAGGAGTCTGGGCGCGCTTCGCTGGACTATCTTTGTCCGGATGCCGAACGGCCTCCTCACTGCCGATTACGAGTTCGATCTTCCGCCCGAGCTGATCGCCCAGTCGCCGCTGTCGCGACGCGACGCCAGCCGGCTCATGATCGTCGATCGCGCGACGGGGACGATCTCGCATCGAACGTTCGTCGAACTCCCCGAGCTGATCGCTCCGGGAGACCTGCTCGTCGTCAATCGCTCGCGTGTAGTGAAGGCGCGGCTGCTCGGCAAGCGAACCGGTTCCGGCGCGCCGGCGGAGATATTCCTCCTCGCGCGGCTCGACGACAACCGCTACGAGGCGATGGTTTCGCCGGGCGGGAAGCTCCGCCCTGGCCGCATCGTCGAGATCGCGCCGGGGTTCACGGTCGAGATCCTCGAGCTCACCGCGCGTCGGACCCGGATCGTCGAGCTCCGGGTCGACGACTCGATCGGCTGTGTGGAGGCGGCGATCGGTCGGCACGGACACGTCCCGCTGCCGCCGTACATCCATCGCATGGACGAGGCGAGCGACGCCGAGCGCTATCAGACCGTCTACGCGCGAGAGGCGGGCTCGGTGGCGGCGCCGACGGCGGGACTCCACTTCACGTCCGAGCTGCTCGCGGCCCTCGACGCGCGAGGCGTACGGCGGGGCGAGGTGGTGCTCCACGTCGGTGCAGGGACGTTCAAGCCGGTGGAGGTGGACGATCCCGCCGGTCATCTGATGCACGAGGAGCGCTACGTCATCCCCGATGCGACGGCACAGGCAGTCGGGGAAACCCATGCCGGCGGCGGTCGGGTGTGGGCGGTGGGCACGACGACCGTGCGCGCCCTCGAAAGCGCGGCGGACGAATCGGGTGCCGTGGAGGCCGGAGCCCGGTCGACTCGAATCTTCATCCGGCCGCCGGCACGGCCGAGGGTCGTCGATGCGTTGATCACCAACTTTCATCTTCCTCGCTCCACGCTGATCATGCTCGTCGCCTCCTTCGCCGGCTACGAGCTCACGATGCACGCCTATCACGAGGCGATCGCCGAGCGCTACCGCTTCTACTCGTACGGCGACGCGATGGCCGTCCGATGACCGTTCGCGCAGACCTCGGCGTGTCGCTCGGCTTTCGATCGTCGTCCTACGCGACAGGCGAATGAACTTCGACTTCACGATAGAGACCACGAGTGGCGCCGCACGTTCGGCGCGCTTCGCCACGCCGCACGGGGATGTGCAGTCGCCGGCATTCATGGCCGTCGGCACCCTCGCCACGGTAAAGGCGCTCGATCCGGACGACCTCCGGGCGATGGACGCCCAGATGATCCTCGCCAACGCGTACCACCTGCATCTGCGACCGGGCGACGACGTCGTGCGCGAGCTCGGGGGTCTGCATCGGTTCATGCAGTGGGACGGACCCATTCTCACCGACTCCGGCGGCTTTCAGGTGTTCTCGCTCGAGGGACTGCGAACGCTCGACGAGGACGGTGTCGACTTCCGGAGCCACATCGACGGGTCGAGCCGGCGCTTCACGCCGGAGAGCGTGATGCGGATCGAGCGCAACCTCGGCGCCGACGTGATCATGCAATTCGATCACGTGATTCCCGGCCAGAGCGAGCACGCCGTGGCGCGCGACGCGAGCGAGCGGAGTCTGCGCTGGTTGGCCCGATGCACCACGGCCTTCGACCAGCTGAATCGGGACGATGTCATTCCTGATCGGACGCCCCAGACGCTGTTCCCGATCATCCAGGGAGGCATACACGCCGACCTCCGGCGCGCGGCTGCGCGTGCCGTATGCGACCTCGGCGACTGGAAGGGCTACGGCATCGGTGGCCTGTCGGTCGGGGAGGACAAGCCGGACATGTACCGGATCCTCGAGGAGGTGCACGAAGTACTCCCGCCGGATCGACCCCGGTACCTGATGGGCGTCGGCTTTCCGGAGGATCTGGTGGAGGGAGTGCGACGCGGCGTGGACCTGTTCGACTGTGTGGCGCCGACGCGGATGGGGCGCAACGGCACGGCATTCACGCCGGACGGACGGCTCAACATCAAGCGCGCCCAATTCCGGCTCGATTCGAAGCCGCTCGATCCCGACTGCGACTGCTCTGCGTGCACCCGCTTCTCGCGCGCCTACCTTCGCCATCTGTATCTGGCGGACGAGATCCTCGGCCTCCGCCTCCTCTCGCTTCACAATGTACATTTCCTCGTGTCGCTGATGAGGCAGGCGCGCGCCGCGCTGCTCGGCGGCACCTTCGATGCCTGGAGCGAGTCCTGGCTCCGGCGCTACCACTCCCGCACCACGGCGGCCCTCGCATGATCCCACTCGGCATTCATCCGGCTCTCCTCGCCCTGCAGCTCGGCGGCGGCGCGGGCTCGTTCACGCCGCTCATCGTGCAGGGCGCCGCGATTCTCGCCATCTTCTACTTTCTGCTGATCCGACCGCAGCAGAAGCAGCGGCGCGAGCACGAGGAGACGCTGCGCAACCTCAAGCGCGGCGACCAGGTCGTCACGACGGGGGGGATCGTCGGTGAGGTGATCCATGTGCGCGAGACGGTCACCGACGAGGGAGGCAAGGCGCGCCCGCTCGAGGACCACATCACCATCAAGTCCGCCGAGTCGCGGTTGATCGTCGAGCGCGGGCGGATCGCGCGGATCATCGGCAGCGCGGGCTCCGCCCAGACCAAGGGCTGAGCCGACCGCCGTGAGCATTCTCGACATCCGCGTTCTCGGCGACCCGGTGCTTCGTCAAGCGACGACGCCGGTGGAGACGGTGTCCGACGAGCTGCGGCAGCTGGTGACGGACATGTTCGCGACGATGTACCATGCGCGGGGCATCGGCCTCGCGGCGCCGCAGGTCGGACGCTCGGAGCGGCTCACCGTCATCGACGTGGACCAGCCGATGGTGCTGCTCAACCCGATCGTGATGAGCGCGTCGGGACGGGCCAAGGGCGAGGAGGGGTGTCTTTCGATTCCCGACATCTACGGCGACGTCGAGCGACCGCGGAGCGTCGTCGTGCGCGCGCAGGATCTCGAAGGCCGGACTCTGGAGATCGAGGCGTCCGACCTGCTGGCGCGCTGCCTCCAGCACGAAATCGACCATCTGGATGGCAAGCTGTTCATCGACTACCTGAGCGTCCTGAAGCGCACGGCCGCGCTGGCCAAGTGGAAGCTGCAGCAGGACCGGTATCCCGGCTGGGTCCGGCGGGTGGCGCTCGAGACGCCGGACGATCGCGACGACAGCGCGCATCCGGACGAGGAGCTGTAGGTGCGAGTCCTCTTCTGGGGGACACCCGAGTTCGCGACGGCGCCCCTCCGTGCCCTGCTCGGCGAGGGGTTCGACGTCGTCGGCGTGGTGACGCAGCCGGACAGGCCGGTCGGTCGCTCGCGGTCGACGCTCCGGCCGCCGCCGGTGAAGGTCGCGGCAGAGGCGGAAGGCGTGCCGGTGCAGCAGCCCGAGAAGCCGCGCGGCGAGGCATTCGTCGCCGGACTGCGCGACCTGGCGCCGGACGTGAGCGTCGTCGTCGCCTACGGGCACATTCTGCCGAAGACGGTGATCGAGGTACCGCGATTGGGGACGCTCAACATTCACGCCTCGCTCCTCCCCACCCTGCGCGGCGCGGCGCCGATCCAGTCGGCGATCCGGGACGGGCTTGCCGAGACCGGTGTATCGATCATGCAGATGGTGCCGGCGCTCGATGCCGGTCCGGTGATTCTCACGGCGCGGACGCCGATCGCCCCCGACGAGACGGCGGGCGAGCTGGCGTTGCGGCTGAGCGAGCTGGGGGCCGCCGCTCTGATCGAATCGCTCGCGCTCCTGGAGATGGGGCTGGCCACGCCGCAGCCGCAGGACGAGTCGGCGGCGACGTACGCTCCGAAGATCACCCGCGAAGCGGCGATGGTGGATTGGACGCGGTCGGCGTACGAGGTCGGAAGCCAGATCCGCGCCTACGACCCACGGCCCGGCGCGTGGAGTCGGATTCGCGGCGCCGAGGTGAAGTTGTTCGGCGCGCGCGTGGCACCGCGAAGCACGTCACATGTCGCCGGCGACGTGATTGCCGTCGACCGGGACGGGCTCCTCGTCGCCTGCGGCTCCGGCGCGGTGCGCGTGCTCGCCGCGCAACCGGCTGGCAAGCGCCGGCTCGCACCGCATGAGTGGGCGCACGGACGCGGCGTCACCGTCGGCGAGCGATTCGACGCCGGCGCGGACACGCGTACGTAGAGGGCCGGTGACAACCACGGCGCCGGGTGGGCGAACCAGCGAGGCGATTTTGGTGCCGGTGGTCCACGCGGTCACGAGCGACGAAATAGTCGCCCGCGCCGACTTCATCGACGTCGCCTGCGGCGTCATGCGCGCCATGGGACCACGGGGGGCACTGCACCTCCGCGGCGGACGGCTCACCGGCGCGCGAATGCAGGCGCTCGCCGAGGCGCTCGCCGCCGCGCAGACGATCACGGGTGCCTGGCTCATCGTCAACGATCGGGTGGATGTCGCGCTCGCCGTGGGCGCGCGCGGAGCACAGCTCACCAGCCGCTCGCTTCTGCCGGTCGATGCGCGCCACGCGGCGCCGGTCCTGGCGATCGGGGCTAGCGTCCACAGCGTGCCCGAAGGGCTGGAGTCGGCCAAGGGCGGTGCGGACTGGCTCGTCGCGGGGCATGTCTTCGCGGCCACGAAGGAGCCGGGAGAGGATGGACGGGGAATGGCGTTCGTCGAGCGGCTCGTCGCCGCAACCGCGGTGCCGCTCATCGCGATCGGCGGCGTGCTGCCGAAGCACTGCCGTGTGCTGCGGATGGCCGGCGTGCACGGCGTCGCCGTGATCCGCGGCATCTGGGACGCGCCGAATGCCGAACGCGCTGCCAGCGACTATCTTTCCTGCTATGACGACGCGGACGTTTCCTGAGCCTCCGATCCGTGCCCGATCGCCGAGGAGGCGCGGCGCCGGCGACCTGCCGGCGAGGATGGCACCGATCGTGGCGCATCCAGCCCCCACGAGGAGACTCGGACGGTGACGGGTCCTGGTCACCCCGCCGTTTCGGCACGCGGCGCCGTGACCGACGCTCGCGCCGCGGCAGCGGAGATCTGCGCCGATCTCCGCGCCGGCGACCTGCTCGACGGCAGCTTCGACCGGCGGACGGGGCGGCTGGAAGCGCGCGATCGCCGCTGGACGCGCGAGCTGGTGTACGGGATGCTGCGCCGTCGGAGCTGGCTCGACGCGCTGCTCGCCGACCGGGTGAGCGGAGGACTCGCGCGGCTCGACGCCGACGTGATCGACCTCCTCCGGCTTGGCGCCTATCAGTTGCTGGCGATGGGGAGCGTGCCGCCCTATGCGGCGATCGGGCAATCGGTGGAGATCGTGAAGAACAGGCACGGCATCGGGGCGAGCAAGCTGGCGAATGCCGTGCTGCGCCGGCTCGATCGGGAGCGTCAAACCCTCGTCGTCGCGACGCCGGACGATCCCGCCGACGCGCTGGCGCTGGAGTTCTCGCACCCGCGATGGCTGGTCGCGCGATGGCTCGCGCGCTGGGGCGTGAACGAAACCCGGCAACTGCTCGGGGCGAACAACGGCGAGGCCCCACTGGTCGCTCGACCGTATCACGTCGTGCGCGAACAGCTCGAGGCGATGCTCGAGTCGGCCGGCGTGGAAACGGCTGATGCGCCGCTGGTCTCGGACAGCATCGTGCTCGTGAGCGGCGTGGGCTCGATGACCGAGCTCGGCGCGTTCAAGCAGGGACTGTTCCACCTGCAGGATCCGGCGTCGACGCTGGTGACGCGCTACGCGTCGATTCCTACGGGTGCCACGGTGGCCGACGTGTGCGCCGCGCCGGGCGGCAAGGCGCTGGAGCTGGCGCGCACCGCGGGAACGGTGTTCGCCGGCGACGCGTCGAGAACGCGCCTGGCGCGCGTGCGCGAGAACGTGCGTCGCATGGAAGTGAGCAACGTGATTGCCTTCGTCGCCGACGCGCTGCGGCCGGCCGTGCACGGAATGGATGCCGTGCTGGTGGACGCGCCGTGCACGGGCACCGGTACCTTCCGCCGGCACCCCGACTCGCGGTGGCGGCTGAAGGCGAGCGATTTCGCCGTACTGCCGACGTTGCAACGCGATATCCTGCGCGCGAGCGCCTCGGTGGTACGGCCGGGCGGGCTCCTCGTCTACAGCACCTGCTCGCTCGAGCTCGAGGAGAACGACCAGCAGGTGTCTACCTTCCTCGCCGAGCATCCCGACTGGCACCTCGAGCCGCCGCCGAGCGGTGTCGTGCCGGAGAGCGTGATGGACGAGGGGATGCTGCGCGTGCTGCCGCAGTCGCACGGCACCGACGGCGCCTTCGCGGCGCGCTTTCGCCGACCGCGCCGCCTGCTGACCGGCGAGGTGGCGGCATGAGCTGGCGCTCGCGGATGCGCACGTCGATGGTCTACCTCGTCAGCATCGTGGCCGGCTTCGCCAGCGCCTGGATGATCGTCGCCTTCGTGATCTTTCCCACTGGGGTCGTGCCGCGAGACGTCACGGTGCCCAACGTCAACGGGCTGACGTACGACGAGGCGGCGCAGCGGCTCGCGCAGTCGGGCTTCAAGACCGAGCAGGGGGAGCAGCGCTACGACAACTCGGCGCCGAAGCTGACGGTGATCGACCAGTCACCCGAGCCGGGCGAACACGAGAGTGTGGGCAGCACGATCTCGCTCACCGTCAGCGCCGGCCAGCGCATCGTCACGGTGCCCACCGTCACCGGCATGACGCGGATCGAGGCCCAGGTGCTGCTCGAGAAGGACGGCTTCGACCTCGGGGACATCGGCGAGATGAACAGCGATGCGCCGCAGGGCACGGTCGTGGCGAGTCGGCCGCCGGCGGGGGCGCAGGTGAGCGTGCCGAGCGCGGTGGCGCTGGTGCTGAGCCGGGGGCCCGCTGCCGCCACGCTCCAGATGCCTGGCTTGATGGGCCGCGACGTCGAGTCGGCGCGCCTGGTCCTGTCGCAACTCGGGGTGCGCGACGTCCAGGTGACGTACGATCCGTTCGCGACGAGTCCGCAGGGCAGCGTCGTCGGACAATCGCCGGTGGCCGGGGCGACCATCCTGCCCGGCGCCGCCGTGCAGCTCCGCGTGGCAGGAGCGGGTCCACCGGCCGGACCGACGCCATGAACACGGTTCGGATCGTTCCATCGATTCTCAGCGCCGACTTCGCGCGCCTCGGCGAGGAGGTCGCCGTGCTCGAGGCGGGAGGTGCCGACTGGATCCACATCGACGTGATGGACGGCCGCTTCGTCCCGAACCTCAGTTATGGAGTCAAGGTGATCGAGACGGTGCGGCGCCAGACGGAACTGCCGCTCGACGTGCACCTCATGGTCATGGAGCCGGAGAAGTTCTTCGACGACTTCGTCGACGCCGGCGCGACCGGGCTGACGATCCACGCCGAGGTGTCTCCGCACCTCGACCGGCAGCTGAACCGCATCCGCGAGCTCGGCGCAGCCGCGGGCGTCGCCCTCAATCCCTCCACGTCGCTGAGCGCGATCGAGAACGTGCTCAACGACCTCGACCTGTTGCTGGTGATGACCGTGAACCCCGGCTTTGGCGGACAGCCGTTCATCGCTCATTCACTCGAGAAGATCTCTCGGGCGCGCAGGATGCTCGACGCGGCGGGCTGCCGCGCCGTGCTCGAGGTGGACGGCGGCATCAATCGGGAGACGATCTTTCAGTGCTGGCGCGCAGGGGCCGACGCGTTCGTCGCCGGCAACGCGATCTTCGCCTCCGACGATCCTCAGGCCGAGATCGGCATGCTGCGCGCGCAGTGCGCACAGCGGGTGTGATGCAGGAGGAGGTCGCGTGACGGCGCGGCAGCAGTGGGGCATCGTCCTCGGCGCGATCTGCGTCCTTGCTCTTGCCCTCGTGGCGGCCACTCACTTCCTCGGAGACGAGCTCTTTCCGGTCTCGGTCGGCTCGCCGGCCCCGGCGATCGTCGCCTCGACACTCGACGCGCCGAGACGCGAGAAGACCCTCGCCGACTACAGGCATCGGGTGATTCTGCTCAACATCTGGGCGACCTGGTGCGAGCCCTGCCGCGTGGAGATGCCGAGCATCGAGAAGCTGTACACCGAGTTCGGGCCGAGGGGGTTGGCCGTGGTGAGCGTGAGCGTCGATGATCCCGGCTCCGAGGATCGCATCCGTGACTTCGTGAAGGAGTACGGCATCACCTTCGAGGTGCTCCATGATCCGGCGCAGCGGACCAAGACGAACTATCAGGTCACTGGCTTTCCGGAGACGTTCATCATCGGACGCGAGGGAACGATCCGGAAGAAGTTCATCGGCGCGGCAGACTGGAGCTCCGACGCGAACCGGGCGTTGATCAGCGAGCTGCTCGGTGGCACCACTGCGGCCGACCTCGACGCGGCACGGGCCGAGACTCTGCGCATTCCGGGCAGGCCGGTGCCGGCCAGGTGAGCACTCCGGCGCACGGGGCCGCTCGCGTCGGTCGACGCACGTGGCGCACGCACCTGCGCGCGGCGACGACCGAGCACCTCGCACTCAAGGCCACCGCGTTCCTGATTGCGGTGCTCCTCTGGCTGCTCGTCGGCGCGCAAAAGCCGACGGAGAGCTTCGTGCCGGTATCGGTGACGCCGATGCTCGACAGCTCGCTCGTTCTGCTCGGCGATCCACCGCGGCTGCGCGCGCTGATCGCCGGGAGCGCGGCCGACGTGGTGAAGCTCTACGCGACGCCGCCAGAGATCCGCCGTACGATCAGCGGCGACGCGCCCGATACCCTCGTGCTCGACCTCACGCCCTCCGATGTCCGCCTGCCACCGGAGCTCACCGGCGCGGTGCGCATCCTGGACCTCCAGCCGCGCAGCGTGACGCTGCGATTCGAGAACAAGGCATCGCGCACGGTCTCGGTGCTGAATGGTGGGCGGATCCGGGTTTCCTCCGTCGGCGGCGCGCGGGCCGCATCGCGTCTCGACTTCGAGCCGGCAACCGTGCGGATCACCGGTCCGCGACGGATCGTGCGGCAATTGCGCGGCATCTATCCCACCGCGCTGTCGATCACCGCGGGAGACACCCTGCCGCACGTCGCTGACCTGGATACGGCGGGACTCGGCGTCACGGTCGCGCCGGCCCAGGTGAAGGTGCGGGCGCGGTCCGCCGCGGCGGGCACGCCATGACCCGCATTCTGGGCATCGAGACTTCCTGCGACGAGACCTCCGCCGCGCTGCTGACCGGTCAGGGAGACGAGGCCACGCTGGAATCGCTCGTCATCCTGTCGCAGGACGTGCATCGCATCTTCGGCGGCGTCGTGCCGGAGCTGGCATCACGCCAGCATCTCACGGCAATCGTGCCCGTGGTAACCCGCGCGCTGGCCGATGCCGGCGCCACGCTCGACGCGGTGAATGCGGTCGCAGTGACGTACGCGCCCGGGCTGGTCGGCGCCCTGCTGGTCGGGGTGAGCTTCGCCAAGGCACTGGCGTTCGGCCGGGACATTCCGTGCGTCGGCGTGCATCACATGGAAGGACACCTGTTCGCGACGGCGCTCGAGCACCGCGACGCGGTTCCGCCGTTCACGGCGCTGCTCGTGTCGGGCGGCCACACGCTGCTCGTGGATGTGCCGGCCTGGGGCCAATACGAGCTGCTCGGCCGGTCCCGCGACGATGCCGCTGGTGAAGCGTTCGACAAGGTGGCCAAGCTCCTCGGGCTGCCCTATCCCGGCGGTCCGCACGTCGAGCGTCTGGCGCGAGAGGGTGATCCGTCGCGTTTCCGCTTCGCGCGCCCGATGCTGCGCCGTAATCAGCAGCCGGGCGACGACGATTACTACGACGTGTCGTTCAGCGGCCTGAAGACTGCCGTGCTCCACGCCGTACGCGCGGCCACGACGGGCGACCATGCGGACATCGCACGAGGCTTCCACGACGCGCTGGTCGAGACTCTCGTCGAGAAGACGGCACGGGCCGTCAAACGCTTCGACCGCCGGCGCGTCGTGCTCGGCGGCGGAGTGGCCGGCAATCGCCGGCTCGTCGAGGCGATGCGCGCCCGTGTCGCCGCGCTCGGTGCCGAGGTCTACGCGCCGAGCGCGCGACTGGCGACGGACAACGCGGCCATGATCGCGCGAGCGGGACTATTCCGCTTCGAGCGTGGCGAGCGCGCTCCGCTCGACCTCAATGCCTTCGCCTCGCTGCCGCTGCCCGGTCTCGTCGGCACATGAAGCTGTTTCCGCATCCGATCGTTCACCATCCCTTCGTTTACGGTATCGGCTCGCTGCAGGTGACCGGATTCGGCATCGCGATTCTCGGGTGCTTCATCATCGCGCAGTTCGTGGCCCAGCGCGAACTGGCCCGGCGTGGCTTCGATCCCGATCCGATCGGCGACATGATCTTCGCCGCGGTCGTCGGTGGACTGCTCGGCGCGAAGCTGTACTACGTCGTCATTCTGGGCAATTGGGACGCGATCCTCGACCGCGGCGGCTTCGTCTTCTGGGGCGGTCTGATCGGCGGCATGATCGCCGTGCTCGCCGTGGTCGTGCGCAAGCGGTTCGGCGTGATGCGCATCTTCGATGTCGGCGCACCTGCGCTCGCCGCGGCGTACGCGGTGGGACGAACCGGCTGTTGGGCGATCGGCGATGACTACGGCCGCCCGTGGAATGGGTGGCTGGCCGTCGCGTTTCCGCATGGCGCGCCGCCCAGCACGGCGGGGATGATGGCCCACGACTTCGGGACGACGATTCCGCCCGGCGTCGCCCCGTCGACGGTGCTCGCGGTGTATCCCACTCAGCTCATGGAGGTCGCGCTCGGGCTGGTGATGTTCGCGGTGATCTGGCGGCTGCGCGATCATCGGCACGCCGAGGGCTGGCTATTCGGCGTCTATTGCGTGGCGGCTGGCCTGGAACGGTTCACGGTGGAGTTCTTCCGCGCCAAGGACGACC
Organism: Gemmatimonadales bacterium; assembly: GCA_044449225.1. GTDB lineage: Bacteria > Gemmatimonadota > Gemmatimonadetes > Gemmatimonadales > Gemmatimonadaceae > AG11. Next base: position 2,777 of record JBIOHU010000020.1, on the reverse strand, counting down.
TGTTGTCGGTCGGACTGACCCTCGCGCAATTCATCGCACTGGCGTTCGTCCTCATTGGCATCGCCTGGATGATCTGGCGGTGGCGGATCACCCCGGGCCGAAGGGGAATTCATGCGATGCCAGCCGAGCTCTCGCCCACGCGCTGACAACCGTTCGGTCGGTGGAAGCGGGGGAACGAGCCGGTACGGATCGGCCGCCGCTATTCCCTCGCCGCCTCGCGTGCCACCGCGTCCTCCAGTGCGACGAGACGCCGGCGCAGCTCCTCGTTCTCGGTGTGCAGCTGGGCCAGTTCCTCCCTCGCGGCAGCCAGTGGGGGTCCCGCCGGTGCCGGCATCACCGTCGGCAGCGCGACCGATCGCTTCGGCCAGAAGGTCTTCAGCACCGCGAAGGCGAAGAGCAGCAACAGAGCGAGTTGCGCCAGCACGCCTTCCCAGCTGGGATAGAGCCCGAGCCACTCGACGTGCGGAAAGCCGTGAATGGCGGAGAGCGGGAGAATGTCGCCCTCCTGGAGCTCGCGGATTCCCTTTCCCATGAACACGAACGCCATGTAATACAGCAGGACGCTCGTCACCGAGAAGAACGGTCGGAGCGGGATCTTCACGCCGTAGCGGTAGAACAGAGTGAAGATGACCGCGAGTGCGACGAAGCCGACGACGATCCCGAGCGATATGGGCACCGCGACCTTCGGCCCTTCGTTGAACAGCGCTTGATAGAACAGCGCGGTCTCCGCGCCCTCTCGATACACGGCGAGGAAAGCGACGAAGGCGAGCGCACGCCCGCCGCCGTGCTCGAGTGCCGTGCTCACCTTTTCCTTGATGAACTGCTGCCACTTGGCCGCCTCGACCTTCGAGATGAGCCAGTAACTCACCGAGAAGAGCACGGCGACGGCGACCAGCAGCGTCGCTCCCTCGATGAACTCGCGGCTCGCCGGCATGGCGGACAGCATCGTCTTCAGCACGACGGCCGTCACCGCGCTCGCGACCACGGCGACGACGACGCCCACCCAGATGCTGCGCAGGCGCTCGCGATGACCGGTCTTCAGCAGGAAGGCGACGATGGCGCCGATGACCAGGATCGCCTCGAACCCCTCCCGCAGGATGATGAGGAACGACTGCCAGAAGGCCTCCACGTCGCTTCCCGCCGGCGCGGTCAGCGCGACGACGTCGGGCAGCGTCGTCTCGATCCCGTCGCGGATCCGCTCGGCCGCGCGCACGTCGTTGGCGCGCACGGCCGCCTTGAAGTCGGCGAACTGGCGCTCCATCGACGAGACGAGCCCCGGATTCTTCGCTCGCGCCGGCCCTTCGATCGGCTCAAAGGCGATGTAGGCGTCGAACGCCTTGTCGCCGGCGTCGCCCGTCCGTCCGCTGCGCGCGAAGCTCAGCGCCTGTTCCAGCTGTGCGACGACGTTGCGCTCCGCGGCGTGCGCCCCGAGGGTGTCACTGTTCGCCAGCGAGGCCGCACCCGTCCGATCCTTCGACGGAAGAGTGCGCACGTACGCGACGATGCCCGCCACCTCCGGCGCCGACAGATCGCGCGACGACGGCATCGCGCTCGCCGGGATCCCGTTCCGCACCGCTCCGGCGATTTCCTCATCGCTGTGCTCCATCTGCCACGCCACCGAGCCGATCTCGGGCGGCAGCTTCGTCAGGGATCGCGCGTAGACGCCGTCACCCGACCCGGTGACGCCGTGGCACGACGCGCAACGCTGCGTGTAGAGCCCCTCCCCTTCCAGCTCCTGATCGTGGCTCCGGCGCAGCGAGTTGACGTAGCCAACGACGTTCCATCGCTGTTCGGACGTCAGCGCTCCGGCGAAACTCGACATTGGTGTACCGGCCACGCCGATGGAAACGATGCGGTACATCATCGCGGGGGATACGCCAGCCATCTGTGCGGTCGTGCCGATGGCGGGAGGACGTGGCGTGATGACGGCGCCAGCCGGTCCGTCGCCGAGGCCGGCGACGCCGTGGCAGCTCGCGCACGAGCGCTGATAGACCGCCCGTCCCGACGCCAGATCGAGCGGGCCCTTCGGGAGCTCGAGCCTTGCCTCGCTGCCGAGCAGCGCGGCGAAACGGGTCTCGAGCGAGTCGAGGGCCCTCGGCGGCCGTTTCATCGCCACGGCTTGCGCAATGGAGTCGAGCAGCGCCCGCGCGGAGACAGCCGTTTCGCCGGACAACCGTTCGGCTGTTCGCCGAGCGTCGGCGAGGAAATCCGTCGTCTCCTGATACTCCTGGGCGCTGATCAGCCTGCCGTGCCCGTCGACCGCTTTGCCATACTCCTCGACCGCGACGCTGACGATAGTGGCCACGCGGCGAGCCGGGTGCTCCTGCGCGGCAGCCGGCAAGGAGATCGCGAGAGCAGCCAGGGCGGCAAGCCCGTGGGTGCGGCCGAGTGTGGTTCGATTACCCATATCCGAGAAAAGTTATCGGGATTACATGGCAAAGTGTAGGAGGAGTTCGTCACTCCCGTTCCGCTATCACGTAGGCCGCCGCCGATAGTGCGGTGTGGCTGAGCGAGAGGTGGACCTTCGTCACCACGAGCTCGCCGGCTCGATCGGCTGCCCTGCCGTGAAGGAGCAGCACCGGCGCATGGCCCTGTCGAGACAGCACCTCGAGCTCCCGCCACCCGATGCCGCGAGCGAGATCGTTGCCCGCCAGGGCCTTGAAGGCCGCCTCCTTGGCCGCTACCCGGGCCGCGAGCTGACGGGCCGGCTCGGGATGGGTCGCCGCATACTCGCGCTCGCCCGCCGTGAACAGGCGGAGCAGCGCGCGGTCCCCCTT
>JBIOHU010000019.1:0-26270 GCA_044449225.1 Gemmatimonadales bacterium | reverse complement strand
CTGCTGTCGCGCTGGCCGGTCGGGGTTCAGTTACTCCAAATATCCCCCGAGCTATTGCTCCGCGTGGTACGCCCCGCCTGCCCCCCATCCTCGGCGGGGGCGGCCGCCCCGCCGCCCCCCCGCTTCCGGAGCGCGACGTCCTCCTTCGGAAACGCGTCCGGCCACCGCAGCGCGCGCATGGCGACGTACTGCGCCGTCCACGCGCCGATGCCGGGCAGCGCGACGAGACGTTCCATCGTGCGCGCCGGATCCGCCCCGGCGTCGAGCACGAGACGGCCCGCCGCGATCTCCCGCGCCAGCGCGATGACGCTCTCGGCGCGCGTGCGGACGATGCCGAGCGACGCCAGCTCCTCGACCTGGATCGCGGCGATTCGCTCGGGCGTCGGGGAGAGACGGCGGAGCTCGCGGTGCGGCGTCGCGATCGGTTCGCCAAAGGCGGCCACGACGCGTCCGGCGATCGTCGTCGCTCCCTTCACCGTCACCTGCTGGCCCAGGATGGCCCGCATCGCCAGCTCGAATCCGTCGAACGCCCCAGGCACGCGGAGTCCCGGGTTCTCGCTCACGGCGGCGGCGAGCAGCTCGCTGTCCGCGAGATGCGCGGCGATGAGGTCGGGCCGCGCGGCGAGATCGAACAGATGGCGCAGCCGTCCCAGCAGCGCCGGCAGCACCGGCGTGAGAGAGTGGGTCAGCTCCACCGCGACGCTCCGTTTCGCCGGCACGTCGGTGACGCGGATCCAGCCGGCGTGATCGCCGAGGCTGATGGTGCGAAGGTACTCGCCGTCGCGCACCGACTCGACTCCCTTCAGCGCGCGCGCGCCGAGGAATCGCAGCAGGCCGCCCCAGTCGAAGGGCGGTCGATAGCTCAAGCGGAGCGTGAACGTGTCGGTCGACTCCGCGACCGCAGCCGCGTCGTCGGTCGCCCGTCTGAACCGACTCGGCGGCATGCCGTAGCGACCGCCGAACGCGTCGTCGAAGCGGCGAAGGCTGGAGAAGCCGCTGGCGAGCGCCACCTGGGCGATCGGGAGGGTCGTCTCGGTGAGGAGCTGCTTCGCGAGGAGGAGCCGTCGCGTGAGCACGAGCTCGATCGGCGAGACGCCGAGCTCCTTCTGGACCATGCGGCGGATCTGGCGCGAGCTCCAGCCGAACTTCGCCGCCACCGCCTCGAGGCCGGCTCCATCGTCGAGCATCCCCTCGTCGATTCGCTGGGCGACGAGACCGGCGATGCGCCGCGAGTCGTCCACCGGCGCGTTGCCGGGCGCCAGCTCGGGCCGGCATCGCAGACAGGGCCGGAATCTGGCCTTCTCGGCCGCCTCGGCGCTGGCGAAGAAGCGGCAGTTCGCCGCCCTCGGCGTCCGCGCGGTGCAGACCGGCCGGCAGTAGATCCCGGTGGAGGTCACGCCGACGTAGAAGACCCCATCGAACCGCGGATCGCGCGACACGAAGGCGTTGTAGAGGGCGGCCGGGTCGGAGGTCATGCGGTGAATCTAAGCGCCTCCAGCCCCGGGAGTCGCCATTTTCGGACACGCCAACCCAACCGACGGTGAATGGTAAATGGTGAATGGTGACTGCGGACGCGGTCACCATTCACCATTCACCATTCACCATTCACGAGTAGTTCAGTATGGCCACGAAATGCGCCGCGCTGCCGGCGAGCACGAACAGGTGCCACACCGCGTGGGCGTATCGCATTCGCGAGTCGAGCACGTAGAACACGACGCCGCCCGTGTAGCAGAGGCCTCCGGCGAGCAGCCAGCCGAGACCTGGGCCGGGCACCTTGTGCACGAGCGGCACCGCGGCGACGATGACCAGCCAGCCCATCGCCAGGTAGAGCGCGGTCGACAGCTGCGGCAGGCGACAGCCGTAGACCGTCTTGAGGGTCACGCCGGCGAGCGCGAGCCCCCAGATCACGCCGAACAGGCTCCAGCCCCAGCCGCCGCGCAGCGGCCCGAGGAGAAACGGGGTATACGAGCCGGCGATGAGCAGGTAGATCGCCGAGTGATCGCAGCGCTGCAGCACTTCCTTCAGCCGCGGAACGGTGAAGGCATGGTAGAGGGTGGACGTCGTATACAGCAGCACGAGCGACGCGCCGTACACCCCTGCAGCGACGATCTTCCACCTGTCGCCGTCGGCGAACGCCATTGTGAGCAGCAGAGGCAGCGCGAGGAGACTGAGCAGCAGCCCCACCCCATGCGTGGCGCTGTTGGCGATCTCCTCGGCGAGCGATTGCGGACGACTGTTGCTCATCTCGTATGATACCCCGGGCCCGGGAAACGAGCGTCGGGACTTTCCCCCTGATTGCCCTCGGCAGGCCTCCGAAAGGCACTCTCGATGCCGTCAGCCTTCCGGCGATGAGTGTCTCCGCCGGCGCGCGAGCATCGAGTCGACGCTCCACTCGCCCGCGCCGGCGAACACCAGATAGAGAAAGAAGAAGCAGAACATCACCGCGGGCATGCCGTTGTTCGTCGTCGGGAAAAAGGAAAGGGGGAAATGGAACTGGAAGTAGGTCACCGCCATCTGCCCCGCCAGCACGAATGCCACCGGGCGCGTGAACAGCCCGAGTGCGATCGCCAGCCCACCGACGATCTCGATCAGGCCCCCGATGCCGAGCTGCGTCATCGGCGAGAAGGGTGGCAGCATCCCGCCGGCGGGTACCGCCGGATGGCCGAGCACGATAGTCGTTCCGGCCGTGAGCAGGATCAGCCCCGCCACGATGCGGTACACGCTCAGCATCCGGCTCGTCCAGGTCGCTCGGGATCCTTCGAGCATCGACATCGCTCTCTCCTCGCGCTATCCGCGCGCGCACGCCGCGGCGCGCTCCAGCAGGAGGCCTCGCTCGCGCATGTTCTGAGTGAGCGCGGCCGCTCGCTCGAGCTCCGCGCGCGCCTCCGGCATCCGGCCGAGCTTCGCGAGGAAGTCGCCCCGCACCGCCGGTAACAGATGGTAGCCGTCGAGCGCCCGCTCGCCGGCAAGGCTGTCCACGACTTCCAGGCCAGCGGCGGGGCCGAACGCCATCGCCACGGCGACGGCGCGATTGAGCTCCACCACCGGTGACGGCTCGAGCGCGGCGAGCGCGTCGTAGAGCGCCGCGATGCGCGTCCAGTCGGTCTCCTCGCCGGTGGTGGCGCGCGCGTGGCAGGCGGCGATCGCACCCTGGAGCGCGTACGGTCCGAGCGCGCCTCCGAGCGAGCCGGCGCGCGCGAGCGCCGCGAAGCCACGCTGGATGAGCAGGCGATCCCACTTCGATCGATCCTGGTCGAGCAGCAGCACCGGCTCGCCCGCCGGCCCGATCCGCGCGCGCAGCCGCGACGCCTGGATCTCCATCAACGCGATGAGGCCGTGGACCTCCGACTCTGCCGGCGCGAGCTCGGCGAGAATGCGGCCGAGCCGGAGCGCGTCCTCGCAGAGCCCGGGACGCACCCAGTCTTCGCCCGCCGTCGCCGAATAGCCCTCGTTGAACACGAGATAGATCACCTCGAGCACCGATGCCAGCCGCACCGCGAGCTCGCCGCCGCGCGGCACCTCGAAGGGCACCCGCGCTTCGGCGAGCGCGCGCTTGGCGCGCACGATTCGCTGCGCCACCGTCGCCTCGGGAACGAGGAAGGCCCGCGCGATCTCCGGCGTCGTCAGGCCGCCGAGCAGTCGCAGCGTGAGGGCGACGCGCGCCTCGGTGGACAGCACCGGGTGGCAGCAGGTGAAGACGAGCCGCAGCAGCTCGTCGCCGATCTCGTCGTCGAGCTCCGCGTCGAGATCGGGCGCCGCGCGCTCGAGCTGCGCCTCGATCTCGTAGCCGAGCTGCTCGTGCTTGCGCTCGAGCAGCTTGCGCCGCCGCAGCAGGTCGATCGCGCGATGCTTCGCCGTCCCCATCAGCCACGCCCCCGGGTTGTCCGGCACGCCCGTCTCCGGCCATCGCTCCAGCGCGGCGACGAGCGCATCCTGCGCGAGGTCCTCGGCGAGCCCGACGTCGCCGACGATGCGCGCGAGGACGGCGATGAGCCGCGCCGACTCGATCCGCCAGACCGCATCGATCGTACGGTGGACGTTCTCCACTACCCCTTCCGTGCCGTCTTTCCCGTCCGCTCCACCTGCGCCCGCATCCGCTCCTCCTTCTCGCGCAGCTCGGGGGTGAGCTCGGCGCCGAAGTCCTCCGCCTCGAAAACCTGGCGAACCTCGAGCGTGACGTTGTCCACCGGACAGCGCTTCACCCACTCGATCGCCTCTTCCTTCGACTTCACCTGCCAGATCCAGAAGCCGGCGATGAGCTCCTTGGACTCGCTGAACGGCCCGTCGATCACCGTCCGCTTCTTGCCCTGGAAGCTGACCCGCGCTCCCTTCGACGTGGGCTGCAGCCCCTCGCCGGCGAGCATGACGCCGGCTTTCACCAGCTGCTCGTTGTACTGCATCATGTCGGTGAGCAGCTTCTCGCTCGGCAGCACGCCCGCCTCGCTGTTCTCGTCGGCTGGCATCAGGATCATGAATCGCATCGTCGTCTCTCCCATGAGTTGTCGCCTGGCGCGCCGGCGCTCGGGTGCCGGATTCCGCGGCGGTTGTACCAGTACGTCGAACGAGGCGGAGCGGAATCGACATGCGGCGGGAATCTATTCTGTCCGCCGCGCGTTGGTGTGGCAGGCAACCGAACCGTCCATCGCACTCGCGAATGATCCCTCTCTCGATTCTCGATCTCGCCTCCATCGTCGAGGGTGGCAACGCCTCGATCGCGCTGGCGAACACCCTCGACCTGGCTCGGCGCGCCGAAGCGCTGGGCTACCGCCGCTTCTGGCTCGCCGAGCATCACAACATGACCGGCATCGCCAGCGCCGCGACGTCGGTGGTGATCGCACACGTCGCCGCCGGCACCTCGACCATTCGCGTCGGCGCCGGCGGCGTGATGCTCCCGAACCACGCGCCACTGCTCATCGCCGAGCAGTTCGGCACTCTCGCCGCGCTTCATCCGGGGCGGATCGACCTCGGGCTCGGGCGCGCGCCCGGCTCCGACCCCGCGACCTCCCGCGCGCTCCGCCGCGATGCGGCGGCGGCGGAGTCGTTCCCCCAGGACGTCGTCGAGCTGCTGCACTGGTTCGAGCCGGCCGTGCCGGGACAGACCGTCCAGGCGGTGCCGGGCGCCGGCCTCGACGTGCCGATCTGGATCCTCGGCTCGAGCCTGTTCGGCGCGCAGCTGGCGGCGGCGCTCGGGCTCCCCTTCGCTTTCGCATCGCACTTCGCGCCCCGCCTGATGGGTGAGGCGATCGCGCTGTACCGCAGCCGATTCGAGCCGTCGCGACGCCAGGGGGCGCTCGCGGAGCCGTACGTCATGCTCGGGGTGAACGTCGTCGCCGCCGACACCGACGAGGCGGCGCAGTTCCAGTTCACCACGCTGCAACAGATGTTCGTCAACGTCCGCCGCGGCAGACCGGGGCCGTTGCCGCCGCCGCGAGCCGGCGTGCTGGACGAGGTGCCGCCGTGGGAGCGCGCGGGGATGGAGGAGATGCTCGCCGTCGCAGTCGTCGGCTCACCCGACACGGTGCGGCGCGGGGTGGACACGTTCGTCGAACGCACGGGCGCCGACGAGCTGATGGTGGTCACGCCGCTGTTCGACCACGCGGCGAGGCTGCACTCGTTCGAGCTGTTGATGGCGGCGACGCGAGAGCCGGCGCCGGTGCGCTAGGGGGCCGGCGTCGCGGCGGCGCGGAATCCCGCCGGCCGCTCGCGTGGCGCACGCTCGAGCGCGCGACGTGCCTCGCCGACGGGAAGATCCGCTCCGTAGATCGGCGTGCCTGGCTGCTGCCGCCACGAGTCATCGAGTCCGCCACCGTCGACGGTGTCGAAGCCGAGCTCGTCGATCAGGCGCATGACGGTCGACTTGGCCTTGACGTCGTCCCCGGCCACCGGCAGAGCGATCCGTCCCGGCGCGCCTTTCGGCTTGCCCCCTTCCAGCAGATGCTGCGCGTGGATCGTGTTGAACGCCTTCACGACGGGATGGCCGATCTGCCGTGCGACGTAGCGACTCTCCGTCGCTCCATCCTCGATCGCGTCGATGCGTCCGTCGCGCTGCGGATAGTAGTTGCCCGTATCCACCACCACGGCGTCGCCAACGGCGGCAAACAGCTGCTTCGGCAGCCGCGACACGCTCTTCTCCGGGATCGTCACGATGACGAGGTCGCGGCCCCGCACCGTGTCGGACAGCGTGGCGGCGTGAGCGCCGGTCTCCCGCGCCAGATCGGCGAGGGTCTCCGGCCCGCGTGAGTTCGCCACCGCGACGTCGTGTCCGAGCGCGCGTAGTCGGCGGGTGAGGGTCTCGCCGATGTGCCCGGCGCCGACGATTCCGATCTTCATCTTCGTACCTTCCTGAGAGGCTCGACCCTTGAACGTAGCGGACCAGCCCTCTCGGATGCTACGGTTATGCCACCTCATCGACGAGCAGGCGGAGATCCACATGGCGCTGCCGGACACGGAGGCGGACGTGGTGATCGTCGGCGCCGGCCTCGCCGGCCTCGTCGCCGCGGCGGAGCTCGCCGACGCCGGACGCCGAGTCATCATCGTCGACCAGGAGCCGGAACAGAACCTCGGCGGTCAGGCGTTCTGGTCGTTCGGCGGTCTGTTCCTCGTCGACTCTCCCGAGCAGCGGCGGATGCACATCCGCGATTCGCGCGATCTCGCCTGGCAGGACTGGCTCGGAACCGCCGGCTTCGACCGAGCCGAAGACGACTGGCCTCGACGATGGGCGGAGGCGTATGTCGACTTTGCGGCCGGCGAGCAGCGAAGCTGGCTGCACCGACAGGGTCTGCGATTCTTTCCCGTCGTCGGCTGGGCGGAGCGCGGCGGATACCTCGCGACCGGGCCGGGCAATTCCGTGCCGCGATTCCACGTCACATGGGGCACGGGCCCGGGCGTGCTCGAGCCCTTCGTGCGCCGTGTACGCAACGGGATGACGAGAGGCCTCGTCACCCTTCGTTTCCGTCACCGCGTGACGTCGATCGTCACCGTTGGCGGCGCGGCGAGCGGAGTCCGGGGTGAGCTCCTGGCGCCGAGCGACGCGCCGCGCGGCGAATCGTCATCGCGCGCGGTCGCGGGAGAGTTCGTGCTGCGCGCCCAGGCGGTCATCGTCTCGTCCGGCGGCATCGGCGGCAATATCGACCTCGTGCGCGAGCACTGGCCGTCGCGGCTCGGCACGGCGCCGCGAGATCTGCTCTCCGGCGTCCCGGCCCACGTCGACGGCCTGATGCTCGGCGTCGCCGAAGCGGCTGGCGGCCGGTGGATCAACGCCGACCGGATGTGGCACTACACGGAAGGGATCGAGAACTTCGCTCCCGTCTGGCCGCGACACGGGATTCGCATCCTTCCCGGGCCGTCGTCGCTCTGGCTCGATGCGCTCGGTCGCCGGCTGCCGGTGCCGCTCTTTCCCGGCTTCGACACCCTCGGTACTCTCGCCCACCTCATGCGCACCGGGCACGAGCACAGCTGGTTCCTCCTCACCCGGCGGATCATCGAAAAGGAGTTCGCGCTCTCCGGCTCGGAGCAGAACCCCGATCTCACCGGCCGCAGCATTCGCGGCGTGCTCGGGCGGATCGGCCGCGGCGCGCCGGCGCCGGTAGCCGCCTTCATGGAACGCGGCGCCGATTTCATCGTCGAGCGAGAGCTCGGCACCCTCGTGCAGCGGATGAATGCCCTCGCCGGCACGCCCTTGCTGGACCGGCGCGTCGTCGAGCGCGAGGTGCTCGCCCGCGACCGGGAGATGGACAACCAGTTCACGAAGGATCTTCAGGTCACGGCGTTGCGTGCCGCGCGGCGCTACCTCGGGGACCGGCTGATCCGTGTCGCGACGCCTCACCGCCTGCTCGATCCCGATGCCGGCCCGCTCATCGCCGTCCGGCTCAGGATCCTCACCCGCAAGTCGCTCGGCGGGCTCGAGACCGATCTGTCGAGCCGGGTGCTCGGCACCGACGGGATGCCGGTGCCGGGCCTGTACGCCGCCGGCGAAGTCGCTGGCTTCGGCGGCGGCGGGATACACGGCTACCGCTCGCTCGAGGGGACCTTCCTCGGCGGCTGCATCTTTTCCGGTCGAGTCGCCGGCCGGGCCGCCGCGGCGGCGGTCGGGTGAGCCGACCTACATCTTTCCCGCCAGCGCCGCCGTGATCGCCGCCCGCACCGTGACGCGCTTCTCCGTCGCCAGTGCCGACTGCAACGCCGTGCGGCTCGCCGCGTCGCCGATCATGCCAAGCTGCTGCGCCGCGGCGACGGCGAACAATGGATCGCCGTCGGCGAGCGAGCGAGTCGCGACCTCCACGAGCGGCTTCTTGTCCGGCCACTTCGCGAGAACCGCGAGGGCCTGGGTCCGCATGCTCCGCCGCTCGTCCGGTCCCGTCGCCGCCTCGAGCGCGGCAGCGCCGGCGGCGTCGGGCTTCTTCAGCAGCGCGCCCGCCGCGACCTGGCGGATGGCCAGCGTGCCGCCGTGGAGCACGCCATCGACGAGCAGCGTCGTGCCCGGCGGCGCGACCCTGGGATCGTAGAGGCCGAGTGCCGTCACCTGCACCGCGGTGCTGTGGTCGTGCTCGATCAGGTCGACGATGGTGGGCTGCGCTGCCGCCGTGTCGGCGCGGGCCACGGCGACGATGGCGGCCGAGCGCACCACATTCGACGGGTCCTCGAGCGCCGAGCGCACGATCGACCGCGAATCGGCCGATGGATCGGCGCCGAGTTGCCGGACTGCCTCGGCACGGAGGTGCTCGTTCTCCTCGTTCAGCGCGATGAGCCTCCGCGCGCCGCGCGCCGCCGTGTCGGAGGACGTCGCGAGCTGACGGAGCGCCCACCAGCGCGCCGTGAAATCGAGGTCGTGAGTCGCCAACGCCGCCAGCTCGGCCGGAGTCTGGTCGGTCGTCACCGTGCCGAGCAGCCAGCCGCCCTCGTCGAAGCGGAAGGAGATCGGGGCGGCCGGCAGCGGGATGTCGACGCTCTGGTGCTGCCGGTCGATCATGATCTCGTGGCGCACCACCGAATCGCGGGTGACGACGCGAATCGTCGAGGGGAACCGGAAGAAGGGATGAGTCGCGTCGATCTTCTGGGTCTCGTCCACGCTGATCCGCAGCGTCGACGTGCCGGCATTCCACGACCGTGCGACCTTCACCTTCGGATAGCCGATGCCGTACGCCCACTGGTCGAAGAACCAGTCGAGATCGCGACCGCTCGTCTTCTCCATCGCGATCGCGTAGTCAGCCGTCTCCACCGGCTTGTAGGCGTTGTCGGTGAGGAAGCGGTGCATCCCCTTCCAGAACAGCGAGTCGCCGAGCAGGCGGCGGAGCTGGTGAGCGAGCTGGGCGCCCTTCGGGTAGACGTGGCCGCTGAAGAAGATCTGGATCGGGTCGGTGCCGGCCGGCGCGCCTTTCACGAGGGGACGTTCCTCATTGAGGTCCGCCGCCATCGCCTGCTGCTGCTGATTGATCCAGTTCCACTGCGCGGCTTCGCGGCCGCGGCTCTGCTCCTCCTGCACGCTCTCCATATAGGTGGTGATTCCTTCGTTCAGCCAGGCGTGAGCCCACACCGCCGTCGTCGTGAGGTCGCCGAACCACTGGTGTGCCAGCTCGTGCGCGTCGAGCCCGCGACTGCTCCACTCCGGCTCGGCTGACGCCGGATGGAGCGCCAGATCGGTCTGCGTGGTGGAGGAGACGTTCTCCATCCCGCCGTAGGTGAAGTCGGGGATGATGGCCTGATCGTACTTCGCCCACGGAAAGTTCACGCCGAGCACGCGGGAATAGGTCTCGATCATCGCCGGCGTCTCCCCGAAGGATCGCCAGCCGGCGTTCACCGTATCGGGCGCGACCCAGTATTCGACGGGGATCCCGCGCCAGTTGTCGTGAAGGACGGTCATCCGCGCCGCGACGATCGAGTACAGATAGGTGGACGCCGGCTTCTCCTGCGACCAGTGCCAGACCTGCTGGCGGCCGTCGGCCGTCTTCGTGACTCCGACGAGCCGGCCATTGGAGAGCACGCTCATCCCGGTGTCCGCGGTGACGAGGATCTCCCAGGTCGTCTTGTCGTTCGGCGCGTTGTACGTCGGCACCCACGAGGGCGTCTCGATCGCTTCGCCCTGCGTCCACATCGTCGGGCGCCGCGGCACGAAATACATCCCGCGCTCCGGATTGCCGTGATAACGCAGCGTGAACGTCACCGTGTCCCCGCGCTGCGCGCGTCGCGGCAGGTGCACCGTCACGCTCGCGGTGTCGCTGGTGAAGGGCAGTGTCCGGCCGGCACCATCGGTCGCGGCGTCGATCGTGAGGTTGGACGCGTCGAGCCGCACGGTGTCCGTCGGCGCCGCGGTGACGACGAGCCGCGTCGTGACCTCGCCGCGGACGGCATGCTGCTGCAGGTCGAACGAGATCGCGATCCGCTGGTGGAGCAGGTCGAAGACCCGCGCACGCTGCGGCCAGACCACCGGCGGCGTGTACGCGCCGATCCGGCCGGTGGTTCGCTGCGCAGCCGCGGGCACGGCGAGGAGGGACGCGAGCGCGAGCAGGGCGGGCAGGCTGCGAGACGGCATGAGCGGTGACCCCGTGGCTGGACAGGAAGGGTGGGACGCCGGCGGTGATGCGCTCCCGAATATATGCGCGATCCTTTGACGGGGGCGACACTGCCGTGCACCGCGCGTCCGCGTTCAGTCCAGCAGATAGGCCAGCTTGAGGAGAAAAGTGTTCGCCGGGTGAAGCGCGAACAGGTCGTCGTACTCGTCGTGCCAGTCGCGCGGCCGAAAGCGAGGATCGTATCCGTCGCGGCCGTGGGTCCACACGGCGAACAGCGTCGAGCCGGGCCGGAACTCCCATCGAACGACGCTGTTCGAGCGCAATTGCAGCACGTCGAACCCCGTCGCTGCGCCCGTCGGTGGCGTGTACGCGATGTATCGCGCCGCATAGTTCTCCGCGCGCGGGGTGGCGCTCAGCTCGCGGGTGTCTGAGTACTCGCCGCGGCTGACGAACGGCGCCGCGTAGAGCTGGAAGCTCAGCGCCGGCGTGACGGTATAGCTGACCCGCACGCCGATCGATCGCGTCTCCTGTTCCAGCCGGGCGAAGGAGTAGTGCAGCGCACCAGCCCCGTCCGTGAAGTTGCCGAACCACTGCGCGTCGTCGTGATTGATGCTCCAGTCAGCCGTGAGGTCGAGCTGGAGCTGCGGCAGCGGAATGAGCGATAGCTCGGGGCTCAGCTCCACGTATCGGGTGGCGCCCTCGTCGCCGCGGCCGGCGCTGACGAACAGGCTCGGCACCACGTGCCCCCGGTCGTCGCCCTGCACGCTGGCATTCCACCCGACCGAGGGCGAGACCCGCAGCGCCGGTCCGCCTCGCGCGCAATTGTCGCAGTAGACGCCGTGGAGCTGGCTCGCCGTGATCCCCGCGTTCAGCCACATGTTGTTGGCGAGGTTCATGTGCCAGTTGGTGTTCACGGCGCGCTCGGTCGGCAGTCCGGCCGTCGTCCAGTAGCCCCACACGTTCAAGTTGCCGTTGAGCTGGCGGTACAGCCGCGTCGGGGTGCGGTAGGTGAGCCCCATCCAGTTGTTGAACGACTGCTGGTTGGCGCGGCGCAGATACCCGACGTCGTTCACGTCGAAGCCGGGCGATTGGCGTTGCCAGCTCGTCTGATACCGCAGCAGGCCGCCGCCCGTCTTGCCGAAGACGATCTCCTCCCCGTCACCGGTGAGCGAGGTGCGCGTCGAATCGAGCGGCAGACCGGCGTCGGGACGCTGATACAGGTGCACGGGGCTGGTCTGAACGCTCGCCAGCGCCGACGGCGTGCCTCGGAGCGCGCTTCCCGTCACGCTCGCCGAGAGCTCGTAGCGTCCACCCGCCCAGCGATTGCGCGCGTTCGCGCCGACGGCGTACGCCTCCCGGCGCAGAAAGTTCTCCGTCCACTGGTCGAGCGACCGATTCACGCCGGTGGCGATCACGCCGATGCTCGTCTCACCCTTCCTCAGGTCCTGCTGGGCGCGCAGCACCGCGTAGCTCGTGCGCGGCTCCGTGGTCCGGTCGTCCGTGCCTCCGACCCGACCGGTCACCGCCTCCAGCAGGCCGACGTTCAGTCCGCCCGACAGACGACCCGTGAGCTTCGCCGCCCCGATGATCGGCGTCACGTTGGGCGACGCGTCGTCGGCATAGAGTCCGAACAGTTGCGGCGAGCGGCCGATGCGCCGCGAGTAGAACAGCCCCTCTCCCCCGCAGTTCACGATGCTGCAGTTGAGGCCGAAGGTGTACAGCCCCGTGCCCTCGATGAAGAACGGGCGCTTCTCCTGGAAGAAGGTCTCGAACGCGCTCAGGTTCACCACCGACGGATCCGCCTCCACCTGCCCGAAGTCCGGGTTCACCGTCGCGTCGAGCGTGAGATTCGGAGTCACGCCGTACTTCAGGTCCACTCCGGCCGATGCCTTCTGCGAGCGTCCCCACGGCGTCTCCCCGGACGGCACGCTCGTGAGGGCGACCGACGAGCTTTTCGTGACCGCGTACGGCACGACCTCGAGTCGACGGAAGGGAGCGATGTCGTGGATGCCCTCGAGCAGCCCGAGCTGCGACGAGACACCCCCCTTCGAGCCGCGGAAGAGCGGCCAGCTCGTGCGCTCCTTGAATCGCTCGATGTCACGCCAGACCGCGAAGCCGAACACGTGGTCAGTGCTGTTCGCGTACCGCAGTTGAGAGAATGGAATGCGGAACTCCGCCGTCCAGCCGAGCGAATCGACGCGCGTGCCGACGTCCCAGATTCCGTCCCACGACTCGTCCTCGTCATGGTCGTTGTACATCGCGTAGTCGCGCTTCACGCCCACCGGATTCACCGCGAACTCGAACCCGGAGCGGCGATCGTGGTAGGAATCCACCATGACCTTGAGCTGGTCCGACGGCCCCCGCACGTCCCGCCGCGTGAGCGCCGTCATGATGCTGTCCGGATGGGGATCGAACGCGCGAACGAAGACGTAGAGGTCGTGATCGTCGTACAGGACTCTGAACTCCGTCCTGAACCGGGGCGCTTTCCCCTCCGTCGGGACGAACTCGAGGAACTCCGAGGTGACGGGGGCGAGACGCCAGATCGGCTCGTCGTCGCGACCGTCGATCACCGGCGCGTGATCGGTGCGAATCGCTCTCGCCGGCCGGACGCTGTCCGCCTGGACCTGCTGCGCGCTGAGCTGCGGCCCGAACAGCAGCATCCCGACGAGTGCGACCCGGTTGGTGGGATGCATCGTGATCTCTGACTTGGCTGGTGGGTTGGAGCGGCCTGTGCCCTTTGACAGCGCCAGGGTGTCGAAGGTTGAGCGGACGGATCGTCACGCTCCTTTGCGAAGCTCCTCAGTGCTCGGCGACCGGGGACGAGGAAGCCCTCCGTCGCGCGCCGCCTCGCACGGTGAACGCGACTGCGGATCCGACGATCAGCACGCCGCCGGCGAGCGCCATCGGGCCGAGCGTCTCCCCCAACAGCGACACGCCGAGGATGGCGCCGACGACCGGCTCCAGATTGACGAATACGCCGGCTCGCGCAGCCGCGACCTGGGCGAGCCCGCGGTTCCAGAGCACGGTCGTCAGCGCGGTCGCGAACAGCCCCTGGGCGGCGACGGCGATCCAGACGGTCGCCGAGAACCTCACGGCGGGCATGCCGTGCCGCCCCAGCTGCCAGACCGCGAGCAGAGCCGTTCCGATGACCAGCACGTAGACGCTGGCGATCACGGGAGGATATCCACCCCCGTCGCCCATCAGCCGCTGGCTCACCAGTACCCAGCCCACGGCGGCCAGCAGCGAGACCAGCACCAGGAGGTCTCCGATCAGCGTCGCCCCGCCGGCCGCCGGCCTGCCGGCCGCGCCCGCTCCCATGACGATCAGCGCTGCACCGAGCGTCGATGCAAAGAGGGTGAGCCACCCGACGACGTCGAGCCGCTCGTGGGTGAAGGTCACGGCGCCGACGGCGAGCAGGATCGGCAGCATGCCGACCATCAGCGACGCGTGCGAGACCGTCGTGCGCGCCAGCCCCTCGAACTGAATGAGGAACTGCACGGGGACGTACAACGCGCCTGCAGCGAGGAACAACGGCAGATCGCGCGATCGGGGCGCCGTCAGCCGACGACGAAGCAGGAGCGGAAGCAGGCCGATGCACGCAAAGAGAAAGCGATACAGCACCATCTCTCCGACCGTCATCTGCTCGAGCGCGATCTTGCCGAGCGGAAACCCGGTTCCCCAGAGGCAAGCGGCGGCGGCGAGAGCGAGGTACGCGGTGCGGCGAGTTCGCGCATCCGGCGAAGGCGATCCGAGCATGCGACCAGTATAACGAGGGGTGCGAGGGCCCTTTCCAACTCTCGCGAATCGCGTAGTCTTTGGTTCCTCCCCTTCGAAGGTCCTTTCGTCAATGCATCGCGCGTCCCCGCTTCGCTGGTCCTCCGCGAGCCTCTTCCTCGCCGGCTTCTTCGTCATTCCCTCCGCGCCGCTGTTCCGGCCGCGCGCTCCGATCCCGCCCTCGCTCTACGCCGGCCTCGCCTGGCGCAACCTCGGCCCCTTCCGCGGTGGCCGCATCGCCGCCGTCTCGGGCGCCGTCGGTGAGCCCGGCGTCTTTTACGCCGGCCTTCCGGCCGGTGGTGTCTGGAAGACGACCAGCGCCGGCGAGACTTGGTACCCGGTTTTCGATTCGGTGAAGGCGGTCGCCTCCGTCGGGGCGGTAGAAGTCGCGCCGTCGAACCCGAACGTCGTCTACGCCGGCACCGGGGACCTCATCACCGGCGGCGGCATCAACGAGGGCAACGGCGTGTACCGCTCGGTCGACGCCGGCAGGACCTGGCAGCATCTCGGTCTCGACGCGACCAAGCAGATTCCCTCGATGCTCGTCGATCCGCGCGACCCCGAGCTGGTCATGGTCGCCGCGCAGGGCGACATTCACCACAAGAGCGATCAGCGCGGCGTTTTCCGCAGCACCGACGGCGGACGAAGCTGGACCAGGACCCTCTACGTGGACGACGAGACGGGGATCCAGAAGCTCGCCCGCGCCTTCGACGTTCCCGCCGTCGTCTTCGCCACGACGGTCCGCCACTACTCGGCGCCGAACGCTCAGCCCCGCCGAGGCGCCGAGCCCGATACCGGTCGCACCGGGACCGCGCTCTACAAGTCCACCGACGAAGGCGTCACCTGGCACGAGATCACCGGTGGCGGCCTGCCCCGCCTCGCCGGCCGCACCTCCGTCGCGGTGGCGATGAACACGAACGCGCAGCGCGTCTTCCTCATCGGCAATTTCGGCTTCTACCGCTCCGACGACGGCGGCACCACCTGGCGCCGGATGGCTGCCGATGACGACCGCATCAGGAACGGCCAGGGCGGCTACAACTGCGGAGTCTACGTCGACCCGAAGGATCCGAACGTCGTCTACACCATCAACACGTCGAGTTACAAGTCCACCGACGGAGGGAACACCTTTACCGGCTTCAAGGGCGCACCGGGCGGCGACGATCCGCAGCAGATGTGGATCGACCCGACGAATGGTCAGCGGATCTTCCTCGGCCTCGACCAGGGAGCGACCGTGTCACTCGATGGCGGTGCGACCTGGAGCTCGTGGTACAACCAGTCCACCGAGCAGGTCTATCACCTCTCGGTCGACAACTCCTTTCCGAACTGGGTCTACGCCACCCAGCAGGACGCCGGCGCCGTCCGCACTCGCATGCGCGGCACCCTTGGCGAGATCACCCCGCTCGACTGGTCGCCGGTGCCCGGCTGGGAGTGGGGCACCGTCGTGGCCGACCCTCTCGACCCGAACGTCGTGTACGCGAGCGGATCGGGCATCCTCAAGATCACCTATCCGAGCGAGCAGTGGACGAACGTCAGCCCCGCGGCCGATCCGGCGGCGCGGCTGCGCACGACGTCGTCGCAGCCGCTCGTGTGGGCGCCCTGGAATCGGCACGAGCTGCTCACCGGATTCCAGTACCTCATGTCCACCACCGACGGCGGCGCGCACTGGTCGAAGCTGAGCCCCGATCTCACTCTCGCCCCGGGGGCCGACTCCAGCACTGCCGGCGGCCGCAACGCCATCGAGACGATCTCCGCCTCGACCCTGTCGCCCGGTTTGATCTGGATCGGTACGAGCAACGGACACATCACCGTCACGCGCGATCACGGCAAGAGTTGGCACGACGTGTCGATCTCCGGCCTGCCCGACCCGACGCACGCTTTCGTCTCCATGGTGGATGCGTCGCATTCCGACGCCGCGACGGCCTACGTCGCGGTCGATTTTCATGGCGTCGGCGACTACACGCCCTACTTCTATCGCACTCGCGATTTCGGGCGGAGCTGGACGAAGATCGTCGAAGGGCTGCCGACCGATCAGCCCAGTGGAAGCTTCGCTCGCGCCATTCGCGCCGACACGAAGAAGGCGGGACTGCTCTTCGCGGGTACCGAGAGCTCGTTCTACGTGTCGTTCGACGACGGTGATCACTGGCAGTCGCTGATGCAGAATCTGCCGAACACGTCGTATCGCGACATCGCCATGGCGGGCAACGACCTCGTCATCGGCACCTACGGCCGTGGCATCTGGGTGCTCGACGACTATTCCGTCCTGCGTCAGCTCACGCCCGAAGTCGCCGCCGAGCCAGCGCATCTGTTCAAGCCGGACGACGCCGTACGCCTGCGACGGAATCTCAACGCCGATACGCCGTTCCCTCCGGAGATCCCGCACGCCCTCAATCCCCCCGACGGCGCGATTTTCTATTACACGCTGGGGTCGCCGCCGACCGGTGAGATCACCCTCGACGTGAAGGACGCGAGCGGCCGGACCGTGCGACATCTCTCGAGCGCGGCGAGCGCGCCGGTCCCCGCGGCGGCGCACCCGCCGGAGCCGAGCTTCGGGCTCGCGACGCCGACGCCACTGCCCACGAACGTCGGCACCAACCGTGCGAACTGGGATCTCCGCTTCGACGCGCCGCCGGCGTTCACCCACAGCTTCGAGATCAACGCCAACCCGGGACTCACGCCAGCGTCACCGGAGGGGCCCATCGCCTTGCCCGGTGTCTACACGCTCGTGCTCACCGTGAACGGCCGGCCATATACCCAGACCCTCACCGTGCGCAGCGACCCGCGCTCGCCGGCGACGATGCACGATCTCGTCGCGCAGAACGCGCTGCTCATGAAGTTGTACGACGACGCGCGGTCGGCGTGGACTGGATACGAGCAGGCGGCGGCACTCCGCGCGACGGTCGCGAATTCGCGACATGCCGGAGTGCCAGAGGACGTCGCCGCCGCCTCCACCGCGCTCGCGGCGAAGATCGACGGTGTGGCCGGGAGCCCCGAGGGCGGCCGCGGATTTCGTGGACGTGGCGGACCCCCGAGCTTCGTCGCCGTCAACGGCACGCTCGTCCGGCAACTGAGCGCCCAGGACTACGGCGACATCGCGCCTACCGGAGCCACGCTCGCCGCGTTCGCTGCCGCCCACAAGGAGCTCGTCGACGTGCAGGCGCGCTGGCAGAGCCTCCTCGCGAACGACCTGCGGTCGTTCAACACCGTGCTCGCACGAAACGGATTGCCGACCTTGTCGGCGCCGTCGGCATCTCGACCACGCGTCGGGCGCTGACGGAGACCGCCCGGAAGCAGCTATCCGGCGAGGGCACCCTCCGGGATCTCGACCCCGAAGTGTGCCGCCGCCGCGCGGATGTTCGCCGCGGCGATCCGGCATTCTTCCTCGGTCGCATCGAGCATCGGACCGAAGTCCGCCACCGCCGCGCGGACGAACTCCACGTCGACCAACGGCAGCTCGCGCTGCCGGGTGAAGGCGAACGCGCTGTCCGGCAGACCGCGCCGCTCTCGCGGGTCGAGCTTGCCGTTGTCGTTCTGGTCGTAATTCTCCGCCAGCGGAGCCCACGTCGAGTTCGAGCTCATCCTGTCCTCCGGAAGGGCGACGCGATCGGTCGTGCGCGGCATCACTCGAATCATACAACTTGTATCCGATTCCGTTCCTCCCTGAGGCGAATCTCGCACCGCCGTTCCGCACCTACGCACCTACGCACCTACGCCACGGTGCGGCGAGCCGCGAGGTTCCCGACGCCGCCGGCGATTCCCAGCGCGAGCGCGATCCACGCCAGCGAAGGCGTCCAGAGCGTCTGCAGCCCGAACAGCTCATCGAGCGAGTAGAGGCCTGGTCCGGTCAGCGCCAGCGCGAAGGCGCCCGTCGCGTAGAGCAGCGGTACCTCGATGCCGTTGTTCATCGCGAACATCCCGTGCGCCCAGTGGACGCTGATCGCCGCGACGATCATCACCGAGATCATCAGCGCCGGTCCGACGGGTCCGAACAGCCCGAGCGCGACGAGTACGCCACTCAGAACCTCGGTGGAGGCGGCGGCGGCGGCGTACACGCGGCCTGGCCGGAACCCGAGTGCCTCGAGGAAGCCGCCCGTGCCAGCGAGCCCGTGGCCACCGAACCAGCCAAGGAGCTTCTGCGCGCCATGTGCCGTCATGAGGCCGCCGAGAATGAGCCGCGCGACGAGCAAGCCGGTGCTGTACGCCGTCGCATCGGGGGAGTAGGTCGTGATCATGGTCGTGATCTCCGGGAGAGTCTGGGAATCGGGCGCGCTCGACGGTGCCAACAATTACCTGTCATAACACGCATTTTGTCGTACCTATCGGTCGTGCCGCGATTCCGTTCCCGGGATTCGCGATGGTCGCTCAGAGGCTGAACTGCCAGAGCGGACCGTCTCCCGAGTCCGCCAGGCGCCGTGCGTGCACCCGGAACACACGTTCCAGCACCGTGCGCGGGATCTCCTCCGCCCGCTCCCCCTCGTACGCGATGCGTCCCCCGTTCAGCAGAACGAAGTGATCCCCGTAACGAAAGGCCACGTTGAGATCATGCAGGATCGCCACGACGGTGCAGTTCCTCTGCAGCAGGCCTCTCGCCACGTCGAGCAGGTGGAGCTGGTAGTGCACGTCCAGGCTGCTCGTCGGCTCGTCGAGAAAGAGGAAGCGGTGCCCCGATGCGTTCGCCGTGTCGTCGCTCCAGATCTGCGCCAGCACTCGGGCCAATTGCACCTTTTGCTGTTCGCCGCCGGACAGGGTCGAGTACGGCTGCTCGCTCCGCTCCGTCATTCCGACCAGCTCCAGTGCCTGGCGCACGATCGTCCGGTCGCGTTGCGTCGGCACCCGGCCGTAGTGGGGATACCGGCCCATCATCACCACGTCGGCCGCCGGCAGCGGAAAGGCGAGCTCCACGTGCTGCGACAGCACGGCCCGGGTCCGCGCCAGCCGCTCGGCGCCGAACGATGCGATCGGCTCCTCGTCGTAGCTCACCGTGCCGGTCGTCGGCCGCGCGAGGCCCGTCGCGACGCGCAGCAGCGTGGACTTCCCCGCGCCGTTCGGTCCGAGCACGACATTGAAGCGGCGCGGACGGAATCGCACGCTCACTTCATCGAGGATGAGCGTGTCGCCGGCGCGATAGCTCACGCCCTGCAGTTCGACTCCCGGACGTTCCTCAGCCATAGAAACCGGCACTTCCCCGCCGCTGCTGACGCAGCAGGATCCACAGGAACACCGGCGCCCCGATCACCGCGGTGATGATGCCGACCGGCAGCTCCGCCGGGGGGATGATGATGCGCGCCACGATGTCCACGACGACCATCAACGCCGCACCGAGCAGCGCCGAACCAGGAAGCAGAAATCCGTAGTCGGACGACCGCACCATGCGCAGCATGTGCGGCACGACGAGACCGACGAAGGCTATCACGCCGACCACCGCCGTCGCCGTCGCGACCATGATCGTGTTGAGAACGAGCAGCTTGATGATCAGCCGTTGGGGGTCGATGCCGAGCAGCGCTGCCTCGTCCTCGCCGAGCATCAGGGCATTGAGCGCCTTGCCGGAGCGCAGCGCCCAGACGAAGCACACCGCGAAGCTCGCCCCTACGACGGCGACGCCCCGCCAATCGGCGGTCGTGAACGTGCCGAGATTCCAGAACGTGATGTTCCGCGCCTGCGGATCCCGCGCGATGTACGACAGGAAGCCGGTGCCGGCGCTGCACATCGCGTTGACCGCGATGCCGGCCAGCAGCAGGGTGAATACGTTCACCTTGCCGAACGACGCCGACACCCGGTAGACGATCATCGTCGCCGCAAAGGCGCCGGCGAATGCCATCAGCGGCACGGCAAAGGAGCCGAGCGGCGCCGAGAAGGCCGACGCGCTCCCGCCGCCGATCACGAAGACCAGCGCCGCACCGAGCGCCGCACCGGCCGACGTGCCGGCGAGTCCTGGCTCGACGATCGGGTTGCGAAACAGGCCCTGCATGATCGTCCCCGACACGCCGAGCACCGCGCCAGCCAGCGCGGACAGCAGCACGCGCGGCAGACGCAGCTCGAGAAAGACGCTGCGCGCCAGCCTATCCGACTCGCGCGCTGGAATCCAGCCGGCGCCCTGCGCGAGGTAGCTCACCATCCGCGCCGGCGTGAAAGTGAAGGCGCCGATCCCCGCCGACGCGGCGAGCGCGGTCAGCAACAGGAGCGCGAGCAGAAGATGAATGCTCGCGTTCGTTCGGTGGCGTCGCCCGCTCATCGGCCGCGAGCGCGCCTCCTCACCGCCCCGCGCTCGTCGTCGGGACCGGATGGAGCCAGGCAGCGATCCGGCGGATGCTCGCCGGTGTGCGGGGCCCGAAGTACATCACCTCCGTCTCGTCCACGCGGTAGATCCGTCCCGCCCGCGCCGCCGGAGTGAGGGCCACGCCGGGCAGGGTGGCGAACTTCTCCACCGATCCCATCCGATCGAATCCGACGTCGGTGGCGATGATGACGTCCGGCGCCGTCTTCGCGATCAGCTCGGGGGTGAGCCGCATCATTCCGCCCACCGAATCCACCGCGTTCACACCCCCGGCCCACCGGATGATCTGGTCGGCGGCCGATCCGCGCTTCAGTGCCAGGTAGCTGTTGTTGAGCTGGCCGAAATGCATCACCAGCACGCGCGGCCGCGGCGCCCAAGCCCAGCGCGTCGAATCGGCGAGCGCGTCGCTCAGTCCCTTCCGCCAGGCGGTGAGCACGCTGTCCGCCTGACGCTCGTGATGGAAGCGCTGGCCAAGCCGCGCCATGAGCGCCTGCGCGCTGTCCGGCGACGAGCCCGCCGACATCACGACGACGGGAATCCCCACTTTCCTCACCTGCGCCACCACCGCGTCCGGGCCGAGATTGCCGTCGGTGAGCAGCATCGTGGGCTTCATCGAGATGATGCCTTCGGCGCTGAGCGCGCGATGATATCCTACGGAGGGGAGCCTGGTGATCTGGTGCGGGTAGATCGACGTGAGATCCCGCGCGACCAGCACGCTCTCTGCATGAATCTCGTAGAGGAACTCATTGATCTGCTTCGAGACCGCGACGACGCGCGGCCCGGGAGTCTGGTCTCGCCCGGCACAGGCGAGGCCAAGCACGACGAACATGACGAGGGTCACATGACGCCCGCCGCCCGTCCTGATCCAGGCGCCAACGGTGGCCGGCCATTTGTCGTAGGGAGGGAGAGTGGACACCAGAACGCGAGATCGAGATTGATGGCGATGCGAGGGTCGGACCCAAGATACGGCGGCGATGCGGCGATCGCTGAACGCTCGCGCTGGTGGTGGGCGCCTCTGGTGCTCATCGCCGTCGCGCTCGTACTGCTGTTCGTGGCGCCGTTCGTCACGAGCGAGCGGCTGACGGGAGTGCGCCGGCACGCTGCCGAGTTCACCTCGCCGGCCCTCGTGCGCGTCAACGACCTGCAGGCGTCGCTCGCGCTCGAGACGGCAGCGCGTAGCGAGCAGGCGCGTGGCGGCGGCGAGGCCATTGCGGCGGGGTCGGCGGCGGTCGCGGCTCGCGCCACGACGGCGATGGACGAGCACCTGCTCGACTCGCTCGTCAGCAGGATCAGCCCCGAGGCGGTCGCACGCGCCAAGGAGGCGAGAGTGGCGATCATCGCCTGGCAGGCGGAGGAGGATCGCCTCGCCCGGCAGATCAGTGCTTCCGACGGCCGCGTCGATTCGGCGACGATGGCGACGCGCAATCGGCGCTGGGAGGCGGTCGAGGCCGCCCTTGCCAGCACCCAGCGGCTCGAGGACGTGCTCAACGCCGGCACCGTCTCCGAGCGCGCCACGATCGCACGGCTGGAACGACTCAACGTCATGGTGCCGGCCGCGCTCGTCCCGCTCGCCCTGCTCGCCCTGCTCGCCGTCGCGTGGACGGCGCGCCGCACCATCCTCCTCTCGCACGAGGCGCGCCGCGGACGGCTCGCCGCCGAGGCGGCGATGGCATCGAAGTCGGCGCTGATGCGCGGCGTGACCCACGACCTCAAGAATCCTATCGGCGCCGCGCGCGGCTACGCCGACCTGCTCGCCGAAGGCGCCCTTGGCCCCGTCCCGGAGTCGCAGATCCAGGTCGTCGGACGACTGCGCAACCTGCTGACGGTCACCCTCGACACGGTGAACGACCTCGTCGAGCTCTCGCGCGTGGACTCCGGCGAGCTACGCATCGACCAGCACGAGACGAACGTCGTCGCGATCGCACGCGAGGTCTGCGATGATTATCGCGCCATGGCCGCGGCGGCCGGCCTGCATCTCACCGTCGATGCCTCCGCTGCCGGCGACGGCACCGGCGTCGTCCGGACGGATCCCGTTCGCGTGCGGCAGGTGATGGGCAACCTGCTCTCGAACGCCGTGAAGTATACGCCGAGCGGCGGCAACGTCGTGATACGCGCATCGCAGGTCGTCGTGGATCCCCTCGGCCAGGCGGTGGCACTCGACGTCATCGACGACGGCCCCGGCATCGCGCCATCATTCCGCGAGAAGGTCTTCGGCGAGTTCTTCCGTGTGCCGAATGACAATGGCGCCGACGGCGCCGGCGTCGGGCTGGCGATCGCCCGTCGCGTGGCACGGCTGCTCGGCGGCGACCTCCGGCTTCGCGACACGCCGGGCGGTGGCGCGACCTTCACACTTCTATTGCCGCTGCGTCGCGCGAAGTAGCTTCGACGAGGATCGATCCGACCGCCGCTCGATCCCACTGCATCCTCCGGAGACGTCGATGGCAGGCACTGAAGGGAGCCCTACGGGCCCGGATCTCGTCGCGGGAATTCCGGCGACCGACCTGAAGACGGGTGACAAGCTGCTCGGCCACGCCAATGGCGAACCGGTGCTGCTCGCCCGACTCGGCGATGACTTCGTCGCCATCGGCGCCACCTGCACTCACTACGGAGGTCCGCTCGCCGAGGGAGTGATCGATGGCGAGACCGTACGCTGTCCGTGGCATCACGCCTGCTTCAGCCTGCGCACCGGCGAGGCGTTGCGCGCGCCGGCGCTCTCGCCGGTCGCCCGCTGGCGCGTCGAGCGGCGCGGGGAGCAGGTCGTCGTGACGGGCAAGGAGGAGCGCGATCCGCTCGCGCCGACCTATCCAGCACAGGTCGCCGATCGCGCACAGCCGCGCGACGTCGTGATCATCGGCGCCGGCGCAGCGGGAACGGCCGCGGCCGAGATGCTTCGACGGTGCCGGTACGACGGGCGATTGACGGTCATCGACGCCGAGCCCACCTCACCGTACGATCGCCCGAACCTCTCGAAGGACTATCTCGCCGGCAACGCACCCGCGGAGTGGATTCCCATTCGCCCCGATGGGTTCTACGCCTCGCACCGGATCGACATCCTCCGCGCCCGCGCCACGCGCATCGACGTCGGCGCCAAGTCGGTGGACATGGACGGCCGGCCACCGGTGAAATACGACGCACTGCTCCTCGCGATGGGCGCCGAACCGATCCGGCTCGGCCTGCCTGGCGAGGATGCCTCGCACGTGCACTACCTGCGCTCCCTCGCCGACAGCGACTCGCTGATCGCCGCGTCGAAGAGCGCGAAGCGCGCCGTCGTGATCGGCGCCAGCTTCATCGGCCTCGAGGTCGCGGCGTCGCTCCGCGCGCGCGGGCTCGCGGTCGACGTCGTCGCGCCGGAGAGTCTTCCCCTCGAGCGCGTGCTCGGCCGCGAGCTCGGTGAATTCATCAAGGCCCTCCACGAGGAGAAGGGCGTCGTGTTCCACCTCGGCCGCAAACCGCAGGGCATCGAGCCGCACGCCGTCGTACTCGACGACGGCACCCGCCTCGGCGCGGACCTCGTGGTGCTCGGCGTCGGCGTACGCCCGCGGCTCGCCCTCGCCGAGCAGGCCGGCCTCGCGATGGATCGCGGCGTCACGGTGGACGCGCAGCTTCGAACGAGCGCCGCCGGAGTTTACGCGGCCGGCGACATCGCGCGGTGGCCCGATCCGCACTCCGGCGCGAACATCCGCGTCGAGCACTGGGTCGTCGCGCAGCGCATGGGTCAGGTCGCGGCGCGCAACATCCTCGGCGCTGGCGAGCGGTTTTCCCAGGTGCCGTTCTTCTGGAGCGCTCACTACGACGTCAGCGTCAATTACGTCGGTCACGCCGAGCAGTGGGACCGGGTAGTGGTGGATGGCATTCCGGAGCAGCGTGACGTGGCGGTGAGCTACCAATCGGCAGGCCGCACGCTGGCACTGGCGACGATTTTCCGCGACGACGTCAGCCTTCATGCCGAGATCGCGATGGAGCGGGCGGTGACGCCCTGACGTCGTCGACCGGTCCACACCGCTTCTCGTCATCCCCGCCGTCTTCAATCCGTCGCCTCCTGCCGGGACTTGGCCTCGCCGCAGCGGTGAGCCTTGCCTCGCTCGGCGTGGCCGCCGTCGAGACGCGCGTGCTCGGCCACCCCGTCATCGAAGCGCTCGTCGTCGCGATCCTGCTGGGCATGGTGGTGCGCACCTCGTGGACGCCGCCGTCGCGGATGGACGCCGGGGTCGGATTCGCCGCGAAGCAACTGCTCGAGGTCGCCATCCTGCTGCTTGGCGCGTCGGTAGATCTGCCGCTGCTGCTCCGCGCCGGGCCGGCGCTCGCGGTGGGCATCGTCCTCCTCGTCGTGCTCGGCATCTGCGCCAGCTACACGATCGGCCGCGCCATGGGGCTGCCGCACACGCTGGCGGTGCTCGTCGCCTGTGGCAACTCCATCTGCGGCAACTCCGCGATCGCCGCCATCGCCCCGGTGATCCATGCCGACCGGGAGCACGTCGCGTCGGCAATCGCCTTCACGGCGATCCTCGGCGTCGTGGTCGTCGTCGGGCTGCCACTCCTCATCCACCCGCTCTCGCTGAGCGACTACCAGTACGGCGTCGTGGCCGGGCTCACCGTGTACGCCGTACCGCAGGTGCTGGCGGCGGCCTTTCCCGTGAGCGTGCTGTCGGGCCAGGTCGGCACGCTCGTGAAGCTGATGCGCGTGCTGATGCTCGGCCCAGTGGTGCTGTTCTTCGCCATTCGCGAGCGCCAACGCGATGCCGGCGCCGCCGCCGCGCCCCGCTTCCAGGTCACGCGGTTCGTTCCCTGGTTCATCGTCGGCTTCCTGCTGTTCGCCGCGCTTCGCTCCGTCGGTGCGATCCCTCTTGCGCTCGCCGACCCGATGAAGATCGCCTCCGTTTGGCTCACTGTCCTCGCGATGGCGGCGCTGGGCCTCGGCGTCGACCTCAGGGCGATCAGACGGGTCGGTCCGCCGGTGATGATCACCGTGAGCGCATCGCTGCTCGTGCTTCTTGCGCTCAGCGTGTCACTCATCCATCTGCTGTCGATCCGGTAGAGCTCAGGCGTGCGAGACGACGGTGAGGAGAAAGATGCCGCCGTGTTCGGACAGAACTTCGTGCACGATGCCGCCGTCGAGCGCGAACAGCGTTCCCAGCGGGAGCGTCCGGGAGGTCTCGCCCACCTTGAACTCGATCTCTCCCTCCAGCACCTGAAGGGTGATCGGACCAGCGGCCTTGTGCGCGTTGAGCCCGCCGCCGGCCTTGACCCCGATGAGCGTCACCGTGATCGGCCCTTCCTTGATCAGCGTCTTCGCGGCCCGCGCCGGCGCCTTGGTGAGCTCACCGCGCAGCGCCTCCATCTCGCGGACGAGCGAGAACGTGAGGGTGGGACCGGAAACGGGGTGCTTCACGGGCGACATGGCCGACCTCCGCTGATCGGGACGAGAGGATGCGAGCGATGGCTCGGAAGCTATCGGCGGTCCTCAGCCGGCGCAGGGAATGACGACGAGCACGGCTGCGGTGTGCGCGACGATCACGATCAGAAAGGTGACGCTCGTCATGAAGCCGGCGAGCGCCATGAAACGCGTCCGCCCCTCTCCGGTTTCCAGCGCTGCCGTTCCGTGGCCGTGCGCTCGTCCAGCCCCCGAACGATCCTGATGCTCCGTGCGTGTGCGCCGCCAGCTCGACCACGATGTCGCCAGCGCGGCCACCGCCACCGCGATCATCACGACGCTGACG
>JBIOHU010000018.1:0-26445 GCA_044449225.1 Gemmatimonadales bacterium | reverse complement strand
GGTGTGGGCGTACTACGACCAGGGAGACGCGGCGACGCGGTGGTTTCTCCGGGCTCTGGTGCGAGCCGGGGTCCTTCGCCGGATTTCGGCGCTCGACGACGCCGGCGTGGTGCGAATGCCGGACAGTGCGCGCGTCGCTCGATACATCGTCGGCGATTCGCTGGGACGGGTGCTGGATCGACCGAAGTCCACCGGGTCACGATATCTGGCGACCGTCCTCGCGGCGGATGCACAGGGCCGGCCGCGGTTCGACGCGCTGGTCACGCTGCTCGGCGAATCACACGACGTGGCCGACGTGCGCCCCGGCGCGAGCAGCGAGCTCCTCATCCGTTCGGCGAACGCGATGACGCGCTACTATCCGTCGCGCCCCGAGACCTGGATTCTCACCTATCCGATCGCCCATCGCAGCGTGATCAGCGACATCGTGAAGCGGTTCGAGTCGCGCGAGCGGGTCTACTATGGATGGTACGACGCGCTCGAGCATCGGAAGGGTCTCTCGGCCGAGACCGAGCTGATGATGGCGAATCTCGGGTGGGAGCTGATGGACACCGCCCGCGCCGACTTCTGGGTCGGGCGACTGCTTCAGGAACATCCGACGAATCCCTGGGTCCCGGAACTCTGGCTCAGCCGGTATCGCGACGTGCCGGATGACTCCGCCGCGACGGTCCTGCGCGCGTTCGAACCAATCTTCACCGCGTCGGCCACGCCGGCGTCACAGGCCACGGATCTCGCGCTGCGGCTCGCCGAGCGATCCGGCGATGAGGAGCTGGGTCGTCGATGGAGGCTTCGTGCCGGCGAGCAGGGCGACTACTGGGCGATCGGATCCGACCGCGCCGACTGGCCGCGCGATTCAGCGTCGCTCTCCGCTCTCGAGCGTCGGCTGCTTCTCCAGCTGGCCGAGGAGAACCGCGACAGCCTGGGGACGCCCACGATCTGGGCTTCCGCGCAGCTGGAGGCCTATATGAACTGGCAGCGTCGTCTACGCATTCGGACCCGCCTCGCCGCCATCCAGCTCCTGCGCGGCCAGGTTACGACGAGCATGGCGATGCTCGACGGGATCGTGCGCGAGGTCGATGCGCGGCCCACCTGCCCGGTGCCGGAGACTCTGCGTTGGCGAGCCGAGGCCAATCGGCAGCTCGGCAACACCGCCAAGGCGATGGATGATCTCGCTTACGTCGCGTCGATGGGGGATTGGAAGAGCCGAGCCAGCGCCGACTCCGCGGCGACGTCGCTCGGCGTCGCCTACACGCCCGAGGCGTGGGGGCTCGCGAAGCGGGCGGCCTCCGACCGCCTCCGCAGCTGCTTCATCGCCTTCCGCGACCATCGGCGCACCGAGGGCTGGTAGCTGGCCGGTCGTGCCAGACAACCGTATGACCGGCCACCGGACATCCCGTTCCGGTGGCCGGTTTCTCATCCGGGGATCGATCGTCCTACCAACAGGTTCCGCCACCACCGGCGGCTCCCGTCGTTTTCCCATGCGCCGATCCTGGCGCAGCAGCCCTCGAGCGTGTGAAGATTCCCCGTCTCGGCTGGTCGCTCAGCGCCGCCGCCATCCTCACGGTCGCTTCGGTCTCGATTGCGAAGGCGCAGGACGTCGTCGCCGACTCCTCGACGCATACCGTCAAGAAGGGCGACACGCTCTGGGACCTGGCCAACGCCTACCTCGGCGACGCCTATCTGTGGCCGGAGATCTACCGGCTCAACACCGACCAGATCGAGGATCCGCACTGGATCTATCCCGGCGAAGTGCTGAAGCTGCCGGGCCGCAAGGGTGCCGGTGCGCCGACGGTCGCCGTCGGGCCGGGTCCGGCGCCCCGCGTCGAGGAGCCGCAGCAGCCACGAGGCGCCGGACGCACCGTCTTCACGCCGCGTACCCTCCCGCGTCCGCGCAGCGGACTGGCTGCGGCCGACCTCGTGCCGCCCCGCGTTCCCCTTGGCGACGTCACTCGCGCGCCGTACTTCTCGGGCGACAAGGGCCCTCGCCGCGCCGGAAAGATTCTCGTGAGCGCCGACATTCCGGGCATCGACATGCCGCCCGCTCGCGCGAATTTCCAGTTGTACGACCGCGTGCTGATGACGCCTCCTGCCGGCAGCACGGCGTCGCAGGGTGAGCGCTTCGTCGCCTACGAGCTCGGAGACTACGTCGAGGACGTCGGCACCGTCGTCATTCCGACGGCGCTCGTCCGTGTCGTTCGGGCGCCGCGTGACGGGGACGCAGCGGTCGTCGAGGTGCTGGAGCTCTACAGCTCCCTCAACTCGGACCAGTTCGTCGTTCCACTGGATACGACGGGCGCGGGAGCGAATGGAGTGCCCGTCCCGATCGCCACCAGCCGCAACGCGACGATCCGCTCGGTCGTGCGCGAGGCGGTGCTGCCGTCGCTGAACTACTACGTCCTGTTCGACATGAAGTCGATCGACGGCATGCAAATCGGGGACGAGGTCGAGATCTACCGGACCCGCACCGAGCCGAAGACCGACATCGGTCCGGCGATACCCGAAGTGAAGATCGCGTCGGGGCAGGTGGTACGGGTCACGCGGTATGGGACGACGGCGCGCATCACGACGCAGGAGCAGCCGGCGATCCGTATCGGCGAGCACGTTCGAGTCACGGCGCGCATGCCCTGAGCCTGCGGGCGGACACGCGGGCCGGAATGTCGTAACGCGTGTTAGTGCACTAGATTAGGCGATTGTCATGACAGCGATCGCCCACTTCATCGCCATCACGTGCTACATCGGCGCCGCGGCTCTCGCCGCGACGCCGTTTGCGCGTCCGGTGGGCGCGCCGGTGCGCGGCGTGGCCGCCCTGCTCGCCGCGGGCGTCCTGGCGCACGCCGTGGGACTGTTGGCGTACGTCGAGCGGGTCGGGCAGCTCCCCCTCACTGGTCTCGGGCCCTCGCTCTCCTTTGCCGGACTCGTTCTCGCCGCCACGCTTCTCGTGGTGGAGGTTGCCGCGCACGACGTCAGCCTGACCCTGGTCGCCGCGCCACTTGCCGCGGTGCCGACGATGTGCGCCAACCTGATCGGCTTCATTCCCGGCGTCGACCCTGCGGGTGCGCGCGGCACCTGGCTGTTCGCCCACATCGCGCTGAGCTTTCTCGGCATCGCGGCGTTCGGCACGGCGGCAGCGGCGGGGTGCATGTACCTGATCGAGCGACGCGAGCTCAAGTCGCGGCGATTCGGGGCGATCTTCCGCTTCTTTCCTCCGCTCGATACCCTCGATCGCGTGAACCACGTCGCCGCGATCGCAGGCTGGCTCGGGCTCACCCTCGGTGTCGTGCTCGCGATCACGTATTCCCTCGCCTATCGCGAGATGAGTCTGCTCAAGATCATCTGGGC
Organism: Gemmatimonadales bacterium; assembly: GCA_044449225.1. GTDB lineage: Bacteria > Gemmatimonadota > Gemmatimonadetes > Gemmatimonadales > Gemmatimonadaceae > AG11. Next base: position 23,109 of record JBIOHU010000018.1, on the reverse strand, counting down.
GATGGGTGCGTGGCTCGCCGTGTCCGGCGTCGCGCTGGGACGGGTGGTCGGCGGGTGGCAGGCTCGACGCGCAGCGATCTACTCGAGCGTGTCTTTCGCCGCGGTGATCGTCCTGTACGTGGCATTCCGCGTTGCCGAGACGAACGCGGGAGGACGGTTCCTGTGAGTGGGTTGCCGATCCTCGTCGAAGCACGGGGGCTGCGCGTGCTGGTCGTCGGCGGCGGTGCCGTGGCAGCGCGCCGGCTCGCGCTGCTGGTCGACGCCGGCGCGCGAGCCCGGGTCGTCGCGCCACGGGCGGGCGAGGCCATCCGGTCCCTCGCCGCCGCCGGCCGGATCGAGTGGCGCGAGGTTGCGTACCGGACCGGCGACATCGGCGACGCGCAGCTCGTCGTCGCCGCGACCGATGATCGGGCGGTGAACGCGGCGGTCGCGGCCGACGCCGGGCGGATGAGCCGCCTCGTCAACGTGGTGGACGCGCCCGAGGCGGGCTCCTTCGCCATGATGGCGACCCACCGCAGCGGGGGACTGGTGCTCGGGGTGAGCGCGGACGGAGTACCAGGCGCCGCGGCGCGGATCCGCGATGCAATCGCGCTCCGCTTCGACGGGCGGTACGCTAGGGCGCTCGATGTCTTGGCCAGAATGCGCCGCGTCCTGCTGGGGGAGGAAAAGCGCCAGGAATGGCGAACCATCGCCGCTGCGGTCATCGATCGCGACTTCTGCGAGTCGGTCGAGCAGGGCACACTCGACGAGCGGGTGGCCTCGTGGCGGTGATCGTGCTCGGTGTGAGCCACCATGGCGCCCCGCTCGACGTCCGCGAGCGCCTCGCCTTCAGCCCCCATGAGGTGCTTCCGTCGCTCGGGCGTCTGCGTGACGACGCGGGAGCGCGCGAAGGAGTGCTGCTCTCGACCTGCAACCGCACCGAGCTGTACCTGGTCGAGGGCGGCGAGGAGCGCTGCGCCACGGCCGGATGGGCCCTGCTCGCCGAGCGGCTCGGCGCCGATGCGAGCGGCTATGGCTACCTGCGACGCGATCGCGAGGCGGCGGCGCACCTGTTCCGCGTCGCCTCGGGGATGGACTCGATGGTAGTCGGCGAGGCGCAGATCCACGGCCAGGTGCGCGATGCCTGGGAGGTGAGCCGACCCGCGGCCGGTGCAGTGCTCAACCGGCTCTTTCAGAGCGCCCTGCTCGTCGGCGGGCGCGTGCGGAGCGAGACCGCGCTCGGACGTGGCGCAATGAGCGTGAGCTCGGCGGCGGTACAGCTGGCGAAAAAGATCTTCGGTTCCCTGAAGGGCCGGCGCGCCATGGTGCTCGGCGCCGGCGAGATGGCGGAGTTGGCCCTCGCCTCGCTCCAGCACGAGGGGGTGCGCGCGGCGATCGTGGCGAACCGCACCTTCGAGCGGGCGCAGTCGCTGGCCGAACAATACGGTGCGACCGCGGTGCGTTACGACGAAGCGTGGGCGTCGCTGGCAGAGGTAGACCTGCTTCTCTGCTCGACGGCGGCGCCGCGGCCGGTGGTCACAGTGGAGCGCGTCATGCCCGCCGTCGAGCGGCGAGGCGATCGCCCGCTCTGCATTCTCGACATCGCGCTGCCGCGCGACGTACATCCCGAGGTGGGCACGCTGGCCAACGTCTTCCTCTACGACCTGGACGATCTGCGCTCGATGGTGAAGGCGAGTGTCGCACGCCGAGAAGGCGAGCTCCCCGCCGCCGAGACGGTAATCGCCGAGGAGGTGGAGAAGTTCTGGCAGTGGGTGGCCGGGCTCGCCGCGGTGCCGGTGCTGACGCAGTTCCGTGACGAGATGAACAAGGTGCGTGAGCGGGAGCTCGCCGCGGCGCTTCGCCGCCTGCCCGACTTGTCCCCCGCCCAACGGTCCGCCGTCGAACACTTCTCCCAGTCCCTCATGAACAAGTTCCTGCACGAGCCGACGGTACGGCTGCGTGCCGCAGCAGCGAACGGCCGCGGCCTCGGCGTCGTGGACGCGGCGCGGTACCTCTTCGCGCTCGATGATCGTAGCGGGTCGGCAGCCGTGCCGGAGAGTAGGCCATCGGTCGCGCCGCCGACATCCGAAAGCGACCGGCCTGACGGCGAGCGCTGATGCCGACGGTGCTCATTACCGGCGGAGCCGGGTTCATCGGCTCTCATGTCGCGGAACGCTTCATCGGCGAGGGGTGGACGGCCCACGTCGTCGACAATCTCGTCTCCGGCAAGCGCGAGAATCTTCCCGCGACCGCCCTCTTTCACGAGCTGGATATCCGCTCGACAGAAGCAGCGGCGCTCGTCGCGGCGCTCCGGCCTGCGTCGCTGGTGCATTTCGCGGCACAGATGGACGTGCGCCGGAGCGTGGAGAACCCGGTGTTCGATGCCGAGACCAATGTGGTGGGCTCGCTGAACCTCCTCGAGGCGGTGCGACGGTCGTCGCCGGCCACGCGAGTGGTGTTCGCCTCGACCGGCGGAGCCATCTATGGTGACCACACGGTGCCGCCAAACGTCGAGACTTTCGTGAAGGATCCCGAATCCCCGTACGCGGTCGCGAAGCTGGCGGTGGAGCTGTACCTGGCGTACTACGCGCGAGTGCACGGCCTCAGCACCGTGGCACTGCGCTTCGGCAACGTCTACGGTCCGCGGCAGGACCCGCATGGCGAGGCCGGCGTGGTGGCGATCTTTTGTGGCCGCCTGCTGGAAGGCCGTCCGTTGACGGTATTCGGCGACGGAACGCAGACCAGGGACTACGTGTACGTGACTGACGTCGCCGACGCCACCTGGCGCGGGGCAACGCGGTCCCTGCCGCCGGCGGGCCTGCTCGACGCGCGGGCGTACAACGTGGGGACGGGAATCGGCACGTCGGTGACCCGGCTGGCCGAGCTCTTGAGCAAGGCCGCAGGTCAGGTGCCGAAAGTGGAGCACGCGCCCAGGCGACCGGGCGAACAGCAGGATTCCGTCGTGGACGTCGCGAAGGCGGCGCGCGAGCTCGAGTGGCGGCCGGCCGTGCCGCTCGAGGATGGATTGGCCCGCAGCTTCGAATGGTTCGCCGCGCGCTCGACGCGCGACCCGAGTTTCCCCACCGCACACCCCCTCGCATGATTCTGCTTCTGCAGTCCGCCGGTGCTGTGCCGACGTCGGCGATGGACCTGATCATTCACTCGAGCACGGCGACCCAGATCGTGCTCGGCATCCTCATCGTGCTGTCGCTGGTGAGCTGGGCGATCATCTTCGGCGTCGGACGCGAGCTGTCGAAGGCGCTCCGGAGCTCGATGTCGTTCGCGCGCGAGGTCGAACGCGCACCGCGGATCGAGTCGGTCGGGGTCGCGGTGAAGCATGCGTCGCCGAGCGCGGCCCATCGGCTGCTCGTGCGGGCGCTGCAGTTCGTCGACGAGGGAGCGGGCCGATCCATGGGCAGCGACGCGATCGCCCAGCATTCGCCGACGGCGGCCGCGTCGCGCGTTGAGACGCTGAGCCTCGTGCTCGATGCCGAGTCGCTCTCGGAGCGCGATCGGTTGGGGCGATTTCTCCCGTGGTTGGCGACGATCGGCTCCGCGAGCCCGCTCATCGGGTTGCTCGGGACGGTGCTCGGCATCATCAGCGCCTTCGTCGGCATTGCGACGAGTGGCTCGGGCAACCTCGCCGCGGTGGCACCGGGCGTCGCCGAGGCGCTGGTGGCGACCGCGGCGGCGTTGACCGTCGCCATCCCGGCGACGTTCGGCTACAACATCCTCGCGAACCGGCTCAACCGGCTGGACAACCTGCTCGAGGGGTTCGGCACGACGGTGATCGCGATGCTCCTCCGCGAAGGCCGGTTGTAGCATGCGGCACCGGCGCCGCGAGCTGCCGCTCAACGCGGAGATCAACGTCGTGAATCTGATCGACGTGATGCTTCTGCTGCTCGTCATCTTCATGATCGCCGCGCCGATGATGCAAGGTGGGGTGGACGTCGCGCTGCCCAAGGCGGAAGCGAAGCCCCTCGAGCCGAAGAGCGGGTTGGTGGTGAGCGTCGACCGCGCCGGTGCGATCTACGTCGACGAGACGAAGATGACATTGCCGGAGTTCCGCGCGTCGTTCCGCGCGCTCGCCGGCAATCGCGGCCGCGACGGCGTGTATCTGCGTGGCGACGCCGGCGTGTCGTACGGTCTCGTGACGCAGGTGCTGGCGATCATGCGCGCGGCGGGAGTGGGGGACGTCGGGCTCGTCACCGATCCGGCGACGGCGCCGTGAGCGCTGAAGCGGCGCGGGGCGACTTCACGCTGCGCGGATCGATCGTCGTCTCCGCCCTCCTGCACCTCCTCGCGGCGGGCGCATTTCTGATGGCGCGCGGTGGACCGCCGGTGCCGATGCCGCCGACGTATCGTGTACGCCTCATCGCCGCGCCACCGGGCCCGCGCCAGGTGGGCGAGGTCCAGCCGGTTCCGACGGCCGAGCCACCTCCCGCACCGTCGACGCCGGCAGCGGTGGCGCGGGCGACGCCGGATCCGTCGCGCATGAAAGCCCTGAACGAGAAGACACCGAAGAAGGCGCCGAAGATCTCGACGCCGCATGCCGCACCGGTGACTAAGGCGCCGGCGAAGGCGGCTCCCGCGCCCGTCGCCGGCGGCGGTCCGACCGGAGGACGGGGCGCGGATGTGGCCAACGTCACGGTGGACGGGATCGACTTCCGGTATCCTGCCTATCTCGAGAACGTCGTCCGCCAGATTGCCATCCGTTTCAACCCGCCGGGTGGCCGCGCTTTGACCGCGGTCGTCGCCTTCCTCATTCGTCGCGACGGCAGCGTGACCGGCATCCGGCTGACGACCAGGTCGGGAGTATACTCATTCGACACGGAAGCGATGGGCGCGGTGGATGCCGCAGCCGGTGCGCACGCCTTCGGGCCGCTGCCGCAGGGATTCGCCGACGACGTGCTGCCCGTGATCTTCAGCTTCGACCCCCGCCTCATCCGTTGATGCGCTTTCCCGAATGCCGCCGCGCCCTCGTCGCGCTGCTCGCCGTCATGCCGATGTCCCTGATCGCGCAGGACACCACATCGCGTGGCGTGCGCATCGGCCTGTCCTACGATCCGGGGAGCAAGCCGGGGATCGTCCTCATGCCGGTCGCCGGCGCCGGCGGCGACTCGATCGCGGCCATACTGGCTCGCGATCTCGACTTCGGCGACCGGGTGAACGTGATCCAGCTCGACGCCGCGTCGGCGCGGACGAGCTCGGGCGCCAGGGGCCCCAATTGGGCGTTGCTGGCGAAGCTCGGTGCCGCGGCGGCGGTTCAGGTGACGCCGACGGCGGGCGGTCTGCACGTGGCGATCTACAACGTCGCGACGAAACAGACGGCGCGCATTCGCGACTATCCGGCGCCGCCGAGGGGCGAGACGCGACGCTGGCGTGCCGCCCTGCACGGGGTCGGCGACGATCTCGAGCTGGCGTTGACTGGCGTCCGCGGTATCTCGGCGACGCGTGTCCTGTTCGAGCGCGGGCAGCGGCTCTGGATCGTCGACAGCGACGGCGAGCAGACGGTGCCCGCCACGCCGGTGGGGACGCCTGGCTCGGCCGATTGGAGCCCCGACGGCCGCCGAATCGTCTACTATACCTATGTGCCATCGCAGATCGTCGAGCAGGAGATCGGCGGACGCCCGCGAACCGTCGCGTCCGGGTCTGGGGTATTCATCTCGCCGGTGTTCACGCCCGACGGAGCGAGCATCGTCTTCGCGCACGGGGTGGACGAAGGGGTCGATCTGTACTCGGTGCCGGCTTCGGGCGGCACGCCGCATCGCTTGTCGGTGGGACGGGGCAGCGACAACGTGTCGCCTACCTTCAGCCCGGATGGACGACGAATCGCCTTCACCTCCGGTCGCGTCGGACATCCGGAGATCTATACGATGGACGCCGACGGGACGAACGTCGATCTGCTGACGCCGCTCGATCTCGGTGAAAGTGCCTATCGCGCCAGCCCGGACTGGTCGCCGGATGACCGGCAGGTGGCGTTCCAGTCCCGGATCAGCGGTACTTTTCAGATCATGACGGTGAGCCTGCGTGATCGCGGTCTCAAGCAATTGACCAGTGACGGCAGCAACGAGGACCCCTCATGGGCCCCTGACGGTCGTCATCTGGTGTTCGTCTCCACGCGGAGCGGGGTCCGGCAGCTCTGGGTGCTCGACGTGGAGAGCGGTCGCACGCGTCAATTGACGCAAGGCGCACCGGTTCGCCTACCGGCGTGGTCGCCCCGCCTCGCCGCCAACTGAAGTCCCACCACGCATCCTCCGGATGCCCCGCTTCGTGGAGATCCGCATGAAGAATCGCACTACGCTTCTGTCCTTCGTCATCGCCTCGTCGTTCGTCGGTCTCGCCGGCTGCCGCAAGAAGCCCGAGCCGGCGCCGGCCCCCGTTCCAGTGGCCGACAACAGCGCGCAGCAGCGCGCCGACTCGATCGCCGCCGCCCAGCGTCGCGCCGATTCCCTGGCCGCCGCGCAGGCCGCGCAGGCCGCGGCCGCTCGTGATGCGGCAGCCCGTGCGCAGACCAGCCAGGCCGACCTGTCGAACATCCTCGCCGCGCGCGTCTACTTCGACTACGACCGCGATGCGCTCCGCGACGACGCGATGGCCACCCTGGACCAGAAGGCGGCCGTGCTGATGGCGAATTCCGGCGTCACGGTGACGATCACCGGACACACCGACGAGCGCGGCTCCGAGGAGTACAATCTCGCGTTGGGACAGCGGCGTGCGGCCCAGGTCAAGCGGTATCTCGTCGGCAAGGGGATAGATGCGGGGCGGCTCAGCACCCAGAGCATGGGCGAGTCGCAGCCGGCGGTGCAGGGTAGCGATGAGGCGGCGTATCAGCAGAACCGTCGTGCGGAGTTCGATTCGCGCAACGCGGGCTCGCTGGTCCGTCCGCGCGGCTGATGCGACTCAGGTCGGTCGCGCCCGCCGCCGCCCTGTTGGTCAGCGGGTGCCTCGCGTCGAAGCGCGACGTCTTCATGATTCAGAATCAGTTGAGCACCATGCAGGTCGCATCCGCCCGCGCCGACTCGGCGCGGCGGGTGCAGGTGGACGCCGTTCTCGAACAGCTCGTTCAGACCAACGACTCGGTGCGGGCAGTGGGGGCGCGGCTCGCCAAGCTGCAATCCACCGTGGCGACCGACCATTATGAGATGGGCCGGCAGATCCTCCAGATCCAGGAGCTCAGCGGGCAGAGCCAGCGGCGGCTTCAGGAGCTCCGCGCCTCGCTGGAGGAGCGCAATCAGAACGCGGCGGCCGCCGTGCCGGTGCCGGCGGGAACTCCGGATTCGCTCCGCCCCGCCCCGCCGGGGCCTGGGCCGGCCCAGCTCTTCCAGAGCTCGCTGGAGCAGATGCGCCGCGGGAGCATGACGGTGGCCCGCAGCGGATTCGAGGAGCTGTTGCGCAGCTATCCGGCGTCCGAGGACGCACCGGAGGCGATGATCTACATTGCGGCGACGTACGCCGCGGAGCGGAACCAGGTCGCGGCCGACTCGGTATACGGACTGGTCGTGCAGCGGTATCCGTCGTCGCCGAAGGCGGCGACGGCGCTCTACAAGCAGGCGCTCTCGATGCGCGAGGCGGGCCGCACCACGTCGGCGCGCGCCGCGTTCGAGCGGATCGTGAAGGATTACCCGCGCTCCGACGAGGCAGCGCTGGCGCGCGAACAACTCAAGACACTCGGCAAGTAGCGAGGAGCACGCGATGGGAAGCTCGGCCGAGATGCCCTTTCTCGACCACCTCGAGGAGCTCCGCTGGCGAATCATCTGGTCGCTGGCGGCGCTCGTCGTCGGCGTGGGCGTCGCCTTCTTCGTCGTGATCCATTTCGATCTGCTCACCTGGTTCCAGGGGCCGATCCTCCCCTACCTGCACGGCAAGCGGCTGGTCTATACCCATCCGGGCGACGGGTTCTCGATCCTCATGCAGACGGCGATCATCGTCGGCGTCGTGCTCGCCCTGCCGGTGATCATCTATCAGGTCTGGGCCTTCCTCTCGCCGGCCCTTTATCGGAAGGAGAAGCGGATCGCCGTGCCGGTGATCCTCGGCGCCGTGCTGCTGTTCATCTGCGGCGCGGTGCTCGCGTGGTACTTCGTCCTTCCCATGACTCTGAAATTCCTCTCGGCGCTCGGAGACGAGTCTTTCGACCAGATGATCACGGCGTCCGAGTACTTTGGTTTCGTGACGAGCATGGTGCTCGCCATGGGCGCGGTGTTCGAGCTGCCGATCGCCATCCTGCTGTTGTCGGCCTTGGGGTTGGTGACTCCGAAGTTTCTGTCGAAGTACCGCCGACACGCGCTCGTCGCGTCGTACTTCGCCGCAGCGATCATCACGCCGGGGGATCTGCTCGTGACCTCGGTCGCCCTGATGGTGCCGCTCTATCTCCTGTACGAGTTGAGCATCGGCCTGTCGTATCTCGTGTATCGCAAGCGCCAGGAGCGGGAAAGTGCCGAGGCGGCGGCCGAGCACCCCGCCGGCGGAGCGGCCGCGTGAGACTGCCGCGGCGCGCGCTCGTCGCGCTCGCGCTGCTGTCCGCCGCTCCCACCTTCACCGGTGCACAGCTCCCGACCCGCGCCGCTGCGTCACGCGGCGACTCGGTGCGGGCGCGCGGCGACACCCTGACTCGTCGCGACACCCTGACGGCGAAGGACACGATCGGCAAGGCCAATTTCGTCGCCCCGGACTCGGTGATGCAGCGTCTGCTAAACATGCCGGGCTACACGGTCACGCGGTACCAGGCCGAGGAGATCACCTTCGACGCGATCACGCGCGCGCTCCAGTTCACCAAGCGCGCCATCGTGCAGCGGGACTCGCAGCTCGTCAAGTCGGACTCGATCACCTACAGCGGATCGGGTAGCACGGTCCGCGTCGGCACCGACTCGGCGGGACGAAGCGTGTTCGTCGCGCCCGGGCAGGCGCCGGTGGTGAGTCGCGGGCCCGGTACCTACGACATCGCCAACCGGCGGGCCAGCGTCGGCCGCATCAGCACCTCGATCGCGCAGAACGGCCAGACGATCCAGGTCACCGGCAAGGAGATGGTCGTCGTCGGCGGTCGCGATTCGACGGCGAAACAGGCGAACGACGCCACCTACTACCTTCGCGACGGGACCGTCACCGCCTGCGACGACTCCATTCCCGATTACTACTTCAAGGCGAAGGAGATCAAGCGCACCGGCACCTTCATCGTCGCGCGACCGGCGATTCTGTACATCGGCGACGTGCCGGTGATGTGGCTCCCCTTCCTCTTCCAGGACATCCGCAGCGGACGCCACAGCGGAATCCTCTCGCCGAACATCGGCGTGAGCGACATCGTGCGGAACAGCCACTCCTATCGTCGCCAGATCGACGGGCTCGGTTACTACTGGGCACTCAGCGACTACGTGGACGCGCAGGCCTGGTTCGATTGGCGCAGCTCCGCCGGCGAGATCCCAATCGGGGACATCGGCGGCTTCACCCGATACAACGCCGAGCTGCACTACAAGTGGCTGGATCGATATGTCACCGGCAGCCTCGCGGCGTCCCAGACGATGCAGGGAGACCAGAAGAACACCTCGGTCACGTGGGGGCACTCGGAGGATTTCACGCGCAACAGCTCATTGCGCATGGATCTGAACTATTCCAGCAACGAACGAGTCCAGCGGCAGACGACGGTGAACCCGTATCAGGTGCTGTCGACGATCCGCTCCTCGGCGACCTACACCCAGAAGGTCGGGCCGGCGAGCTTCAGCCTCGGCGGCACGCGCAGCCAGTCACCAGGTCGATCGCAGGTGGACCAGGCGTTCCCGACCTTCAGCATGACGACGAGCCCGTTGAGCCTGGCGAAATGGCTCGTCTGGACGCCCAGCCTCAACTACACGTCGCATCAGATCACGAACATCGACCAGCCGTCCTCGCTCGGGCTGCTGCTGCGGCTGGGCCAAACGGCGGCCGGCCGCGACTCGATCTTCGGCGACACCCTCCGCCGGAACTCCTACGACAGCAACCTGTCGTTCAATACGCCACTTCAGATCTTCGGCTACGATCTGGGCAACAGCTTCACGATCTCGTCACGCCGCAACGATTTTCCGGAGAGCGAGCTCGTGACCGGCGTGAACACCGGCATCGCGACCCAGCGCATCTACGCGACTACCTTCAGCAGCCAGGCCGATTGGACGCCCGCCTTCACCCTGCCTCCGGTGGCGGGAAACCGGTTCAATCTCAGCCCGTCGGTGTCGCTGCAGAACGTCGACGGCTCATCGTTCTGGATCCGCAATGAGCGAACGGGGGGCGAGTGGGTGCACCAATCGAAGCGGCCGACGTTCAGCCTGTCGGCGTCGCCGACGCTGTTCGGTCTGTTCGGCGGATTCGGGCCATTCACGCGTATCCGGCACTCGATATCGCCGACCTTCAGCTACAGTTACGCCCCGAGCGCCAACGTGAGCGACGACTTCCTCGCCGCGACGGGGCGCACGCGCGTCGGCGCGGACGGCCAGTTGAACGGATACCTCGGCGGACTGCGGCAGAATTCATTGTCCTTCCAGCTCGGCACCAACATCGAGGCGAAGACCCGTACGGCGAACGATTCCAATCCCGAGGCAGGAGACAAGCTGAAGCTTCTGTCACTCAACTTCGACGCGCTGAGTTACGACTTCGAGCGGGCGAAATACACCCATTCCGCGATCCGCGGCCTCACGACGCAGTCGTTCGGGTACACGGTCCGCTCCGATCTGTTGCCCGGACTCGACCTCGGCGTACGCTATTCGCTGTTCCAGGGATCCACCGTCAGCGACTCGGCGAAGTTCAGCCCATTCCGCGAGGGGATCACGGCGTCGTTCCAGTTCAGCAACACGGCCAATCCATTTGCCGTCTTCCAACGGTTGTTCGGCAAGGCGGTGCCGCAGAGCGTCCCCGGAAGCGACATGCTCGACAAATCGGCCGACGACCGCTTCGCGCGCCAGGTCGCGTCCCAACCGGTCGCCGGTCGTGCGGCGCGCAATCCGGCGTTGCTTCCGACGGTGACGAAGGGATGGCAGGTGTCGCTGAACTTCAGCTCGTCGCGCCAGCGGCCGATCACCGGGGCGAACGTGCTGCAGTTCGATCCGGCCATCCTCTGCTCGCAGTTCAACACCCCGGTACTCGTCCTCGCTTACCAGCAGTGCGTCGCGCAGGCGCGCACCAATCCGAACACCGCCGTGCCCGTGACGTCAGGGTTGCCGGGCTCACCGGTCTATCGGGTGCCCAACACGACCACGTTGGGCGGCGACATGAGCTTCAACGTCACCGAGCATTGGTCGGCGAGCTGGAACACGATGTACGACTTCGAGAACCGGAACTTCGCCACCCAGGTGGTGTCGCTGCAACGCGACCTGCACGACTGGCGGGCGATCTTCGCGTTTACCCAGAATCCGACCGGCAGCTTCGCGTTCAGCTTCCTCATCTCGCTGAAGGCGGAGCCGGATCTGAAGTTCGACTATCACAAGTCCACGTACAAGAACGAAGGGTTCTGAGGCAGCGGTCACCCCTCACTTGTATTGTCCCGTCGCGCGAAGGACATTCACCGGATGCCGACTGCCGTGGTACTCGATGGGCAATCTCTCACGCTCGACGACGTCGTTGCCGTCGCCGTGCACGGTGCGAGAGTGGAGCTCGCGCCGGCGGCGCGAGCGCGCATGGAGCTGGCCAACCAGGTCGTTTCGGCGCTCGTGGAGCGCAACGCCGTCGCGTACGGGGTGACGACCGGCTTCGGCAAGCTCTCCGACGTCGCAATCCCGCGCGACCGGCTCGACGAGCTGCAGGTCAACCTCGTGCGTAGCCACGCCGCCGGCGTCGGCCCGCTGCTGCCCGAGCGCGAGGCGCGGGCCATGATGCTGCTGCGGGCGAACGTGATCGCCAAGGGCTACTCCGGCGCGCGGCCGCTGCTGGTGGACACCCTCGCGGCGATGCTGAACGCCGGTCTCTACCCGCCAATCCCGGAGCAGGGCAGCGTCGGCGCCAGTGGGGATCTCGCGCCTCTGGCCCACCTCGCTCTCGCGCTGATCGGAGAAGGCGAGCTGCATCGCGGCAACGAGCATGGGGAGGCATCGTCGATGCTGGCCCGGGCCGGGATCGGCGCGGTGCGGCTCGGCCCGAAGGAAGGGATCACCCTCATCAACGGTACGCAGGCGCACACCGCCGTCGCGGCGTTGGCCGTCGTCGACGCGCACCGGCTCTGGCAGGTCGCCCACCTGGCCGGCGCCATGTCGCTCGAGGCGCTGCTCGGCACTCCGGTGGCGTTCGACAGCCGAATCCAGGAAGCGCGCGGGCAGCTCGGGCAGGCGGCAAGTGCGGCGCTGCTGCGCGGTCTGCTGCGCGACAGCGAGATCCGCGAGTCGCATCGCGACAACGATCCGCGGGTTCAGGACCCGTACGCCCTGCGGTGCATGCCACAAGTGCACGGCCCGGTGCTCGACGCGATCGACTTCTGCTCCGGTGTCATCGGCCGGGAGCTCAATGCGGCGACCGACAATCCGCTCGTGTTCGCCGAGACGGCGGAGCTGCTGAGCGGCGGGAACTTCCACGGCCAGGCGGTCGCGATGGCGCTCGACTTCCTCGCCATCGCCCTCACCAACCTCGCCACGATGTCGGAGCGTCGCACCGATCGCCTCGTCCATCCGGATCTCAACCAGGGACTGCCGCCGTTCCTGACGTCGGATGCCGGGGTCAACTCAGGGTTCATGATGGCCCAGGTGACGGCCGCCTCGCTCGCCAGCGAGTGCAAGGTGCTGTCGCATCCCGCGAGCGTGGACACGATTCCGACCGACGGAAGCAAGGAGGACGTCGTGCCGATGGCGATGGGGGCGGCGTGGAAGCTGCGCCGGATCGTTCAGAATGCACGACACGTGCTTGCGATCGAGCTGATGTGCGCCGCGCAGGGACTCGATTATCGCGCGCCGCTGCGCGCCGGTCGTGGCGCGGCGCGCGGACACCGTCTCGTGCGCGACCTCATCGCGCCGCTGGGACGGGACCGCGTGCTCTCGGGCGACATCACGTCGCTTGCCGTGGCGATCGACCGCGGACATTTCACCTTGCAGGGAGAGCTGGAATGACCGCCGTGGCACGGGCGCCGTCGGGTTCGCGGCCGGTGCGAGCGCCGCGAGGGACCGCGATCTCCTGCAAGGGCTGGCAGCAGGAGGCGGCCCTCCGCATGCTGATGAACAATCTCGACCCCGAGGTGGCCGAGCGCCCCGACGATCTGGTCGTCTACGGCGGAACGGGAAAGGCGGCGCGAAGCTGGGAGGCGTTCGATGCCATCGTCGAGTCGCTGCGCGAGCTGGCGAACGACGAGACGTTGCTCGTGCAGAGCGGCAAGCCGGTGGGGGTGTTTCGCACCCATGCCTCGGCTCCGCGGGTGTTGATCGCCAACGCCAACCTCGTCGGTCGGTGGGCGACCTGGGAGCATTTCCGCGAGCTGGAGCGGCGCGGCCTGATGATGTACGGCCAGATGACGGCCGGTTCGTGGATCTACATCGGCTCGCAGGGGATCGTACAGGGGACGTATGAAACGTTCGGCGCCGTGGCGCGAAAGCACTTCGGCGGCTCGCTGGCCGGGCGGCTCGTCGTCACGGCAGGACTTGGCGGAATGGGCGGCGCCCAACCCCTCGCGGCGACGATGCAGGGCGCCGCGATGCTGGCGTTCGACGTCGACGAATCGCGCATCGACAAGCGGCTCGCCACCGGCTACTGCGATGTGAAGGCGGAGTCGCTCGAGGCGGGGCTTGCCCTCGTGGAAGCGGCGCGGCGCGAGGGACGCGCGCTATCCGTTGGCGTGGTGATGAACGCCGCGCCGGCGCTCGAGGAGCTCATCCGACTGAACGTCCTGGTGGACGTGCTCACCGACCAGACGAGCGCACACGACATGCTGCGCGGCTACATCCCCGACGGGCTGACGACAGCCGAAGCGTCGATGCTGCGCGATGGCGACCCGGCTGCCTACGTCGCGGCGAGCACGGCGACGGCCGTGCGGCACGTCCAGGCGATGCGGGAGCTTCAACGTCGTGGCGCCGTGACGTTCGACTACGGCAACAACGTTCGCACCGTCGCCTTCGACGCCGGCGTGGTGGATGCGTTCGAGATTCCGGGATTCATTCCCGAGTACATCCGCCCGCTGTTCTGCGAGGGGAAGGGCCCCTTCCGTTGGGTTGCCTTGTCCGGCGAGCCGAGCGACATCCATCGCACCGACGAGCTCGTGCTCGAGCTCTTCCCCAAGGATGAGCATCTGAAACGCTGGATCACCCTTGCCCGTGAGCGTATCCGGTTCCAGGGTCTTCCGGCGCGAATCTGCTGGCTGGGGCAGGGGGACCGCGCACGGTTCGGCGTCGCGATCAACGACCTCGTGTCGCGAGGCGAGATCACGGCACCGATCGCGATCGGACGCGACCACCTCGACACGGGAAGCGTCGCCTCGCCCTTCCGCGAGACGGAGGCGATGAAGGACGGGACGGATGCGGTCGCCGATTGGCCGATCCTCAACGCTCTGCTCAACGTGGCCGGTGGGGCAAGCTGGGTGTCGTTCCATCACGGCGGCGGCGTCGGCATCGGCAACTCGTTGCACGCCGGCCAGGTGATCGTCGCCGACGGCACCCCCGAGATGCGGGAGCGTCTCGAGCGCGTGCTCACCAACGATCCCGGTATCGGCGTGGCGCGCCATGCCGATGCCGGCTACGAGGCGGCACGCGAAGCCGCGCGGCGCGCGGGCATCGTGATTCCGATGGAGCGCTAAGGTGCTCACCGCGCGGTTCAGGCCCTATCACGTCCCGATGTTCATCGCGAAGTACCTCTGGTCCGTCGCTCGCAAGCGGCCGGTGCTCGTCCACTTCGAGGTCACGGAACGGTGCAATGCGCACTGCGGGTTCTGCAACTACTGGAAGACGCCCACCTCGGCGCGCCAATACGAGCTGGATTCCTTCGCCGATGCCGCGCGATTTTTTCGCCCCATGCTCGTCACCTGGACCGGGGGCGAGCCGCTGCTGCGCCGCGACCTCGAACAGCTCGTGGCGGCGGTGGAGCGCGTGCCCGGCCTCAAGTACACGACGTTGATCACTCACGGTGGCATGCTCACACCAGAGCGCGCGGTCTCGCTCTGGGACGCGGGTATTCACCAGTTCAACATCTCGCTCGATTACCTGGATGGGCGACACGATGCGGCGCGCGGCATTCCCGGGCTGACGGCGAAAATCTTCGCCGCCGTCGACGGCATGCGGGCGCGCGGGATCGACAACATCCGCTTCAACACCGTGATCAAGGATGACAACCTCGATCAACTGATGCCGATCGTCGAGCGCGCCGCATCGCTTGGCTGTGGGGTGAACTTCAGTGTCTACACCGACGCGAAGAACGGCAATCGCGACCACCTGCTGGAGGCGCAGCATCACGCCGCGCTCGACGGGGTGATCGCCCGACTACTCGACTACAAGCGGCGGCGGCGCGGCGTGATCACCAGTTCGGACATGTACCTCCGCGAAGTGCCGCGATATGTCCGCGGCGAGCTCACGGCACCGTGTCGTTCCGGACTTCGCACCATCCATCTCGACCCGACGGGCCACGTCAAGCGCTGTCCCGACTTTCCGACCGACTTCCACTGGCGCGATTTCCGGAAGTACGAGCCGATCGCGTGCAACGCCTGCTTCTACGCGTGCCGGGGCGAGGCGCAAGCCCCGCTGGAGTGGTCGCGCGTCCAGGACGTCATGGGCCGTCCGCACGTGGTTGCGTGAGGGAGGACCGCTTGCTCTTCGTCAATGCGCGGCAGGTGGTGACCTGTGCGGGTGTCGCGCGCGCGCGAAGCGGAAACGAGATGGCCGACGCGGGGGAACGATCCGGCGTCGCCGTGCTGGTGGAGGGAGGAAGCATCACGGCCGTAGACGACGAACGCGTGCTGCGGGCTGGCGCGATCGGAGCGGCGATCGTCGACTGCGAGCAGGGTCTGCTCACGCCGGGGTTCGTCGACTCCCATACCCACGCGATCTTCGGCCGTGCGCGATACGAGGAGCAGGAGTTGCGCGCCACCGGGGTGCCGTACCTCGAGATCGCGCGCCGCGGCGGTGGGATCCACGCTTCCGTGCGCGATCTCAGGGCACGCGACGAGGCCTCGTTGTTCGCGCTCGCCGAGCCGCGGCTGCGCGCGCTCGCGGCCCATGGCGTCACGACGGTCGAGGTGAAGTCGGGCTACGGACTGACGCTCGACGATGAGCTCAAGTCGCTGCGTGTGATCCGTCGCCTCGCCGAGGCGCTTCCGATGCGTGTGCGTGCCACCTGGCTTGGCGCACACGAGATCCCGCACGACTTCCGCGAGCGAGCGACGGGCCGTCGCGAGTATGTCGAGCTGCTCGTCCAGGAGATGCTTCCCGCCGTCTCGCGCGAGAAGCTCGCCTCGTACGCCGACGTATTCTGCGAGCCGGGCGTCTTCACGGTTGAGGAATCGCGCCACATACTCACCGCCGCGCGAGCGGCCGGTCTGGCGATCAAGCTGCATGCCGACGAGCTCACGTCGGGCGGCGGCGCGGAGCTCGCCGGTGAGCTGCAGGCACTCTCGGCCGATCACCTCGCCGCCGTGAGCGACGAGGGCATCGCGGCGCTCGCCCGCGCCGGCACCGTCGCCACCCTGCTGCCCGGTACGATGCTCTTTCTCGGCCGCCGCGAACAGGCGCCCGCACGCCGACTGATCGACTCGGGAGTCGCAGTCGCACTCGCCACCGACTTCAATCCCGGCACCTCGCCGACGACCAACTTTCCGCTCATTCTCACGTTGGGCGTGAGCCAGCTGCGGCTGTCGGCCGGAGAAGCGCTGGTCGCCGGCACAGTGAATGGCGCTGGAGCGCTGGGACTGGCCGACTGCGTCGGCCAGTTGGCGCCCGGTTTTTCGGCCGATCTCGCATTGTGGGAACTCGACGACCTGCGCGAGCTGCCGTACTGGTACGGCGCGGGACAATGTCGGGCGTCGTGGGCACGCGGCAAACCTTGTCACATCCACCACTTAGCAGTAGCTTTTCCCCGCTGAGCCCCCTCGTCGCACGAGGTTGGGCACGCCCTTCGCGGACCCCGCCCCTCGCCGATGCCTGATGTCGCCAAGCTGAAAAAAAAGGCAGCCGAGCTCGAGCTGAAGAAGCAGTTCGACAAGGCGCTGGCGGTCTACGTCGAGATCCTCAACAGTTACGACGGCTCCGATCTGGAGGTGGATGTCACCCTGTTCAACCGGGTCGGCGACATCCACCTGAAGCAGGGCAACGTTGCGGACGCGGTGGATTACTACGAGAAGGCCGTCGACCACTATGTGGAGACAGGCTTCTACAACAACGCCATCGCGCTCTGCAACAAGATCCTCCGTAGCTCGCCCGGCCGTGCCTCGATCTACTACAAGCTTGGTAAGATCAGCGCCCACAAGGGCTTCAAGAGCGACGCCAAGGCGAATTTTCTCGAATACGCCGATCGAATGCAGAAGGCGGGGAAGACCACCGAGGCCTTCCGCGCCCTGAAGGAGTTCGCCGATCTCTGCCCCGATCAGGACGACATCCGGCTGATGCTCGCTGATCAGCTCACGAAGCAGAACCGCCGGGAGGAGGCGGTCGAGCAGTTCCAGCTCCTCTACGAGCGGTACGTGCAGGAGGGGCGCGATACGGAGGCCCAGGCAACGATCTCGAGGATGAAAGCGATCGACCCCGACGCGACGCCACGCACTCCGAGCAGCGCGCCTCGCCGGCCGACTGGCGACCTCGTCTTCCTCGACCTCAACGACAGCGCCGCAGCCAACCGCCGTTCTGCGATCGCCCGTCGCGCCACGCAGGGTCTCGATCTGCTCGCCACCGGCGAGCAGGACGAGGTGTCAGCGACCAGGGCGGCGCCGGCGGCTCCTCCTTCGCCGAGGACCGCTCCTCCGTCGGCCGCTCCGAACGCTCCGGTGAACTTGCCGTTCTCGCGCCCGCCGCAGCAGGAAGCAGAGCCGCTCGCCTTCATGGATCTCGCGCCGCCATCGGCGGATGAAACACTTCCGGACATCCTCGAGACGGACTCCATCGAGCCCGCGGTGCTCGACGGCGTCACGCGTGCCGACGAGATAGAGCGGATGGAGGACAATCAGCAGCCGGGACTCCTGGATGGCCTTCAGACGAGCGAGTTCGACGAGGACTCCGCGATCATCAACTCCGGGAGCATTCTCGATCTCGAGACGACAGGATTCGACAGTGCTCCTCAGGGGGGATCGATCGGTGAGACCACCGACACTCTGCTCGACTTCGACATGATGCCCGGCGCGGGCTTCGCCGAGCCGACGAGTCCTCCGCAGGCCGGTCGGTCCCCCAACCGGCCGGCGCGGGAGGAGGAGCCGATGGGCGATGAGGGTGCCATCGGGGGAGACCTCGAGCTGATCATGCCGGAGGACGTGGACTTCTCGCAGGCTCCGCATGTGGCTTCGCGCGAGGATCCGGCGGCCGAAGCGCCGCTGATGGACTTCGAGCTGCCGGTCCCTCAGGAGTCGACCGCTGGGATCACCGGCCGCTCCCGGAACGAGCCGGAGCTGGAGATGGTCGAGCTCACGGAGCCGGAGGAACAGGAAGCCGCCGCGGCGCCGCCGCCGAGCCGGTCCGCGGCGCCGCAGAATCCGGATGCGGCGGCGCATCCATCGACCGTGATCGCCGCTCATTCGGTCGAGCTCCTTCAGGCGATGGCGGACTCCGACCCTGAGGACCACTCCGTTCGTCGCCGACTCGCCGAGGCGATGCTCGACGCCGGCGACCGGGAGGGCGGGGTGCGCGAGCTCGAGGCGGCGATGATCGGGTCGGAACGGAAGGACGATCTCGACGCGGCAGCGTCGCTGGCGGACGAGATCGTTCGCTTGAATCCGTCGTCGGTACGCCATCATCAGAAACGCGTGGAGTATGCCTTCCGGCTCAACGAGCGCGGGAGACTGATCGACGCCTATCTCGCGCTGGCCGATGCGCTGTTCCGCGGCAGCCAGCTCGAGAAGTCGCGCGCCATCTATCAGCGCGTTCTCGATCTCGCGCCGGACGACGTGCGTGCCCAGGCGGCATTGGAGAGCTTCCCCGCGACCGAGGAGCCGGCGACGCCGGCAGCCCCTGTTCGGGGTCGTCCGGTCACGAAGGCTCGCTCGGGGAGTGCGGCCTCTTCGGCCTCTTCGGCGCCGACCACACGGCCGCAGCCGGTTGCGGCGGGCGACGACTTCGTGAATCTCGGGGAATGGCTCCGCGGCGACGAGGTCGCGAAGAGCACTCGCATGGTGGTCCCCGAGCAGGAGCCGACCGGCGACGAGGAAGCAGATTTCCAGGACATGCTTCGGAAGTTCAAGCAGGGCATCGCCGAGAACGTCGAGGACGAGGATCATCAGAGCCATTACGACCTCGGCGTCGCGTACAAGGAAATGGGACTCCTCGACGAGGCGATCGGTGAGTTCCAGAAGGCCCTTCGCGCGCCGACCAACCGGGTGCCATCATATGAGGCCCTCGGCTCGTGCTTCATAGAGAAAGGACAGCACTCCATGGCGGCGACGATTCTCGCCCGCGCCCTCACGGAGAAGGGCGTGACCGACGACAATCTGGTCGGGGTGCTCTACCTGCTCGGCCGCTGTGCGGAGGAGCGTCAGCAGCATGAAGCAGCACTGGAGTACTACCAGCGGGTGTTCGTCGTGGACATCCAGTTCCGGGACATTGGCGAGCGGATGGCGGCCGTCGAAGGGACGCGCTCGTGACCGCGGGAACCGCGCGCGTGCGCATTGCCGCCACGCCGGCGCTCCTGGAGATCCAGGCGCCGGTCGCCGAGCGACTGGACGATGTCGTGCTCGAGATGCGGCGCATCGTGACTCACGAGCTACCCTTGATCGAGCAGGTCAGTGGGCACCTCCTCGGAATGCGGGGCAAGATGTTCCGCCCGACGCTGGCACTGCTTGCGAGCGAGACGTCTGGCCGCCCCCAGCCACGAGCGGTCACGCTCGGGGCAGTCGTGGAGTTGATGCACCTCGCCTCGCTCGTGCATGACGATTCGGTGGACCATTCGGCGCTTCGCCGCGGGCTGCCGACCGTGAACTCGCTCTTCAGCCATCAGGTGAGCGTGATCATGGGCGACTTCCTCTATTCGCGCGCGCTGGAGGCGCTCGTCGCCCTCGGCGACCTCGACCTGCTGCGCGTGCTGACGGGGGTGTCGACCCAGCTCACGATCGGCGAGATGCGCCAGTTGGCCGCGGTGGAGGCGCTGGCCTTCACGGAAGCCGATTACGAGGCGTTGATCCATGCGAAGACGGCGTCGCTGCTCAGTGCAGCCTGCGAAACGGGAGCCATGTGTGGTGCCGCACAGCATCGGGAGGCCTTGCGGCACTATGGTGAGCGGCTCGGCATGGCCTTTCAGGTGGCCGACGACATGCTCGATTACACCGGCACGGCGGCGGTGACCGGCAAGCCGTCGGGGCTCGACCTTCGGGAGCACAAGATGACGCTCCCGTTGATCGTCGCGCTACCCCGGCTGTCTTCAGCCGGACGACTCACGGTCAGGGCGCTGTTCGAGACGGATGCACCGAGCAACGATCAGATCCAGCAGGTCATCGCGCTCACGGCCGAGGCCGGCGGAATCGACGCAGCGCGCCGGCGCGGCGAGCAGTATGCACGACAGGCCGAGGAGGCCCTTGGCGGCCTTCCCGACACGCCGGCGCGCAACGCGCTCGCCGACGCTATCCTTTACGTCATGGACCGGCGCTCGTAATGCCACCTCGCGGATCATCCAAGCATCGTCCGACCTTTCACCTGGTCACGCTCGCTATCGGCTTCGTCGTCGGCGGAGCTCTGACGCAGGTTGCGCGTCGCTTCCTTCCGGTTGGCGCGGTGAAGGAGTTTCTCACCACCGGGGTAACACCATCGTTCGGGCCAGTGACGCTCGATCTGGTGATCCTCAAGTTCTCGCTCGGCCCGGTTGCGTTCGACGTTTCGTTGTTGAGCCTACTGGGGGTTCTCATCGCGTACCTCATCGCACGGTCGCTTTTCTAGGAGACGTCCATGTTCGGCAATCTGGGTTTTGGCGAGTTGATGGTTGTGCTGGTGATCGTGCTGGTGCTGTTCGGCGCCAAGCGCATCCCGGAGATCAGCGCATCGTTCGGCAAGGGAATCCGGGAGTTCAAGAAGAACGTCAATGAAGTCGAACGCTCGATCACCGAGCCGGAGCCGCGCAACGAGCCGCGTCTCCCCGCGCCCGACGTGACGATTCGCCGCGAGACGACGGAAGAGGCGCGCCCGGAGCCGAAGCGGCTTATCTAAACGCCCGAAGGCATCGGCGTTATGGACGGAACGAGCAAGGGCACACCAGAATGGTGCGCCCTTGCTCGTTCCCTGGTGAGCGACCGATCAGGTCGCGCTCTGATGCCGGAGCTCGGCGTTGATCTCCTTGCGCTTGTCCACGACCTTCGCCGTCTTGCGCAGGTCGTCGAGGAACATCTGGACCCGTTGCTGGCGGAGCGCATCGAGACGCCGGGCGCGCAGGTCGCTCTTCTGCGCCTCGAAGTTCTGCTTGTCGGATGGCTTGCGGCCGTCCACACGGATCACGAAGACCCCATCGGTCTGACGGATCGGTGCGCTGACGGTATTGAGCGGCAAGGTGAACGCGGCCCCGATCGCCTCACCCAGACTGCCGAAGTCCTTGATGGCGCCCGTGCGGGTCGTCATCCCGGTCTTCACGACGGTCCGGCCAGCCTTGGCCGCGGCTGCCTCGAGCGAAGTGGAGGCCGCTTCCTTCGCCAGCTGAAGCGCCGCCGGCGCGACGCGTTCGACCGCACGCTCCTGCGCGATTCTGCCTCGCACGTCGACCTTCACCGCGTCGAAGCTCGTGCCGCCGGCGACGAGGGAGTCGAGGCGAGCGAGGTAGTAGCCATCGTCGGCGTCGAAGAGGTCACTCGTCTCGCCGACGGTCGCCCCGCCGAACGCCCACGCGCTCACGCTCGGGACGTACTTGCCGTCATGCATCGCCGGCTGGTTTTC
Organism: Gemmatimonadales bacterium; assembly: GCA_044449225.1. GTDB lineage: Bacteria > Gemmatimonadota > Gemmatimonadetes > Gemmatimonadales > Gemmatimonadaceae > AG11. The sequence continues at coordinate 1,162 of JBIOHU010000018.1, read as the reverse complement.
GATCGCCGACACGGAGAACGGCGTCAAGTGGAGCTGCTTCGCCGCCGCGTCGAACTTCGCGGGGTCGGTCGCACTTGCGGCGAGCGTCGAGAGCTGGTCGGCCTCATGGTCCACCCTCGCCGCCGACGAGTCGCTCGGCTGGAGACGGAGCAGGATGTGACGGACGTGCAGCGTGTCGCTCCTGCTGGAGTCCACTCGGATCAGGTGGTACCCGAACGGGGTAAGCACCGGCTGCGAGAGCTCACCCGGCTTGAGCGCGAACGCAACCTTCTCGAACTCCGGTACGAGCTGCCCACGCGCGACCTTACCAAGGTCGCCGCCCCTGACCGCCGAGGCCGAATCCGCGGACTCGCGCTTTGCGACGTCCTCGAATTTCGCTCCGCCGAGGATCTCGGCACGGAGGGCCAGGAGGTGAGTGCGCACTGAAGCGCTATCCGCCCGCGAGACGACGCGCGGGATGTACAGGACGCTGAGTCGCGCATGAGCCGGCTGGTCGAAATCGGCCTTGTGCGCGTCGTAGTAGGCGTGAAGGTCGCTGTCCGTGATGTTCGAATCGGCCGCCGTCGGAGTCGGCTTGAACGCCACGAGGGCGATCGATGCGCTGTCGTGGGAGTCCTGCCACGCCCGCCAGAGCTCGGTGTCGGTGACGTACAACCCGGCTGTCACCTGCTCAAACAACTTCTCCTTCGGAATCTCGGAGCGGAAATACTGCTCCAGCGCGACGAGGAGGCCTGACTGGCGAGCCTGGGAGCTGGCGAGGAGGCGCTGGTACTTGGCCGGATCGAACCGCCCATCGGTCTGCAGGTCGGGCGCCGTCTGCACCCACTGGGGCGGCGCGAAACGCGCATAATCGCGCAGCTCGTCGTCAGAGACGACGATGCCACGCTTGCGGTACTCCTGCTGGAGCAGGATGTCCGCGACCATGTTCTCGAATGCCTGATTGTCGATTCGGGTGATCTCGTCCTGGGTCAGTGAGCGGCCCGCCTGCTGCTGTTGCTGCTGAACAAGCTCCTGAGAGCGCCGCTGCCAGTCGGTGTACAGAATGTCGGTGCCGTTGACCGTCGCGACGGCGGTCGTCGGAGTGACGGGGGTGCGTCCGAGCAGTCCGGACGATTCGACGAGCAGGAATCCGCCGACGAACGAGACGAGGAGAATCCACATC